>CAYOOA010000020.1:0-34209 GCA_964405455.1 uncultured Anaerolineaceae bacterium | reverse complement strand
TGTCCCCTTGCGGTGTAAGGTGATAGTATTATATATCAATCTGGAGAGGTGAACCGTGAACCCATTGCCCCTTCCGCCGAATGCAACCGATGCTCTGCTCATTGTGGATATGCAACAATTTTTCTTCTCCCGCCCGGAGCGCCGGCTGGGGCTGGATTTTGTTATCGCCAATATCCAACGCCTGATTGAGCGATTTGACCAGCGCGGCTGGCCCGTGGTACATGTCTTCACGGCTTATAAGGCGGACGGTTCGGATTGGGAACTAAAAATGAAAGCTTCCGCGACCGCCGAGTGCATTATGGGCACGGATGAAGCAGCCTTTTTGCCGCAAATCCCGGTTTTACCGCATCACTGGCAGATCCGCAAAACGAGGTATTCAGGGTTTTTCAAAACCGACCTGGCCGACCGCCTGCACTCAGCCCGGGTGGATCGGGTGCTGGTTTGCGGAGCCTACACCCATTATTGCGTCAACGCCACCGTGTTTGATGCTTACGCCCACGATTTTATCCCTGGCCTGGTGACGGATGCCGTCATCTCCCACCTGCCCGATGAATCCAGGGTTATGTTGGATCGAATGGGACGAAATGGCTATCACCTATTGACCATAGATGAGTACATAATCAAGGATAAAATAGACCAGGATTAATTTTTATTCATCCAAAGAGCTGAAAATAATAGAAGGCTGCCTGTTACGGCAGCTTTCTATTTCATCTCTAAATTATCTCAAGGATTTATTTCTTCGCGGTTACTTCACGTGCCCGCTGCTGCAGGGCAGCTTCCTCTTCGTTGGAGGGTTCAATCACAATCCCATGCGGCTGCGAGTGGCCGTCTGCATCCACATTGATAAAAGTCAGGAATCCATCCAACATCAACTCATCCTGGGCAGTCACGCGCACATAAGCCACCATGCTGGATTTTCCGGTCAGGATGACTTTGCTCTCATAACACACCACCTCACCCAGTTTGACCGGTCGTTTGAACACCATTCCGTGGATCTGCAGGCAGACGATGCTTTCGGGTTTTACCAGGGCGGCGGCTGCGATAAAACCCGCCTCGACAAACCATTCCGCGCTGCGCCCGGCATACAATGTGCCGTGATGATTGAGTTCCTCGCTCTTGACCAGGTGATGCGTATAAAACGTCTTTGGTTGCATGATCTATTCCTTTGTTTGTGAAGTTAAAAATTCCAGTAAAACTCGATTGAATTCCTCCGGGGCGTCCCGACCGGGCCAATGACCGCAGCCCTTGAGGATGGATATCCGTCCATTGATGACCCGTCCTGCCGCCTCCCGCGCGGCGGAGAGGGGCACCAGGCTGTCTTTGTCCCCGTGGATGATCAGGACCGGCATTTTCAGTTCCGCCAACCGATCCATAAAGACCGTCTTTAATCCGTTGGGGAAAATCTCATCCCGCTGGAGGATTTCAAATGCCTTCCACCCGCCGGAGGTCTGGATATCCTGGAACACCTCTTCCACCAACTCCGGGGTGATGGAACCCGGTCTTTTGAGAATTGATTTTAGCGACCAGCGGATCGCACTACGGGAGCGTTTCATCCAGGCGTATGTCCAATCGGTAACCACGGGGATCTTGACCATCCAGTACGAAAGCAGATGCATTGGTACCTTGCTGGCCAGGCCGTAGCTATCGACGAGCGTGAGGCTTTTAACCTGGCCGGGGTTGGCCAGCGCAGCCCCCAGGGCGGTCCCCCCTCCCATGGAAAGTCCCACCAGGTGAACCCGGGATAGTTGAAGCGCTTCCATCAAGTGCAGGCAAAAGTTAATCAAATCTTGCATGACCATTCCGTGTGGGGAAGTGGAAGAAGCGCCGTAACCAGGGAAATCTGGGGCATAGACCGTGAAATTCTCCGCCAACACCGGGATGGTCAACTTCCAGGACAGCAAAGCCGAATCAATCCCACCCCCATGCAGTAAGAGGACCGATTCACCTCCGCTGCCTTCCTGGATCACATGCGTACGAACACCGTCGACATCCACAAAATATCCGTTCATATCACACCTTTGAAAAATTGAGCCCTTAACTCTGCCTGTAATTCACGGAACCAGGCCTCGGCTTCCTGCCGGGCAGAGGCCAGGCGGGAAGGCTCTGGCAGGTAGTAGAGCCGTTCAAGGCGGGTGACGACCTCTGCCGGGAGTTCGTAATGGATGTAGCGGGTATGGAAATTGTAATGATGGGGGGAATACTTCATCCGCAAGGCTTCGACCAACGGGCGCAGAGTATAACCCTGGTAAAAGGCCAGCGCCTCCAGCCAGTTGCCGCGGGAAATCTCCTTTTCCGAAAGAACCTGGAAAAGCTCGAATTGGATCGCCATCGTTTCCAGCCTCTCGCGGATTTTCACCTGCCAGACAGCCTCATCCCAGGTCGGGGCAGCCGTGAGGCCGCACTTATCAAAATGCACCACCGCCTGGCCGTGAATTTGCGGCTCCAAAAACCGGTTTGGATTGGAACGCTGCATGATACACAGGTCCACCATCAGGAACGGGCTGGCCTTCTCCAGGGTGATGAAAACCTGGTAGTGTCCGTGCCAGGTGGGACGGGGCAGTTCATAACGGATGGCGATGGGAGAAAGCTGCTGCAGGGCAGCCTCAATCACCCCGGCCGTCTCCTCGACCCGCTCATCATCCACTACCACCTGCAAATCCAGGTCGGACCACTCATCCACCCGGTCAAAGGCAGCCGCACCGCCCTCCCACATGGCCTGGACGAATGCCAACGGCAGCAATTCAGCTTCCAACTTGCTTAATATGGCGCTTCGATTCACCCGCTCAGGCATGCATGGCCTCGGGTAAAGAAAGGATACGCTGCAACGCTTCCGGATTCTCTTTCATCATCCCTGCCACCGGCAGCCGTTGAAGCAAGAGAGCCCAGTTTGGATTGACTGTAAAGACGTGCTTGAAAATGGGCAGCGCCTCTTCCAACCGGCCCAGGTCCGTCAGGGTGACGGCATGCCAGAAGGGCAGCTCGTCCATATCGGGGGCGATCCGGGCAGCAGAAGAATATTCTTGCAAAGCGCCTTCCACATCCCCCTTGCCCAGCAGGGCATCTCCGCGGTTCATATGATCATACGCTCGCTGGACTAATACCAACCGGCGCAATTCCACAATGGGTTGAGAGTGATCCTCCACGCGCAGATCAAACACGCGGCCTTCCCAGGGTTGGGCAGGTTTCTCCGTGGTAACGATCAGCAGTGCTGCACTTTGCTGGCCGCGTACATCCCCGCCGGCAGTCTGGGCAGCCTCCAGGGTTTGTAACAGCCGCTCTGCCAGGTCTCCCCCGGAGGACTTAAAGGCCTCTGCCATAGCCGGCCAGATGTGTTCGTTTAACATCATATTGGCCTGCACCGAAAAGCCCTCCCCCTTGATGTGCCCGGCAGCTTCCATGCAGCGCTTGCCCGTGTGGACATCATGCCGCCCGCTGGCATCCAGCATGGCCACCTGGCGCACATCTCTCAGCTCATCCAGCGCGAGCAGTTCCGCAAGGGCTTGCGAGGCGGGGATACCATTACGCATCTTCTCCAGGCCGCGCGGGCCGTAACCGATCTCCACCAGGGCTTGAGTGGCTACCACTCCTACTCCGGCCTCAGCCCAGGTGACCACACTGCCAACCGAAAACCAGTGGGATTGGACTGCCACGCCCATCTGGCCGGAAGTACCATCCCAGGCAACCACTGAAAATGTATGTGCAAAGGGAAATCGTTTCATTCGGTTTTCCTTTCTGCCGGTCGCTCATCCAGGATGGGCGAATTCTCCCGGGCCACATTGGGTAGATTATGATTCATGTATATGGATCGGTAACGCAGCACTCCGATCAACAGGATGAACTGCACCGAAGCAATGGCAATTGTGGAAAACTGGTCAAAGAAAAACACCAGCAGGTTGACCACCGTCAGATTCACCATCAAACCCGCCAGGGCCAGTGGAACGCCGCGTTTATCCTTGCCCAGGGCCAACAACACCGCCGTGATGATAAATGCCAACCCGACGGCCCCTTCCAGCCCAACCCGCCATTCAAACCAGTTCAACCCGGAAGGGTTGCGCACCAGCCGGTCGGTCACCAACGCAGACAGCAGCTCCTGCAATTCCAGGGGTGTGCGGATGGTTAGAAGAACGGAGACCGGGAAGTAGAGTGCCCACAGACCCAGCGCCGTGAATCCACCGGCCAGGATGGCTCGAAAGCGCGGGTGGTTCAGCCACTTACCTTCAAATTGCAAGTAGCGCTTAAGCAGTCGGTTCAGAAAATCAGGGCGTTCAGGCGTCGGTGAGATCGGCGCTGTCTGCAGGTATTCTTCCAGCCCCGTTGCCAGGCGGCTCAATTCCTCTGGCGGATTGGCTTTGCGAACCTTGGCCAATTCCTGCAGGGCTTTATCCCGTTCATCCGCAGAGAGGTCCCGATCCAAAACTTCTTCCAGGTCCTGAAAAATATAGTAGAGAGCCTCACGAGAGGTAATTTTTGGCGGCCGGCGGAAGATCAGGAAAATCAGTACCGTCAGCAGGAAGAAAGCATAGATGATCGGCGCAGCCGAGGGATAAAAATAATCGTTGCTGCTGGTGATGAACTTGCCGACTTCGTCAATGAACAATCCCACACCAATGCCGGCCAGCAAAGCCCCCACCCGGTACACCCAGCGATTGGCGTACACCAACAGGGCCAGGGCTGCCGCGAAGAGAAACAAGCCGCCCCATAAGACGTGGGCGATATGCAATTCGCCGCCGCCAATCTGGGGATACCCGGTCAATTCCAGAAACAGGCGCGTACCGGCAACCGTGGCAGCAAATGCCAGCAATGTGATCAGGAGATATTCTTCCGCCCCCTGCCGGATGACAGCCCGCCGGTTGGAAATCCTGGTTCGTTTCATGACCCCAAGTATAGCACTACGCAAGAACAGCGGTAAATCAAGGGAACCAATTTTTTCAGAAATGCTGGATTTACTCGTCGAGCATCTGATGGATCATGTGGATCAGGCGGTCCGCCAGGGAGATCCGCCCGGAAGCATGGTCATATTCATGCTCATTATCGGCAATGGCGTGCTCGTGCATGGCATCTTGGATTTCATTTTCTAGGTAATCCAGTATCTTGCGCAATTTGGTATTTTCATCCATCGGGACCTCACCCAGGGTGCAGCATTAATCAAGGACACAAAAAAAGCTGGCGGAGTTTCCTCCGCCAGCTTTTCCAGAGACTTTATGAAAGACCAACTACTTTTCCGGTTTCGAGGTCAATATCCACGTCATAGAACCCCGGCCGGATGGGCAGACCTGGCATGGTGCTCATCTTGCCCAGGAGGGGATAGAGGAACCCGGCGCCAACGGAAGCCCGCACCTCGCGGATGGGGATGCGGAATCCCTTGGGCACGCCCTTCAGGGTGGCATCGTGGCTTAGACTAAGGTGGGTCTTGGCCATGCAGATGGGCAGCTTGTTAAAGCCCAGGCGGTTGAATTCTTCGATCTGGGCTTCAGCTTCAGGCGAGTAATCCACCCCGTCCGCGCCATAGACTTCGCGGGCGATGGTTTCAATCTTTTGCTTGATGGACCAATCCAACGGATAGAGGAAGTGGAAATCCGATGGCTTTTCAGCAGCCCGAACAACCGCCTCTGCCAGATCCACAGCTCCTTCCCCGCCCAGTTCCCAGTGCCGGCAAACAACGGCATCATCCGCACCGCCTTCAACGGCCATGGTTTTGATCAAATCCAGCTCTGCCTGGGTATCCGTGGCAAATGTGTTAATGGCAACCACCACCGGGATGCCGTATTTGCGGGCGATCTTGATGTGATGCAGCAGGTTCGGCATGCCCGCCCGTAAAAGTTCCAGGTTTTCATTAGTATAGGCCGGATCCAGCGGCTTGCCTGCCACCACCTTGGGACCGCCGCCGTGCATCTTCAGCGCCCGGACTGTCGCCACCATGACCACCACATCCGGAACGAGCCCTGAGTAGCGGCACTTGATATCAAAGAATTTCTCCATGCCCATATCAGAGCCAAAGCCGGATTCTGTGACCACGAAATCCGCCAACTTCAGGCCGATCATATCCGCCAGGATGGAACTATTTCCGTGGGCGATATTTGCAAACGGGCCGGCATGCACCAGCACAGGCGTGCCTTCCAGGGTCTGCATCAGGTTGGGCTTGATCGCATCGCGCATCAGAACGGTCATGGCACCGGCCACGCCCAGGTCTTCCGTGGTGATGGCTTCACCGCTCTTGCTGACTGCCACCACGATCTGGCCCAGCCGCTTGCGCATATCGGCCAGGCTGGTCGTCAGGGCCAACACGGCCATGATCTCGCTGGCCACGGTGATATCAAAGCCTGTTTCACGCTCAAAACCGGCTTCCTCGGGGCCCTTACCAATCGTGATCCCACGTAAGAAACGGTCGCTGGTATCGATCACCCGCCGCCAGGAAATGGTAGCCGGGTCGATATCCAGCCGGCACAGCTTGCGGCGTTCTTCCGGTGTCAATTCATCCGGATCGGTTTTTTCAATGCCCAATTTCTTCAGCCGCCCAAGCAGGCCGCGTCCAAAATGGCGTTTTCCTTTTTTATCCACCGGGCAAAGTCGATTAAAGAGCAATTCATCACTGGATTCGGTTTCATGCATCAGGCGCACATCCAGGGCAGCCGCCACCAGGTTGTGGGCGGCCGTGATGGCGTGGATGTCGCCGGTCAGGTGCAGGTTGAACTCTTCCATCGGGATCACCTGGCTGTAACCGCCGCCTGCTGCGCCGCCCTTGATGCCAAAAGTGGGGCCCTGGCTGGGCTGGCGGATGCAGGTCATCACCCGGTAGCCCAGGTGGGCTCCCAACGCCTGGCTCAAGCCCACAGTCGTGGTGGTCTTGCCTTCACCAAGCGGCGTGGGGGTGATGGCGGTTACATCGATGTACCGACCATTGGGCACATTCTTCAAGCGGTCCAAAGCCTCCAGCTTGATTTTGGCTTTGTACGGTCCGTAGAATTCCAGCTCTTCAGGGAGCAAGCCCAATTCTTCAGCAATCAACGAGATCGGTTTGAGGTCCGATTCCTGGGCAACCTCAATATCTGAAGGGACCGGCTTGCGTAACTTTAATTTGATCGGCGTAAAGGGCCGGCCAGAATCATGCGTGGACTTGGGACTCATATTAACTTGCTCCTTTCAAAGATCATAAATGGGAAAAGCTTCTCTAATTATCAGACAATTCGAGTAGAATTGCAAGAATAAGGAAATCTACCGCTCATTCATGAATCCCTGGCTCACAGTTCTCATTGTCATTGTTACTTATATTGGCATCGCCATCGGGCGCTGGCCGATCATTAAGAGCAACCGGGCCACCATCGCTCTGATGGGTGTTGGCCTGCTGCTTGTATTCCGCCAGGTGAAATTTATTGATCTACCCGGGTTCATTGATTTTGACACCATCATCCTGTTGTTCTCGATGATGATTATCAACGCCAACCTCAAGTTGGCCGGCTTCTTCACCTGGGCCGGCAGTGGTTTGATCAAGGCAACCCGTTCGCCACGCATTTTCCTGGCAGTGGAGATCCTGCTGGTGGGCGTGCTTTCCGCCCTCTTTGTGAATGACACCATCTGCCTGATGTTCACTCCGTTCATCCTTAGCCTGATGCTAGCCATCAACCGCAACCCGTTGCCCTACCTGATTGCCCTGGCGACAGCTTCCAATATCGGCTCGGTGGCCACCCTCACCGGCAACCCGCAAAATATGATCATTGGCACAGCCTCCGGCATTTCTTACCTAGATTTTTCCAAAGCCCTGTTACCAGTGGCTCTGCTGGGGCTGGGCGCCATCTGGCTGGTGATCACCCGACTTTATCGCTACGAATTCCTGCCGGGTGAGTTTCTTCCTTTGCCCTCCACCGAGGAAAAACCCAACCGCTGGATGCTCATTAAGGTCCTGGTGGTCACCGGCGGGATGTTGGTCGCCTTCCTGGTGGGTGTGCCGGTTGCCCTGGCGGCTTTCCTGGCCGCCTGCGTACTACTTTTCACCCGCCGGACGACTCCGCAAACGGTTTTTGCAGAGTTTGATTGGAGCCTCCTGGTATTCTTCGCCGGGCTGTTCATCGTCAGCGGGTCCCTGGAAAGTAACGGAATTACCGAGAAGTTATTTGCTTGGTCCAACCTGGGCAATCGCACCACCATCTGGACTTTTTCTGCCGTCACGGTGTTCCTTTCCAACCTGGTTTCCAACGTACCTGCCGTCCTCCTGCTCCGCCCGGTGGTGCAGGTACTGCAAAATCCTGCTGCCGGTTGGCTCACGCTGGCTGCAGCATCCACCCTGGCCGGCAACCTCACCTTGCTCGGCTCGGTCGCCAACTTGATCGTCGCAGAAATCGCCTCGCGCTACCGTGTGGAAATCAGTTTTTGGGAATATACCAGGGCAGGCCTGATGATCACATTTTCTTCTCTGATCACAGGTATCCTCTGGATTTACTTCTTTATTTGGAAATAAATCCTCTCCCGGTCTATAATAAATAGGTTCGTCCCTGTTTATGCTGTGGAGGTTTTTCAAATGTCTGTTGATCCGCACTTGATCCTGCAAAAAGCATTTCCAGGCATGCTGCCTGCTGAAGCCGAATCGTTAATTTCCACCAGCGTTGTTAAGGAATTCCCGGCGGGTAGTGTGATTTGCCAGGAAGGGGCGCTTGAGAGCACTTTTTACATAATTATGGAAGGTACTGTCAGCGTCAGTAAAACAATCAACGACCGTGAAATCCGCCACTTGAAAGACCTTGGTGCAGGCGATTTTTTCGGAGAAATGGCCATCATCCACAACGCACCCCGCTCAGCCACCGTACAGGCCACCAGCCCGATTAGTGTATTGGAAATCAACAAAGAAGCCTTTTCCGAGTTGTTGGAGCATTCAAACAGCGTCTCCCTGGCCGTGGTACGAATCGTCAGCCGTCGCCTGCGTGAAAACGACGCCATGGCTATTGAAGACTTGCGAGTAAAAGCCGGTGAACTGGCTGATGCCTACCAACAGCTAGCCGAACAGGAGTACGCTCGCTCCCAATTCCTGACCACGATAGCCCATGAACTACGCACCCCCTTGATGTCTGCCAACGGTTTTCTCCAGGTCATCCGCATGGGAATGCTGCAGGGCGATGCACTCAATTCAGGATTGGATTCGGTTATTCACAACCTGCAGGACATTACTTCCCTGGTAAATGACATCCTCTTCCTACAGGAACAGGACCTGATCCTACCGGAGTTCAAGCCTACTGACCCGGGTGGAGTGGTGGCGGCAGCAGTGGAAAAACAGCGCATCCGTGCTGAACACAGCGGCATCGGGATGCAGGTGTATATTGCCTCCAATCTACCGTTGATTACCGCCGACTCTCGCAGCCTGGAACGTGCCCTGGCAGCCGTTCTGGATAATGCTGTCAAATTCAGCCCGGATGGTGGGGAAGTTCGGGTGGATGTTCAACACGAAGCAAATAATGTCTGCATCCAGGTGACAGACAACGGCGTGGGCATCCCACCGGAAGCGTTACCGCGGGTATTTGACCGCTTTTTCCACCTGGACGAAGTGGGCGGGCACCTCTTCCGGGGGGCTGGTCTGGGACTTTCCATTGCCCGCCAGGTAATCGAGCAACACAGGGGCAGCATCCAGTTAAGTAGTGAATTGGGCAAAGGAACCCGGGTTTCCATTCAGCTACCTCAGCAATAATTGGATGGTCGCTGGAGTCAGCAAAATGGAAATCTCCATTGGTATCGGCTCTTTCACAAAACCATCCTCGGGAAACTGCGCATTCTCATCGGTGTTCAAGGTAAATCCTTGCCTTTCTCACTCAGAAGACCGGAGTAGTCTGGCAATTCAATGAGTTGGGAAAATTACTTTTATGGCTTTGAGATCCTAATCCCCCGAGTTATTCAATCCATCCAAATATCAAATTTGTAATCAATTGAAGAAAATACCCAAAATTCATCAATTGGGTATTGATTTTTTGGGTTAATTCGCATATACTATGGTTAAATGTGGTAAGAAATGGGTTAAAGTGGATTAACCCGTTCAAAGCAGGAGCGCCGGACTTGTCCGGCGTTCAACATAAATAAAGAGGGTAGAACGAATGTTCCTGGGCACCTATGAGCACTCCATTGATGATAAAGGGCGGATGACCATCCCGGCGCGTTTCCGCGAGCTCATCCTTGGTGGGGCCTACCTGACCCAGGGTATTGACCACAACCTTGTCGTAATGCTCGCCGAAAACTTCGACCGCGTGATGATTGAACTGGATCAGATGAGCGGGACGGACCCCACCATCCGTCTGCTCAAGCGTAAGCTCTTTGCCAATGCTCAACGGGTCGAAATCGACCGCCTTGGACGTATCCTGATCGCGGAATCACACCGCGCTTACGCCCAGCTCAACGATAAGGCTATTGTGGTTGGATCAGGTTCCAACTTCGAGATTTGGTCTCCTGAACTCTGGCTAAAGCAGGACGAGATGCTATCGAACGAAAACTTCGCTGCCGAGCTCAGGAAATACAATCTCCCGCTGCTGTGATGGCGGATCAACCTTCAGCGGAATTCTATCCGCACCGCTCAGTACTTTACCATGAAATTATACTCGCTTTACGCCCGCAAAGCCCGGGAATGTACGTGGATGCAACACTGGGGGCAGGGGGGCATGCCTGGGGGATTTTGGAAGCTTGTTCTCCGGACGGACTTCTTCTTGGTCTCGATCTAGACCCCCAGGCGCTGGAGATTGCATCCCGGCGCCTGTCTGCTTTTGAAGGCCGGGTGATCATCCGCCAGGCCTCCTACACCACTCTCCAGCAGCAATTGGCAGACCTGGGCTGGCCTTCCATCCAGGGCATTGTGCTGGACCTGGGTGTCTCCTCGATGCAATTGGACACCGCCGAGCGAGGTTTCTCGTTTCAGAGTGATGGGCCGTTGGATATGCGCTTCAGCCCACAACAGGAGACCACCGCAGCGGACCTGGTCAACAAGCTTCCAGAGGAGGAACTGGCCGAAATCCTGTGGAAATACGGTGAAGAGCAGCACTCCCGCCGCATCGCCCGGGCCATCCTCCAGGCCCGCCCTCTCCACACCACCCTGGAATTGGCCAATGTTGTGCGTAAAGCATCCGGCGGGCACAGCCGCATCCACCCGGCCACGCTCACCTTTCAGGCGCTGAGGATCGCGGTGAACCGGGAACTAACCTCCATTGAGGAAGTTCTCCCCCAGGCCGTCCAGGCTCTGGCGCCCGGTGGCAGGCTGGCGGTAATCGCCTTCCACTCCCTGGAAGACCGGCTGATCAAGCAGTTCATGCGGCGCGAAAGCCGTGACTGCATCTGCCCGCCAGAACAACCTATTTGCACCTGCGGGCACCAGGCCAGTCTCAACGAGATCACCCGCCACCCGATCACCGCCGGGGCTGAGGAAATGCAAGAGAATCCACGCGCCAGGAGCGCGCGATTAAGAATAGGCGAAAAGCTCAAACTGGCATGAGTATTGCAAAGGAATTTGTAAGACTCAAATCGGAAGGAAACGGACGGAATGACAAACTTTTTTACCCAGGCATATAAACAGGCACCGTGGCGGCGCGAGAAGCGCATCAGCGGTGCGATTTTGCTTCTGGTGATCCTTGTCGCAGCAGTATCCATGCTGTATCTGTTCGTCAACAATGAGCGGGCTGCGGCCGGCGTATCCATTCAATTACTTGAAATTGATCGCCGCCAGGCCTTGCGCAACATTGCCGACCTGCGTACCCAGTTGGCCACCCTCACCTCGGCAACCCAATTGAGGGCCCGTGCAGTTGAATTGGGATATCAACCGATGCACCCGGAAGACGCCTTTTACATCGTCATTCCAGGCTATCCGGGTCGGCAGGCAAATATCCCAATGGAAATTCAGGCCAAACCAGAATCAGCGCAGGTGGTATTACTACCATCCTATACAGAATCATTATGGGATTGGCTGTTGGCAAAGTATACAGCCAGGCCAGGGGCAAGCCAATGAAACTTACACGAAATCTCATCCTTGGATTACTCGCTTCCGTGTACGCCCTCTTCCTGGGCGTGCGGGTTTTTATGATCCAATTCGATCCTGAATTCGTTGATATCAAGATTCAACAGGAAAAATCATCCAGCGCCTACGTATATGAACTGGATACCGGCCGCGGGCTGATTTACGATCGCTGGGGCAACCTGTTGGCCACCAATCGACGGGTGTATGAAGTCGGCTTGAACCTGAGTGGCACCTACAACTCCACCACGGTTGCCCAGATGGCTTCCTCCCTGCTGGGTCGTGATTTTAACGAGGTGTATAACTACGTTGAAAGCCACCGCGTCTCGAAAAACGAGAAAGGGTATTACACGCTCGGCCGCTTTGTGGAAAAGGGCACCCTGGACCAAATCCTGGCAGAGGCTAAACAATACTCAGAAGATGGGATCAAAGGTGATTCCGCCCCCAGCCTGGACGGCATCGACTATGCCCCCATGCTCATTCGGGCCTACCCGGAAGGATCATTGGCTTCCAACGTGTTGGGGTATGTTGACTCCCGCTCCACGGATCACTTGATCGGAAATTACGGCGTGGAAGGCCGTTTTGATGAACTCCTCAATCCGCCCAAAACCGGTTATTATGTTCCGGGCGACCCCAACCAGGTTGAGCTTCCTCCAGATTCCAGCGCCTCGAACCTGGTCCTGACTATTGACCGCGAGATCCAGGCCACCGTGGAAAACATCCTCGATAAAGCCCTTGAAGCCAACGGCGCACAATCCGGCACCATTGTGGTTGCGGATCCCAAGACTGGCGAACTGCTGGCTGTCGCCACCTCCGGCCGGGAGGACGCGAACACCATAACCACCAACCCCAGCAGCCAGAACCCATTCTTCCGCGCAGTTGGCCAAACCTATGAACCCGGCTCCGTTTTCAAAGTAGTCACCATGGCCACCGCCATTGACCTTGGCCTGGTCACTCCGGAGACCACCATCTACGATTCTGGCCTGTACACTGAAAACGGCTCCTGGGTGCAAAACTGGGACCGGTTGGGCCACGGCAACGTAACCATGACCCAATGCATGGAACTCTCCCTCAATGTCTGTCTGGCCAAGGTGGCCAACGAGATGATTGGGGTGGATAAATTCTACGAATACCTTCAACGCTTCGGCTTTTTGAGCTCCACGGGGATCGACATGTCTGGCGAATCCATTTTCCCACCTATGTTGCCCAACCAGAGCTTCAAGCTGGCGGATGGAACCGAATTAACCTGGTCCCGGGTGGACATGATTTCTCAATCCTTCGGGCAGGGCCTGTTTGTTACGGTCATGCAAATGATCGAAGCCTACACCGCCTTTGCCAACGATGGGATGATGATGCGGCCGCATGTAGTCAAGTCTGTCATTACCAACGGCGAGAAGTATGACACCCCTATCACCCCCATCAGCCAGCCCATCACAGCGGAGACAGCCCATACCATCACCGATATGCTGGCCGAGTCCCTCCAGGGCGAGACATCCCATGTGAATATTCCCGGCTACAAAGTAGCCGGCAAGACGGGCACAGGTGAAATCGCCAATGGCGCCCAGGGATATAATAGCCCACTGACCAACGCCTCCTTCGTTGGTTGGGGTCCGGCAGATGACCCCAAGTTGTTGATTTACGTTTGGTTTGAAAAGCCTACATCTTCTCGCTGGGGCTCAGAAGTTGCAGCGCCAGTCTTTGGGGATGTATTTTTACAAACCGCCGTACTGCTCAACATCCCTCCGGATGAAACCCGGCAGGTACTGGGTAATGTGAACCCGTGAGGTAGAATGATAACCCTGGCAGATATCCTGGAAGCCCTGACAGGCACGCGGCCGGAAGGAGCCTCTCTGATCCTCAGTGAGGCTTCGATCGATTCGCGCCAGGTGATTCCTGCCGCTTTATTTGTCGCCCTACCCGGCGAACGCACAGACGGACACGATTACGTTGGAACCGCTTTCAAGCGCGGAGCCCACCTCGCATTGGTCCAAAACGACCTGTCAGGCCAGTTCCAGCAGGTGGATCTAACTTCTGGTGCATGGAAACCGGGCACCCCCCTGCCCGCCGCGCCTTTCTGCATCCGCGTGGCCGATAGCCTGGGTGCGATGCAAAAAATCGCCGCCTTCTGGCGCGCTAAAAACGCAGCCCGGGTAATCGGCATTACCGGGAGCGTTGGCAAGTCGACCACCAAGGAACTGACTGCGGATGTGCTCAGCCGCCGTTACAAGACTTTGCGCAATACAGGCAACCTGAATAATGAAATCGGTTTGCCGTTGACCCTGTTACGCATGACTGAGAGCCACGAGCGCGCCGTTTTGGAGATGGGTTTCTACGTGCCTGGCGAAATTCGCTTCCTCTGCCAGATCGCCCGTCCGCAAGTGGGTGTGGTCACCAATATTGGCACCGTCCATGCCGAACGGGCCGGCTCGCAGGAAGCCATCGCCCGCGGAAAAGCTGAACTGGTTGAAGAGCTTCCCGCTGATGGATTCGCCATCCTGAATTTCGACGATCCCTGGGTGCGCGGCATGGCGGAAAAAACCAAGGCCCACGTCCTCTTCTACGGTCTGGATCCAAAAGCCCAGCTCTGGGCAGACGAAGTCGAGAGCCTCGGTCTGGAAGGGATCCGCTTCCGCCTGCATTGGAGCAGCGAAGTTATTCACATTCACGTCCCCCTCATCGGGCAGCATTCCGTCCACACCGCCTTGCGGGCTGCCGCGGTCGGCCTGGTGGAAGGGCTTTCCTGGCAGGAGATTGCTGACGGCTTAATGCACAGCCGTTCACAACTGCGCCTGGTGGCTGTCCATACCCGTCAGGGCGCCTTGCTACTCGATGATACTTACAACGCCTCGCCGGAATCCACCCTGGCTGCTCTTAACCTGTTGGGAGAACTAAACGGCCGGCGTGTAGCCGTCCTCGGCGATATGCTGGAACTGGGGCCGTACGAACAAAAAGGCCACGAGATGGTCGGTGCACGCGCAGCTGAAGTATGTGCTGAATTGGTAACCGTGGGTTCATTAGGAAAAATCATTGCCGAAGCCGCCCAGAAAAGCGGGATGCCCGCCCGCGCCATCACCCGCTTGGATACAGTTCCCGAGGCTGTTGATCTCCTCAATGAAAAACTTCGCCCGGGGGATGTTGTCCTGGTCAAGGGCTCGCACGGTTTGCGGATGGATCGCATCGTCACTGCCCTGGAGGTGGAAAACTCATGAAAGAAACCTCCCTCGCCCTCACCCTGAGTATGTTGAGCTTCATGATGGCCGTCATCTGGGGCAGCCCCCTGCTGCGGATTTTACGTCACTTCAAAATCGGCAAATTGATCCGCCTGGAAGGGCCGGAAAGCCACCTGAGCAAGATGGGCACCCCGACCATGGGTGGGGTCATGTTCGTTTTGCCGGTTACTTTCCTGACCATCCTGCTTAATGCGGCTTCTGTCTTTGGCCTCAAGGTGCTGGGCCGCTCCGTCTTGCTTCCAGTCCTGGCGCTGATCGCGTTCTCGGTGTTGGGTGCAGTGGATGATTGGGAAGGCATTCGCGGACCGCGCAAAGGTCTGGGGATGCGCGCCCGGACCAAGTTCCTCATCCAGGTAGTCCTGGCGATTGTGATCGCGATTGTGCTGGAGAACAAGAACATGATCGGGGTACCTCAGATGTATTGGCCTACCTCCAAGGAACCCATCTCACTGGGTGTGTTCTATATCCCGGTGGCTGTCTTCATCATTGTAGGTATGTCCAATGCTGTCAATTTCACCGATGGGCTGGATGGGCTGGCTGGTTTGATTTCCGCCACGGCCTTTGCCGCCTACGGCGCGATTGCCCTGCTTCAGGGACAGATCTTTATCGGTCGTTTCTGTTTTACCCTGGTTGGGGCGCTCTTTGGCTTCCTTTGGTTCAATGTTCACCCGGCCCAGTTTTATATGGGTGATACCGGTTCGCTGGCATTGGGGGCTGTCCTGGGCATCGTAGCGCTGATGACCGGCCAATGGTTGCTCCTGCCGGTGATCGCCATCATCCCGGTGGCGGAGGCGATGAGCGTTATCCTGCAGGTGGGTTATTTCAAGCTGACCAAGGGAAAACGGATTTTCAAGATGGCACCCCTCCATCATCATTTTGAACTGCTTGGTTGGAGTGAGACGCAGGTTGTCCAGCGCTTCTGGCTGGTTGGATTATTGTTTGCCATGCTTGGCATTGCAATTGCGATGGTGTGAAATGATGATTTACGGTTGGCAGGGACGACGCACATTAATCATCGGGGCCGCCCGTCAGGGGTTGGCTCTGGCGCGTTTCCTGTGCAACCGCGGAGCATCCATCATCATCAATGACAAGCGTACGCCGGATCAATTGAATACGGCCGTGGAAAACCTGAAAGATTGCAAAATCCGCTGGGAACTGGGCGGACATCCGCTCAGCCTGCTGGACGAAGTGGAAGTCGTTTGTCTCTCCGGCGGCATTCCCCTGGACCTGCCAATTGTGGCGGAAGCCATTCGGCGCGGCTTGATGCTGACGAACGACTCCCAGGTCTTCATGGAATATGTCCCCTGCCGTGTGATCGGCATTACCGGGTCAGCCGGAAAGACCACCACGACCACCCTGGTCGGACGGATGGCCCAGGCCGCCATGATCCCCCCTGCCCGGGCCTGGGTCGGTGGGAACATTGGCCTACCGCTGATAAACAATGTTGATGAAATCATGCCGCATGACGTGGTGGTGCTGGAGCTGTCCTCCTTCCAATTGGAGCAGATGACTCAATCTCCCGAAATCGCGGTTGTTCTGAATATCACTCCCAACCACCTGGATAGGCACGGCACACTGGAAGCTTACACCGCCGCCAAAGCCCGGATCCTGGATTTTCAATCCACGGTGGATACCGCCGTCCTCTGCCGCGAGGATCCCGGTTCCTGGAACCTGCGGGATCGGGTAAAGGGTCACCTGGTTTCCTTTGGCTGGCAGAGACCAGCCGAAGGATCCACAGGAACTTTCCTGGAAAATGGTCGGGTTTTCTGGACCGAAAACGGTAAGGATTTACCGCTGCTGTCGGTAAAAATGATCGAGTTGCGCGGCGCACACAACCTGTTGAATGTCCTGGCAGCCAGCGCCATAGCCATGACGGCCGGTTTTCCTTCATCAGCCATCCTGGCCGGCGTGGATGGGTTTGGCGGTGTTGCCCACAGGCTGGAATTCGTGCGCAGATATCACGGAGCGGCCTGGTATAACGACTCGATTGCCACCGCACCGGAGCGCACCCTGGCGGCCGTGCGTGCCTTTGGCGAACCCCTGGTCCTGCTCCTTGGCGGCCGGGATAAAAAACTTCCCTGGGAAAGCCTGGTGGAAGAAATCCGCCGCCGTGTCGATCATGTCATCGTTTTTGGAGAGGCTGCCGAAAAAATTCTTAATGCACTTGGCAGCGTTCAACCTGATCAGCGGCCATTCTCAATCACCCGCTGTGTAGGTTTACACCAGGCAGTCCTGGCGGCTGGAGAGATCGCTGAAGCCGGGGATGTTGTCCTCCTTTCTCCAGGTGGGACCAGTTTTGACGAATTTCGAGACTTTGAAGAGCGTGGGGAGCGTTTTCGAGAATGGGTGAATCAACTTTCGTAAGAACCCGGGCGGGAAACCGCACCACATCCAATGTCCTTCGGCGGATCCAACTGCGCCTGGATTGGCCGCTGGTGATTGCCGTCTCTGTCCTGCTGATCATTGGCGTGATCTTCGTCTTTTCCTCCTCGGTGGAACGCGCCCTGGAGACCGACAAACCGGTTACTTATTTCGGTGTGCGTACCATCATCTGGATTCTCCTCGGAGGAGTGATTGCACTGGGAGTCACCTTATTCGATTACCGTCGAATCAACAAGGTAATGGCTGTGGTCGGCATGATTGGTGTGGTTGTCCTGGTTATCTACACCATCATCTCTTCCAGATCCGGTGTCGCCGGCCGCTCCATTTTTGGTGATTCCGGCCAGCCGACCGAGTTTGTCAAGCTGGGCTTGATCATCTACCTGGGCATCTGGCTGACTTCCAAACAGGATGTGCTCTCCAGTTGGTCGCTGGGGTTGATTCCCTTCGCCACCATCGTGGGTGGTTTGACGGGCCTCATTCTGATTCAAGGTGACTTCAGCGCCGGTCTGACGGTTTTCCTGCTGGGCGTCATCATGTTTATTGTCGCCGGAGGAAAACTTCGCCAGACGGTGGTTTTTGTGGCGGTTGCCATCGCGTTCGGTTTTCTTGTGATGAACATCTTTGGCAACGGTCGTGAAGGGCGTATTTCCGATTTCATCAATGGTTTAAAGAACCCTTACAAATCTTCCCCCCATGTCCTGAAGGCAGCCGAAGCCATCGGGCGCGGCGGCCTGTTTGGGGTGGGATTGGGCGAAAGCATCGCCAAGTACACAGGCCTGCCCGTTCCCTGGACGGACAGCATCTTCGCCGTGATCGTTGAAGAGGCCGGCAGCTTTTTTGGCCTTGGTGTCGTTGGGTTGTATATCTTCATCCTCTGGCGGGGGTTGAGCATCGCCCGTCGCGCGCCGGATATGGTAGGCAAATTTATCGCCTCAGGCATCAGCATCTGGATTGCCATGGAAGCCTTCCTCAATATCGGCGCATTGGTGAACCTGGCCCCCTTTGGAGGAAATGCATTGCCATTCATCAGTTATGGTGGCTCCAGCATGCTGGCCTCATTGATCGGTATCGGGTTGTTGAACAATATTGCAGGTGCCAAACCTGAAACAAAAGCGGAAGAAGGGAGAAACTACGGTGCGGTTGTTGATTTGCGCCGGCGGGACCGGAGGCGGAGTGTACCCCGCCCTCGCGGTGCTTAAGGCTCTCGGCGAACAAGCCAACCCCGTTCTCTGGGTGGGCGGCCAGGGCGGCATGGAAGCCGGCCTGGTTGAGCGCGCCCAGGTTCCGTTCACCAGCATTCCCGCTGCGGGAGTGCATGGTGTCGGTTTGCGCTCCCTGCCGCGCAACCTGTGGCAGCTCAGCCGGGGCGTTTCTGCATCGCGCCGCATTGTGAACGAGTTCAAGCCGGATGTTGTCTTCTTCACCGGCGGCTATGTGGCTGCCCCGATGGCCGTCGCCGCCCGCCGCATCCCCACCCTGTTGTATGTTCCGGATGTTGAACCCGGCCTGGCCCTGAAATTCCTGGGCGGATTTGCCGATTGCATTGCCCTGACCTCAGCAGAAAGCCGGGGGTATTTCTCCAAAAAAGCCCGCACCGTTGTGACCGGTTATCCCACCCGGCCTGAACTGGCTGAATGGTCTGGCCGTAAGTTGGAAGCCAGGCAAACGTTGGGGATCACCTCCGATCGGCCGGTCTTGTTCGTTTTTGGCGGCAGCAAGGGCGCCCGCTCGATCAACCGCGCCGTTTCCGCCATTCTTCCTCAACTACTCACGGAACTGGAAGTGGTGCACATCACCGGTACGTTGGACTGGGATGAGATTCAACAGGCCGCCAAATCGCTAGCATCCGGCCAGGTGGAACATTATCATACCTTCCCCTATCTGCATGAAGATATGGGAGCAGCCCTGGCTGCGGCGGACCTGGTCGTCAGCCGGGCAGGCGCATCCACCCTGGGCGAATATCCCCTCTTTGGCCTGCCGGCCATCCTGGTGCCTTATCCATACGCCTGGCGTTACCAAAAGGTCAATGCCGATTACCTGGTCAACCGGAATGCAGCCCTCCTGCTACCGGATGAGCAGTTGAATGAAAAACTCCTGGAAACAGTCCTGGGACTGATCCACAATCCTGCCCAACTCCAGGAAATGAAGCAGGCCATGTCAGGGTTAAATCACCCTTCTGCAGCTTCAGAAATCGCCAACCTGGCGCTTGAACTGGCGGCAAGCAAAACCGCCCGGGAAGGAAACAGGCATGGTTAGTCTTAATATCCTCTTCTGGATGATGGTCATTCTTTTCGGGGTGATCGGATCCATGCGCGGCTGGGCCAAGGAATTACTGGTCAGTTTTGGTGTCATCCTGGCCTCGTTCCTGATCACCCTGCTTGAACGGTTTGTCCCCTTCATCCGGGACTCCATCGCCTTTAATGGCGGAGCGCCCTCTTTCTGGATGCGCAGCATCATCCTGGTGGTGGCCGTGTTCTTCGCTTATCAAACCCCGAACCTGGCCAAGCTGGCCGGCTCGAATCGGTTTGCCCGCGAACGCCTGCAGGATACGCTGCTGGGCCTCTTCCTGGGCGCTGTCAACGGTTATTTGATTTTTGGCTCACTCTGGTTCTACCTGGATGCAGCCGGTTATCCCTTTACGCACATCGTCACCGCCCCGCCTCTGGGACCGGATGGCGACGCAGCTCGGGCGCTCATCCAGTTGCTGCCCCCCCACTGGCTGGGGACACCCGGTATCTATTTCGCCGTGGCTATCGCATTCGCATTTGTACTGGTGGTATTCATCTAATGACTCACGTTCATTTCGTCGGTATCAGCGGCTCCGGCCTTTCCGCCATCGCCCGTGTCCTGCTTGAAAGCGGATACACGGTGAGCGGTTCTGACCGCACGCCCACTGCTGCCGCCGAAGAGCTGGCCCAACTCGGCGCAACAATTTACGCCGGGCACGCTGCCGCCAATCTCAGCGGTGCTGACCTGGTTGTACGCTCATCCGCTGTACCGGATGATAACGTTGAAGTCACGGCTGCCCTGCAATCTGGCATCCCGGTACTCAAGCGCTCCCAGTTCCTGCAAACCTTGTTGGCCGGTAAATCGGTCATTGCCATCGCCGGAACACACGGGAAAACCACAACGACCGCAATGATCGCCTGGGTGCTTGCCCGTCTTGGCAACGACCCATCCTTCATCATCGGTGGGGTCAGCAAAGACCTGGGTGCAAATGCCCATGCTGGAAAAGGCACCACTTTTGTCATCGAAGCCGATGAATACGACCGCATGTTCCTGGGGCTGAGCCCGGTGGTTTGCATCGTGACCTACCTGGAGCATGACCACCCGGATTGCTACCCCACGCCCGAAGTGTACCGCCAGGCTTTTGTTGATTTTATCCACCTGCTCCAACCCGGCGGACTGCTGCTTGTCAATGGCGATCATTCCCCCACCGCATCCCTTGCAGAGGAAGTTGCCGCCGGCAGCAAAGCCTGCACCTACGGCACCCAGCCGGGTGTCAACTACATGGCGGTGGATGTCCTTACGCTTGCCGGCGGTGGAACATCCTTCACACTTTTATACACGGATGGTCAGGATCGCCAAAACCTTGGAGTTTTTACGGTTAACCTGCCCGGCCGCCACAACCTGTTGAATGGACTGGCCGTCCTCGCCCTGGCCCACCAGCAGCACCTGCCTCTGGAAAAAGTTGGCGAAGCCCTCAGCCTCTTCAGCGGAACCGGCCGAAGATTCGATCTTCTCGGCACTGCCTACGGCGTCACCATCATCAATGACTATGCGCATCACCCGACTGAAATCAAGGCCACCCTGCAGGCCGCCCGTGCCCGGTTCCCGGAGAATCGCATCTGGGCTGTCTGGCAGCCGCACACTTACAGCCGCACCCGCACCCTTTTAGCCGATTTCGCGGCTGCCTTTTCCGATGCCGACCAGGTCCTGGTCACGGAAGTGTACGCTGCCCGTGAAAGCAACCCCGGCTTTTCGGCCATCCAGGTTGCCCGCCAAATCTCAGGGAAACCGGTTCATTTCTCCCCCACCCTGGAGGATGCAACCCAAACCCTCGTCTCGCACCTGCAACCGGGCGATGTTCTGCTCGTTTTATCGGCCGGAGATGCCGATCAGATCAGCCGGGATGTATTTTTTGCCCTGCAAAAGAAGGAGCCTTCAAATGGCTGAACCCAAACCTGCGCCTGAGCGCACCTTTGAAAGCGATGGATTGACTTCCACCAACCTGCGCCTGGTGAAAGAAACCCCTGCTCAACCCGTAAAAGGCAGCGAATCGCTGCCCGCCTCGGCCATTACCACCCGGAAAGACGTTGTCGAACGCCTCCTGGATCGGATCAAGAGGATATAAGGATTTCAATGGCAACTCCTGGTCGGCCGGTCAATCTGAACGCCCTGCGCTCCATCTTTGGTGAGCGGTTGCAGGAACGCGTTCGCATGGCAAACTACACCACTGCACACGTCGGCGGTGAGGCGGATGCCATGTTAATTGTGAATACGGCCGTGGAGTTGGAGAGCACTCTTCGCAAACTATGGGAGTTGGATACCCCCTATTACATCATCGGAGCGGGCTCCAATCTTTTGGTGGCTGAGAGCGGCGTCCGGGCAGTGATCGTTGTCAACCGGGCCCGCACTATTAAGGTGGATGCGCATCACGAGCCGCCAACCGTCTGGGCGGAATCGGGCGCCAACATCGGCACCATCGCCCGCCAGGTGGCCTTACGCGGCCTGAGCGGTTTTGAATGGGCAGCCACCGTCCCCGGCACGCTGGGGGGAGCTGTCTTTGGCAATGCCGGCGCCTTTGGCGGAGATATAGCCGGAAACCTGGTCCTGGCAGAAATCTTGCACCACAAATTAGGAAGAGTGAATTGGACGGTGGACCAGATGCAATATGCGTATCGCTCCAGCATTCTCAAGCGCCAGCCCGGCGAGGTCGTTGTCCTCGCTGCCCGGTTGCAACTCGGCCACAGCACTCCGGCCGAGATCAAGGAACGCATGGACGAATTTTCCGCTCGTCGCCGCCGCACCCAGCCCCCGGGTGCCAGCCTGGGCAGCATGTTCAAGAACCCGGCCGGAGATTACGCCGGGCGGTTGATCGAAGCAGCCGGGCTCAAATCCACCCGCATTGGCGGCGCTGAAATCAGCCCCGTACACGCCAATTTCTTCATCAATTTAGGTGATGCTACGGCGGATGACATCGGCGAGTTGATTGCCCTGGCCCAGAAAACGGTCCGGGAAAAATTTAATGTTAGCCTGGAATTGGAAGTGGAATTGCTGGGCGACTGGTCCAGACACCAAATTTTGAGGTCAGCCCATGACTGAGAAGATCAGGATCGCAGTCCTTTTCGGCGGACGCTCCGGCGAGCATGAAGTTTCATTGCTTTCCGCGCGCTCCGTCCTATCAGTACTGGATCCGCGCAAGTACGAAGTCACCCAGGTTGGCATCACCCCGGATGGACAATGGTTCGCCGGGGAGGATGTGTTGGATGCCTGGGAGAAAAATAAACCTGCTGAATTACTCCCCGTCACCCTGCTCCCCGAACCAGGCGAGAACTGGTTGTATGCAATCCGCCAGACCCCGCAGGGAAAAACAATGGAGCAGTTGGTGAAGATCGACGTCGCTTTCCCGGTGCTGCACGGCACCTTTGGTGAAGACGGGACAATCCAGGGTCTCCTGGAACTCTCGGACCTGGCTTATGTGGGAGCAGGCGTTTTGGCCTCTGCAGTTGGCATGGACAAAGCCCTTTTCAAGGATGTCATGCGCACGAATGGACTGCCGGTGTTGCCTTCGATCACCCTCACCCGCAAGCAGGTTGAAGGGATTATGGCGTTCAACATCGCCGCTGCCGAAGACCTGGCGCCTTATCCACTGTTCACCAAACCGGTCAATCTGGGCTCATCGGTTGGGATCAAGAAATGCCACAACCGGGAAGAATTGATCGCCGGATTGCAACTGGCAGCCCGCTACGACCGCCGCATCCTGGTGGAACGGGGTCTGGAATCACCCCGCGAAATTGAGGTATCCGTCCTCGGAAACGATGAACCCGTTGCATCCCTGCCAGGCGAAGTCATTCCCGCGGATGAGTTTTATTCCTACCACGCCAAATATGAAGATGAGAATTCACAGTTGCTCATCCCGGCTCCGCTGCCCGCAGAAACCATTGCCAACCTGCAAAAGATGGCTGTTGACGCCTTCAAAGCAGTAGATGGTTCGGGTATGGCACGGGTGGATTTCCTGGTGAACCGCGAAAGCGGCGAAATTTACCTCAGTGAAATCAACACCATTCCGGGTTTTACGAAGATCAGCATGTATCCCAAGTTGTGGGAAGCCAGCGGCCTTTCCTATGCCGCCCTGGTAGACCGGCTGATCGGATTGGCCCTGGAACGCAAAGCAGATCGGGATCGCACTGAACGCCATTACGGGAGGGAAGAATGAGTGAAATAAGCATGAAAGCCAAGTTAAGCCGGTCCGAACAGGTTCGCGCCCGCCGGACACAATCCAGCCAGGTGCACCAGGCACACGCCACCCCGCGCGTCCATCAGCCTGTCCGGTCAACGCCCCCGGTTGTCAGCCGGCGCAGTAACACCTATCACGGCACCCCAACTCTCCAGCGAGCCAAGAGCCGCACCCGCCGCTCTTTCTCCCTCTCCATGGAGAGCGGAGCTGAGCTGGTTCTGCCCTCTCTGCCAAATATCCAAATTGGCTGGCGGGCGGTCTCGGGTGGAATCGCCGCCCTCTGCCTGGTGATTATCCTCTTCATGACCAATTCAGCCATGTTCCGCGTAACATCCGCCGAGTTGGTTGGCATCTCTCGCGTATCCGTGGCCGATATCACAGCCGTGGCCGGATTGAATAACACACCCATATACTCGGTGGATCCAGCCGTGGTTGCCGCCCAGGTGGCTCAGTCCTATCCCTTTCTGACCAATGTGAAAGTCAACATCGGTTTACCAGCATCTGTGGCAATTTCTGCTCAAGAACGCCTACCTGTGCTGGCTTGGGAGTATAATGGACCTATCGTCTGGATCGATTCAGAGGGATTCATCTTTGAGCCTGGTGGAGAAACCAGTGGAATGCCAATTGTCCATTCGGATAATTTACCGCCTTACACAGAGATCAAGCAGCCAAGCGGGGAGAAATCCTTGATTGCCGATTCGCCGCTTGCTCCAACCGTCCGCCAGATGGATCCTGCTTTGCTAAAGGCAGCCTTGCAATTGGCAGCTTTTGTACCGAGCGGTTCGGACCTGGCCTACTCCCCCACTGAGGGTTTTGGCTGGTACGATCCGGGCGGTTGGAATGTTTATATCGGGACGGACTTGAGTAACCTGCAATTGAAACTGCTGGTGTATCAGGCCATCAATCAAGCCCTTGCCGATAAGGGGATCACCCCCACGATGATCAGCGTGGCGCAACCCGATGCGCCCTTCTATCGGGTGGAGTAAGCCTATGGACGAACCCATCGTTGTCGGACTGGATATAGGTACCACCAAAATCTGTACCCTGGTCGCCCGGGTGGAAGGTGAAAACAGTCTGCGCATCCTCGGCGTCGGGATTGAGCCGTCCCAGGGTATCAAAAAAGGCACCATCGTGGATATGACGGCGGCCTCTCAGAGCATTCTACGCTCAGTGGAAAAGGCGCAGCGCTCGGCCGGGTTGGAGGTCTCATCCGCCCTGGTCAGCCTGGCTGGTTCGCACGTTTCCTCGGTTAACAGCCGGGGTGTGGTCGGTATCGCTGGCGGCGTAATTGATCAAAGTGATGTGGACCGGGCCCTCGAAGCCGCCCAGGCAGTTGCCATCCCGCACAATCGCGAGATCATCCATGTCATCGAGCGCGGATTTATCGTGGATGGGCAGGAATCCATCCGCACCCCAGTCAACATGCACGGCTACCGACTGGAAGTAGAAGCCCACATCATCACGGCAGCCGCAGCAACGGTCGAAAACCTGCGCCAGTGTGTTGAATCCGCCGGTCTGCAGATCAGCCAGTTCGTTCTGAATCCCCTGGCTTCAGCGGAAGTTGTATTGACAGAAAATGAACGCAACATGGGTGTGGTGGTCTGCGATATTGGCGGCGGCACCACCGACCTGGCGATTTATGTAGATGGAGATGTTTGGCATACGATGGTTCTCGCCGTCGGTGGAAACCATCTAACCAATGATATTGCTCACGGCTTGCGCCTATCACCGGATACGGCGGAAGAAGTCAAAAAGGCGCACGGCCACGCCATCGAAAGTGAAGTTGGCGAGAGCGAAACGTTTACAGTGCAAAGCTTCGGAGAAGACAAACCCGTTCAAGTCAGTCGGCGTGAATTGGCCGGAATCATCGAAGCCCGGGTCGAAGAAATCTTCCAGCTCGTCCTGCAGGAGATTAAACGATCCGGGTATGATGGGCTGCTGCCGGCGGGCATGGTTTTGACGGGTGGCACAAGTAACCTACCGGGGATTCGTACATTGGCTTCCCGGGTATTGAATGTACCGGTTCGGGTGGCCAAACCCGAAAACCTGGTCGGTCTGGTAGATCAACTTCATTCTCCCGCCTACTCTACCAGCGTCGGCCTGCTCAACTGGGCTGTAATGATGAACGATACCATGACCACGTCCCGGTCGCGCAAGCCGAAAGCAAAGCGGAGAGAAGAAGGAGGAGGCCTTGCGGAGTGGTTGAAAAACTTCCTCAAAAGCCTGATGCCGTAAAACCTGGTCATCCTATGACCAATCGTTTATCCAATCTTAGGTCGCAAATAAGATAAGAGGAAAAAATGGAACAGAATACTCAATCATCACCCGAATCGTTTGCCCGCATCAAAGTGGTTGGTGTGGGTGGTGGGGGCTGCAATGCTGTGAACCGAATGATCCAGGAAGGTCTTTCGGGGATTGAGTTTATTGCGGTCAACACGGATGCCCAGGCTTTACTCCAATCCAGCGCCCCCATGCGGGTCCGGATTGGCGACAAGGTCACCCGCGGCCTGGGAGCTGGCGGTAACCCGGATAATGGCCGCAAGGCTGCCGAAGAATCAGCTGAAGAGCTGTATGAAGTCCTGCGCGGCAGCGACATGGTCTTCGTGACGGCCGGCCTGGGCGGCGGTACCGGCACCGGTGCGGCTCCAATCATCGCCCAGATTGCCAAGGAAGTTGGCGCACTGACAATTGGCGTGGTCACCCGCCCCTTCACCTTTGAAGGCGGTCGCCGCTCGCAATCCGCTGAAGCCGGCATCGAAAAACTCAAAGAACACGCCGATACGCTGATTGTCATCCCCAATGACCGCCTGCTGCAAATCGTGGACAAGCGCGCCAGCCTGGTGGATTCCTTCCGCGTAGCGGATGATGTCCTGCGCCAGGGCATCCAGGGCATTTCCGAACTGATCACCGTCCCCGGATTGATCAACCTGGACTTCGCCGATGTACGCACGATCATGTCCGAAGGCGGCGCCGCCTTGATGGCAGTCGGCAAGGCCACCGGCGAAGATCGCGCCCGCATGGCCGCTGAGGCCGCCATTTCCAGCCAACTGCTGGATATCACCATCGACGGCGCCCGCGGCATCCTGTTCAATGTCACCGGCGGTCCTTCGCTCACCCTGTACGAAGTCAACACAGCGGCTGCCATCATTAAGGAAACCGCTCACCCGGATGTCAACCTGATCTTTGGCGCCGTGATCGATCCTAATATGGGTGAGGAACTGCGCATCACTGTCATCGCCACGGGTTTTGACCGGGCGGGCGGACATGTCACCGTGGAACGCCCGGTGCTGTTCAAGGCAGAGGAGCCCCAGCTTCCCCAGCGCCCGCGCACCATTACTACCGAGCAGCCGACCCGTCCTGCTCCCACGACCCAGCCGCGGCGGGATTCCGAGCCGGTGAATGCAGATTTCCAGCCCCGTACAGTCAACACGGAAGACATCGATATGCCCACCTTCCTGCGCAAGCGTCTGCAGAACCGCTAAATCAGAATTGAAATAAAACACAAACCGGAGTGCTATATCAGCACTCCGGTTTGTTGGTTTTTTAATGAAGAAGCTTTGCAGGTTACCCCTTCAGTGAACCGGCTAACATACCGCGCAGGAAGTATTTACCCAGGAACAGGTAAACAAGCAAAGTCGGCAACGCCGCCAGGAGCGATCCCGCCATCTGCACATTCCACGCGATGATCTGGCTGCCGGCCATATTGTTCAATGCCACGGTGATCGGCCAATCCTTGTTGCCGGTCAGCACCACGGCAAAGAGGAAGTCATTCCAGGCTGAAGTGAACTGCCAGATCAGTACGACTACGAAACTGGGGATGGAAATCGGCAGCAGGATGTAGCGGTAGACACCCAGCATCGAAGAGCCATCAATTCGCGCTGCTTCGATAAGTTCCGTCGGCAAACTGGCGTAGTAGTTTCTGAATGTGAGCGTCGTAATCGGGATACCGTAAATGACGTGTGCTGCGATCAATGCTGGAATCCCTGAAAGTCCGATAAGCTTCATGAATTGCACCAGCGGGATCAAAATACTCTGGTAGGGAATAAACATCCCGAACAGGATGAATGGGAAAATGAAATCTGCGCCCCTGAATTTCCACTTGGCCAGCACATACCCATTAATGGATCCCAGGATGGAGGAAATGATAGTCGCCGGGATCACCATCTTAAAGCTGTTCCAGAGATAAGGAGCCAGGTTGCGGAAAGCTTCGATATAGTTATCAAACGCAATCCCGCGCGGAAGATTCCACATCTTGGTCAAGTCAATTTCATCAAAGGCCTTGAACCCTGTTACCAGCATGACATACATCGGCAGCAGATAAAAAATCGCCAGCAAAATCAGCGGGATGTACAACCAATTTTTTCCCATTCGGAAACGAGGTCGTGCCACGGTATTTTTCATTGTCGCGCCTCGCTTTTCAATGTGTACCGCATGTATGGAATGATCAGCACCGCCACACTGAGCAATAGCAGGATGCCGATAGCTGCACCTTTGGCAAAGAAATGTCCATCAAAGGTGATTTGCCACATGTAAATGGCCGGCACATCCAAAGGATATTGTTTTCCCGCCACTGCAATGATCAAGTCAAACACTTTGAGCGAGATATGGCCCAGGATAATCAACGCACTCAGGCTAACCGGAGTCAGGATCGGCAAAATAATATAGCGATAAATCGAAATCTCGGAGGCTCCATCAATCCGGGCGGCTTCCTTCAATTCCTGGGGAATGCTGCGCAGGCCGGCCAGGTAGAGCGCCATGGTGTACCCGGACATTTGCCAGATGGCTGCCAGCGCAATGGCTGCCATTCCCCATTTGGGAGTCGTGTACCACTGGCTGGCCAGGAAATCCAGGTGCAGGTTAGAAAATAGCAAGTTTAAACCGCTGGTTCGGTCTCCAGTCGCAGGATTCATCAACCAGCGCCAGACTA
The DNA here is from genome assembly GCA_964405455.1 of uncultured Anaerolineaceae bacterium. Lineage (GTDB taxonomy): Bacteria > Chloroflexota > Anaerolineae > Anaerolineales > Anaerolineaceae > CALESS01. Next base: position 5,242 of record CAYOOA010000020.1, on the reverse strand, counting down.
CGCCGGTTACGATGAAGGAAATGGCCATCGGAAAAAGGAAAAGTGTTCGGAAGAAGGCTTCACCCTTTAATCCCTGGTCCAGCATGACTGCCATTAAGAAGCCCAGGATGATGCATCCGAAAACAAAAACCACCGTAAAAATCACTGTGTTGCGAACATCCACATGAAACCGCGGATCGGAGAATAATTGCAGGTAGTTGTCGAACTTCGCCCAGGTATAATCCGGCGTTAAGCCTTTCCACTTTGTGAACGAGACGCGGACAGACCAGGCAATAAACCCATACACAAAGATCAGGATGGCCAGGATGGAGGGCAATACCAGTAAGAATGAAAGATAATGATCCTTTTTCTTAAACATAAACGGCCTCTTGTGGAACCGCAATTACGATCAGGGCTTCACCGGCTAAAGGTGAAGCCCTGATTGATTAGAAAAAGTTTACTTGCAGGGTCCGGAGGACTTGCAGGCGGCCACCAGGGCGGTCTGGAAGACATCCACCTTCGGATCGGCGATGAACGCGCCGAGGGCGGTGTCAATTTCAGTCTTCCAGGAGTCGTTGGCAACCACGCCGTGAGTCAGGGAGCCAACCACGGTGTTGGAAGACCAGTCAGCCATGGCGGACTGCAGATAGACGCCGAACAGGTTCTTGTCGCAATCGGTGCGGGCGCAGATGGAGCCCTTAACCGGGTTGAAGGCTTCCTGGCCTTCCTTGGAACCGGCAACAATCAACCAATCCTTGGCGGCTTCGGGATCCGGAGCGCCTTTTGCAAGGACGAAGGAGTCAGACAGGAATTGGAAAACACCAGAGGTTCCGGGGACAGGAGTCCAACCGTAATCGGTTTCGGGGGCCTTGCCAAGTTCGCGGAAATAGCCCTCGGCCCAATCGCCCATCACGTTGAAAGCAGCCTTGCCGTTGACAACCAATTGGGAGGCGTCCTGCCAGGTCAGAGAAGCGGAATCGGTGTTGGTGTAGGTCAAGGCTTTCTGGTAGTTCTCCAGGGCCTTGGTCACATCAGCGCTAGCCCAGTCGGTCTTGCCGTCCCACAGCCCGTTGTACTTATCCACACCCAACGTGCCGAGGAGGATGGTCTCCATCAGGTGCATCTTGGTCCACTGCTCACCCAGGGCCAGGGGCGTGACGCCGGCGGCTTTCAGGGTATCCATGGCGGTAAACCACTCATCGATGGTGGTCGGAACAGTGATGTTATTGGCCTTCAGGATGGCCGGGTTGTACCACATCACGTTGGCGCGGTGGATGTTGACCGGCACAGAATAGATTTTGCCGTCTTGTGAAATGAGCGGGATCAGGGATGCAGGCATAACCTTCAGCCAACCCTGCTCGTCATACAGGCTGTTCAAGGGCTCAATCTGGCCGCCCTTAACATAGGTGCCAATCAGTTCCTGGCCGGCATGTCCCTGCCAGCTGTCCGGCGGATCACCGGCTTGCAGGCGGGTCGCCAAAACAGCTTTGGCATTCGTGCCAGCGCCACCGGCCACAGCCGCATTATTGAAGGTGACATCAGGGTACTTCGCATTGAAGACCTTGATCATGGCTTCCAGGCCAGCGGCTTCACCGCCGCCCGTCCACCAGGAGAAGACTTCGACGGTCTTTCCGCCAGTAGCAGCGGTCGGCTTGGTTTCCTGAGTTGCAGTGGCAGGAGTACCGCAAGCAGACAGAACAAAAACAGCAATCATCAGTACAGCGATCAAGCTGTACCACATTTTCTTCGGCATTTCTTCATCTCCTTGTTGAAATAATGGTTACGTTTGGTTGCAGGTGATGATGCATCAGTCTGGTGAGTTTCCTAACCACCTCCTTTCCATTCTTTCCCATATATCGAAAATGGCAGGTAACTCTAAAGGTTTACAGATACTATTATACCTACATCAACAAGATTTGCATCCACCTGGATGGCGGAAATGTGCCACATTTTGGTGAATTTTAAATGCAAGGCGGAGCGCAGACTCTGTGAAATTCGCTTTAACCATTTTCAAGGATATACGCACGAACCTGGATTACTAATTGGCACAATTTTTAAGATTAAAGTTTCTCAATTTTGCCTTGCGGCGTAATGGAGCTTATGCTACAATCATGATCAATAGTAAATATAGGGGATGTTTGGTTTTATACCCCCATATATGGGGGTATGTCGTTCTAAATCAAATAACATCGCCGGGTTTGCTGGTTGTTTGACAAAATTCAACCACCTGGGAAGGAGCCGCCAGTGAGATGCCCGTACTGTCAGTTTGAAGACTCAAAAGTCTTGGATACCACCCACGACATCCACGGTGGAGTCCGCCGGCGGCGCCAGTGCTTGAATTGTAATCAGCGTTTCTCAACCGTCGAGCGGGCCATCCTCGCCACTCCCCTGCTCGTCAAACGGGACGGTACCCGCGAGGAATTTGATCGCGAAAAGCTGGCCCGCGGCGTCCGGATTGCCTGCGCCAAACGTCCCGTTTCCGCCGCTGATATTGAACGCCTGCTGGGGGAAATTGAGTCCACGCTTCAACGCCTGGGCCGGGCCGAAGTTCCCTCCCGCATCGTTGGAGATATGGTAATTAATGGTTTAAAGAAACTCGATCAAATAGCATACATCCGCTATGCCATTGTGTACCTGCACCTGGATGATCTCGAATCCATCCGTGAAGAAATCGACCGCCTGCTGGCAGATTAAGGATTAATGTTATGACTAAAGCCCAACCCCCAACCGGCCTTCTCCCCACCCCTCCCCGACCAGCCGATCTCCCCTCCATTAACTTGACCGAAAATGCCCGCCAGGTTCTCATCCGTCGTTACGTCCGCCGTGATGAAAATGGCAAACCTGCTGAGAGTATTGAGGATATGTTCTGGCGGGTTGCCTACCATGTCGCCCGGGTGGAAGAAACCTGGGGCGGCGATGTGATGCAGATCGCCCGGGAATTTTATGTTCTTCTGACCGGCAAGCGCTTCTTCCCCAACAGTCCCACCTTCACCGGCGCGGGCACCCCCCTGGGCCAATTGGCGGCCTGCTTCGTTCTGCCCATTTCAGATGACATGGGCCGAAAATCCACCGGCATCTTCCAGACCCTGCGGGATGCCGCCCTGATTCAGCAAACCGGCGGTGGTAATGGGTTCTCCTTCTCGCGCCTGCGTCCCAAGGGCAGCCTGGTGAAATCCTCCGCTGGCCAGGCCACCGGTCCGGTTGGATTCCTGCGCGTGTACGACCATGCCTTCGGAGAAGTTGCCCAGGGCGGTTCACGCCGCGGTGCCAATATGGCCGTTCTGCGCGTGGATCATCCGGATATTGAAGATTTCATCACCTGTAAAACGGACGAGAATTCCATCACCAACTTCAATATTTCTGTCGGCATAACCGATGCGTTCATGCGTGCTGTGGAAAACGACGAAATGTGGGAATTACGCTTCCCGGACGTCCATTCACCCGAATACCGCACCATCGACGGCACACTGGAACAGGCTGAAAAAGCCGGTGTACCAATCATCGTACACAAAAAGGTACGTGCCCGTGATCTTTTCGACAAGATCGTCCACCAGGCTCACCATAATGGTGAACCCGGCATGCTTTTCCTGGATGCAGCCAATCGCTATAACCCGGTCCCGCACCTGTATCCGCTGGAAGCCACCAATCCATGCGGCGAGCAATGGCTTGGACCTTATGAAAACTGCTGCCTGGGATCTGTAAACCTGGCCCAACACCTGGGAGAGGATGGAATGGTTGACTGGGAAAGCCTGCGCCAAAATGTCATCCTTTCCACCCGTTTCCTGGATGATGTGGTGGACGCCAATCAATACGTCCCGGCTGTCTCAGCCTTGAAAGAAGCCGCCCACCGTGCCCGCCGGATCGGCCTGGGCATCATGGGTCTGGCAGACCTCATGTATCACGTAGGCGTTCGCTATGGTTCAACCGAAGGCCAGGAATTTGCCGCCCAGGTGATGGAATTTGTCCGTTATCATGCCATGCTAACCAGCATTGACCTGGCCCGTGAACGCGGCGCTTTCCCGGCCATCCAGGGATCCATCTATGATCCCGAAAAACTGACCTGGAAACCGCCCGTCTCCATCCTCCCCCTGGTGAGTGAATATCACCGACCGCACGTGGATTGGGGCCTGGTGGTGGATGGCATTTTGAAACACGGCATCCGTAATGCTGCCCAGACCACCATTGCCCCTACCGGGACAATTGCAACCGTGGCCGGCTGTGAGGGATACGGCTGTGAACCTGTCTTTGCACTGGCTTATATCCGCCACGTTAATGACAATGGGGTCGATCTTCAGCTCGCCTACGCCAGCCCCTTGTTTGACCGGACCCTGGAAGAACTGGAATTACGCCCGGAAGAGAAGGATGCCATTATCCAGCAGGTAATGCAAGCCGGAAGCTGCCAGAACATAACATCCCTCCCGGAAGCTCTGCGGGAAATCTTCGTTGTCTCTCAGGATATCAGCGCCGAAGAGCATGTCCGCATGCAGGCTGCCATGCAAGCTTTTGTCGATAATTCGCTTTCCAAGACCATTAATTTCCCCGTTGGCGCAACCGAAGACGATGTCGCCACCGCCTACATGCTGGCCTGGAAGCTGGGCTGCAAAGGCATCACGGTGTATGTGACCGGTTCTCGCGATAAAGTGGTGCTGGAAACGCACGCCACAGCCGGTCAAAAGAAAACCGGGGAAGCCCAAATTGAATCCAGCCTGGAGGAGGCAATTGAACCGGAACCAACCCTGTGGCACGAGGTCAAGAAACCCCGCCCGCGCTATTTGCCCGGTTTCACCTATACGATTGAAACCCCGCTTGGCAAAGCTTTCATCACCATCAACGAGAACGGCGGCAACCAGCCCTTTGAAATGTTCGTCAACACGGCCAAGGCCGGCTCGGATACGGCTGCTGTTTCCGAAGCCATTGGCCGCCTCATCTCCTATATCTTACGCCTGGCTTCCCCGGTGGAACCCGTGCAGCGGCTTGAGGAAGTTACCCGCCAGTTGGCCGGCATTGGCGGCGGACGCTCGCTCGGCTTTGGCCCCAACCGCGTCCGCTCCCTGCCGGACGGCCTGGCCCAGGTGTTGATGGAATACCTGCAGCTCCGCCAGGAACGCGTGGTCAATGAGCTGCAATTCCGCGAGGATGAACCCAACGGCAACCATAACGAACCAGCCGAGATCCTCGTCCCGGTGGAGCAGCCCATGCTCCAGTTCGGCGATCTCTGCCCGGAATGCGGTCAGGCAACCTTTGTGAACGAAGAAGGCTGCCG
>CAYOOA010000019.1:0-34313 GCA_964405455.1 uncultured Anaerolineaceae bacterium | reverse complement strand
TTTCATCCAGGCTCTTCAGGATGTCTTCCCGGCGGGTGATATGCACCGGGGTTTCATCCGGCCCGGTGAAGAAGTGCACCATGTGCACTTCATAGTAGCGGGCCAGTTTTTCAAGGTTATCAACACTGATGGAGGCTTTGTCGCGTTCCAGCATACTCAAGAAAGAGACGGAGAGACCGGTTTCATCCGCCACCTGTTCCAGCTTGAGACCGCGGGATAGGCGTAATTCGCGAATTCGAGCGCCGAGATTGGGCATATGGATCTCCCTGTTTATAAAATACTGAAAAATTTCTATATTATAGTAACAAGTTCTCCGATGATTGTCAACAGGGTTTTCCATCACCGACCCCCAAGGGGGTGCTCCGCGACCCGCCCTTGCAGCGCTCACGAAGGTGTAGGCGTAACGCAAGCTGTCAGCTTGCGGAAGTCCCCCTTGCGGGGACGGTGTGCGTCCATCTGCGGATAAGACCATTCAAACTATCCCCATTTCGCCATCGCAATCTAGACCAAACCCATATTCCAAGCTTTTCATCTGTGATATCTGTGCGCACCCCTGTATGGGGGGCATTCTGTGGTTAAGATTGCTATAATATTCTTGATCCTCCAGGAGGTCCTGCTATGTCCGAATCTTCTCCTCTCTTCTCCCCCGTTCAACTGGGTAATTTGCAGCTCCGCAACCGGGCCGTGCGCGCCGGCTGCTTTGAAGGCTTGTGCCCGGGCGGCCTGGTCAGCGAGCGCCTGGTCGAGCATCACCGCCGCCTGGCCGCCGGCGGCATCGGCATGACCACTGTGGCCTACTGCGCTGTCAGCCATGATGGACTGGCTTTCGGGCATGAGATGTGGATGCGCGACGAGCTCCTGCCCGGGCTGGAGCAGCTCACCCGCGCCGTCCACGCCGAGGGGGCGGCCGTTTCCATCCAGCTCGGCCACTGCGGCTTTTTTGCCAACCCGGCCGTGATCGGCCGCCGTCCGCTGGGCGCCTCACCCCAGTTTTGCCTCTTCCGCCTGTCCTTCTGTGCCCAGATGACCCCCGCCGAGATCGAGGAGAAGACCGCGGCCTTCGTGGAAGCGGCGCGCAAAGCCCGTCAGGCCGGTTTTGATGCGGTCGAAATCCACGCCGGGCACGGCTATCTGCTCAGCCAGTTTCTCTCGCCCTGGACGAATCACCGCCGGGATGAATACGGCGGTTCGCTGGAGAACCGCCTGCGCTTCCCGGTTGCGGTCATCCGCCGCGTCCGGGCGGAGTTGGGTCCGGATTTCCCCATCCTGGTCAAGATGAACCAGCGCGACGGGATGCGCGGCGGGCTGGAACTGGACGAGGCAGTCCAGGTGGCCAAGGCTTTTGAATCCGCCGGGGCCAGCGCCCTGGTGCCTTCCTGCGGTTTTACCGCCAGCACCCCGCTCTACATGATGCGCGGCGGCGTGCCCGTCCGCGAGATGGCCCGCGCCCAGGACGGCCTGCTTGAGAAGGTCGGCCTTTCCCTCTTTGGCTGGCTGATGGTTCAGCGCTACGCCTATACACCTCTCTTCCTGCTGGAAGGTGCCCGACGCATCCGGGATGCTGTCCGCATTCCAGTGGGCTATGTCGGCGGGGCGCGTGCACTGGAGGAGATGGACGCCCTGGTTGCGGAGGGTTTCGGCTTTGTCGAACTGGGTCGCCCGACCGTGCGCGACCCAAACTTCATCCGCCACCTGCAATCCGGCGTCCTCGGCCGCTCGGATTGCGACCACTGCAACCGCTGCATCGCCGCCATGAGCGATACCGGTGTGATCTGCGTCTCTGAGGCGGAGGGCTCTCTGCCGGCGCTGGATTGATTGCGCAAATTGTTACCAAGTTCACAGGCAGGACGATTGCATCTCGTCCTGCCTGTGTCTTTATCCAATCTCTATCACAGGGTAAAAGGTGAGATTTAACCACTTTTCTTTCAAAAGCAATTTGCTACAATAAAACTAGATCAGGAGGCGAATATGAAAATCGTTCGGGGAATTCTTTCGGTAATGGTCTGCCTCTCCATGATGGGCTGTTATATGTTCAGCAACCTGTTCCCTGCAGGGGGCCAGAAAGACCGCACACCCGGGGCTGCCCAGGGCGGGAACGAAACCTCTGCCGGGGAACTGGAGCCTGTGTCGATTGAGGATCTATCCCTGGAAGGGCTGGAACCGGCCGTTGTGGAGGACATCACCATCCGCGGCCAGGTCATCCTGCCGGAAGGCGCGACCTGGCAGTTCTCCGATCTAACCGTCTTCACGGCTTTTGGCGAAGCGCCGGTGCAGCCCGACGGCTCGTTTGAGGTCCCGGCGGTGCGCTCCCCGCAAAAGACCCTGCTCGTGATGGCCGTCCTGCCCTCGCAAAATGCAGCCCTGCTGGGTTTGCTTTATCCCGGCCGCGAATATGAAACCCTGGAGTTGAGCGCCGCTTCCACCACCCGCGCCCTCCTGCTGTTTGATCCGGCCTTCCTGGAAATGCCCGTTGATCAGCAGCTTATTGCCGCCGACCTCGGTACCGGGTTGATGGATTTTGAAACCCTGGCCCAAACCGTCCAGGCCAGCCTGACCTCCGACCCGATTAACCCACTGGATGGGGATGCCCACCCGGAGCTTTTCTCCCAATCCGCCCAACTGGCCCTGCAGGTGCTCACCCTGATGGGTGCCTGGCCGCCGCCGGAAATCACCGCCGGAGTATCCCCGGCCGCGGGGTTGGCCGGGAAAATCCAGCAACCTATGGGGGTGGGCCGCCTTGCAGCCCCGATTGATCCTGGAAAGCAATATCAAACCTCGGAATCCAAACCTGGAAGCGCCTGGATATTTGTTGAAGATGATCCCGATCGTAATTTACCCAGGGTGACTGTGGTCAACGATTCATTTGCCTATTATCAACTGAAGATATCGGTCACCGACCCCAAAACAAAAAACAAGAGTGTTTGGAGTGAAACAGATCAGCATCCTCTCGTGATTGAACGGAAGCACCCTTATAGTGTGGGTTATGCGCCGGATGGCACTCTCCGCCATGCCAGCACCCGCGACCTGGAGCTTGGCGACGGGGTGTTCAACTTTGATTTCGAGCTGGACAAAAAACTATCCACACTGGATTTGGTTAGTTCAACCGTCCAGGGTTTCCTGGGTGTGAATGCAAAGACACCTGAATTGCAGTACATTTACAACAGCCTTGGGGATTCGCTTGAATTGTTGACCCAGACATACACGTTTGTTTCTTCCCTGAAGGGAAAAAGCATGCAGGAAGCCGCCCTTGAATTTGGGGCCTACTTTAATAAAACCTGGATAACTCATCTGAAAACCATCTGGCAATACCAGGGGGAGTCAATGAAGCAGGAGCTGAAAAACACCTGGGGTGATCTGGGTCTTAAATTTCTGACGAGTAAGTTTTTTTACATGCTTGAAGCCGGGTATGCTGGAGCGGATATCGCTCTCATGCTTTATGACCTGGTCTACGCCCCGGAGAAATATGCCGAGGCTGGGATTCAGCAAAACGGGCTATATCCGGCGGTTTTGTTGCAAGTCGATCCGGAAAAGATTTATTTGAAGTGGACCAGGAACGGCGATAAAATCATCCCCCAGAAAGAACCTGTTGAACTGGAAGGAAGCCTTGAATTTGTTTCCAAAGAGTATGACACGGTAAAAGTTGAGGTTTTATATCCGCAGGATTCGGATGCATTTGACCTGGACATTGAAAATGCTGGAGCTGAGTTTTCTTCCGAAAACCAGATTACAGAGTATTCGGAGTACACCGATCATTCCATCCTGGTACTGGTCTATTCAAAAGATGATTTGCTCCTGGCCCAGAAAACAATTCCCATCCTGCTAAGGAGCGATGAAGGGGATAAAAAAAGCTATACCCTGCTGCTTCGTTTTGATGGCGGATGCGACCGAGCAATCACTGGGTATTCCGAGATAAGTGGGAATCGGATTACCCCGCTTCCTCTCGTGATCCAGGGAAACAAAGTCAGCATCCGGTACGATAAGACAACCGCGGATAAGAACCTGGTGGCGGGCGGCGCCGGAACTTACAACCCTGAGACCGGTGAGCTTTCGATCAATTTCAGTTCCACCTACACCCTCAAATATATCGGTTACGACACGGCTGGTAAAGTTATCAATGTGGTCGGCGTGGAGAGTTTTGTGGGAACCGTCAAGGCGATTGTGACCGATGATATCAACATCCAATATGAATCGTTTGATGGAACGGCCACCGGCTACGTGGATGTGTTTTATCCCAACTCAGAGCCGCCTCAATCCAAATCCACCGAGAAAAAATGCAACGCCAATGCCCTTAAAGCGACAATCTTCGAAGGATTTGTCGATACGGACCTGTAATTTCCGACAGGTTCTAAATAATTGATGCGATTACCCGAGTTTAACATCCGCCTGGCTGTAGGGAGAAAGGTGGTGTTTCATGCAGGATGCAGTGATCCAGGTTCAGGATTTTCGTAAAATGTACGGTGATTTCACCGCCGTGGATGGGATCAGCTTTTCCGTTCAACCCGGGGAGATTTTCGGCCTGCTGGGACCGAACGGGGCAGGCAAAACCAGCACCCTGGAGTGTTTGGAGGGCCTGCGCAGCCCCAGCGCCGGGTCGCTGCGGGTGGCGGGCGTGGACCCCTCGCAGAACTTCCGCAAGCTGCGCAATCTCATCGGCGTGCAGTTGCAGTCTTCCGGCCTGCCGGAGAGCATCACCCCCGTCGAAGCGATCAAGTTCTTCTGCGCTTATCACGGCGTGGCACCGCGCTTGGACCTGCTGGAGCGCCTGGGAATCGCGGAAAAGGGCAAAACCCAGTTCTATGAACTTTCCACCGGCCAGCAGCGCCGGCTCAGCCTGGCGCTGGCTGTGGCGCACGATCCGCCGGTGCTCTTCCTGGATGAGCCCACCGCCGGGCTGGACGTGGCTTCGCGGGTGGATTTGCACACCATGATGCGCGAACTTCAGGCGCGGGGCACCACCATCCTGCTGGCCACCCATGATATGGCTGAGGCCGAGGAAATGTCCGGCCGGGCGGCCATCCTGCTCAAGGGTTGCATCGTCACCATCGGCACGCCGCTGGAGATCACCGCCGCCGGAGCCGGCCTGACCCGTATCTCCGTCCGTACCCAGAACGGCAGCCTGTCCGATCCCGGCCTGGAATTCCCGGCTGTCCGGCAGCACATGTTCAAGGATGAGTACCACATCTATTACAGTTCGGATATCGGGCCGACCGTCTCGGCGGTGATCAACCACATCCAGGCCCGGGGAGATCCGCTGATTGACCTGCGCGTGGAGCGCCCCTCGCTCGAAGACCGCTTCCTGGAAATCACCAACCCCGGAGCCGCCCAATGAACGCCTTCCTGCATCACTTTTCGTTTGAATTCCGCACCGGCATCCGCAACAAGACCCTGCTGCTGATGAACTATCTCTTCCCGCTTGGTTTCTACCTGCTGATGGGCTTCATCATGCCCGGCATCAACCCACCCTTCCGCGAGGATATCATCCCGGCCATGCTGGTCTTTGGCGTGCTGTCCGCCACCCTGCTCGGCATCCCCGATCCGCTGGTCAACGCCCGCGAGAACGGTGTCTACCGCAGTTACAAGATCAACGGGGTTCCCTCCACCTCGATCCTGCTCATCCCGGCTCTGACCACCATGCTGCACCTGGTGATCGTGGCCGCGATCATCACTGCCACGGCCCCGCTGCTCTTCAAGGCCCCGCTGCCGGTGAACTGGTTGAACTTCGTCCTGGTTTTCCTGGCCCTGGCAGTAGCCTGTGCCGGCCTCAGCGTGCTGATCGGCGTGGTTTCGCCCTCTTCCCGCCTGACGGTGCTCTGGTCGCAATTGATCTTTGTGCCCTCCATGTTGCTGGGCGGCCTGATGCTGCCCTACAGCATGCTGCCGCAGATTGCCGGCAAGTTTGCCCAGCTGCTGCCCGCCACCCAGGCCATGAACGCCTTCAACGGCCTGGCCATGGGTAAAACCGCCGCGTTTTCCCCATGGGGCTCGGTCATTTCCCTGCTGGCCTGCGGACTTTTGGCCTTTGGCCTGGCGGTGTTCCTCTTCAGTTGGGACAGCCGCAACTCCACCCGCCGCGGCAGTCCGCTGCTGGCCTTCCTGGCCCTGCTGCCGTTTGTGGTGGGCATCTTCCTGTTCTGAAAATAAAAGAACTTATTCACACATGTGCAAGGCACTTCCGAAGTGCCTTGCACCTGGATAAAAAACAAAAATCCGAAATCTTCAAGATTTTGGATTTTTATCCTCTTATCTGTTATATCTGCGTTATCTTTCCGGGCATGATAGATCGAAAGATCCTGATTATTACTTTCCGGATTTTGTGATGACATTGGTTACTGATAAGTCTGCCAACCACTCGATATAATATATTTGAGTTGGGGAATAATTTATCGGTAACAAAGATTTATTGTTTTAGATTCAATCTCCTGGAGCGGGTGGAATGGAGAGATGGTTTCAGACGGGAGGCGATTTATGCGAAAAACACTATGGCTAATGGCAAGCCTTTTTTTGCTGACAGCTTGTACGACTAACACGCCGACAGTGGTTGAACCCACGTTGGTTACACCTACACAGACCCTGCAGGTTACCAAAACACCTTTCCCAACCTTCACAACTACCCCAAAGGTTGAAACCCCTACCTTAACCCCCATTTCTTCTGAACTGGTGGATATGGATCCAGCTTATTTTGATGGAATTGTTGTGATTACACAATATTATACATTTTTAGATGAAGGGTTATTTGAAGAAGCATATACATTGTTGAGCTCGGAGCAACAGAAACGCCAAAGCCTTGAAGAGTACACAAAAATGAAAGCAATGGCATTTAAAACTGTAAAAATTTTAAAAATTCAACCTTATTATTATTTTGCTCAACACCAAGGATGGAAAGCTGCCCAAGAAACTGGTGACGAAAGACAGTTTTATATTCAAATCATTGCTGAAGGTGAAGGGGGTATGTCGGGTTCATACCTAAATGGAGTAGTTCAATCGCTGTTTTTATCATTGATCCAGGAAAAATCTTCTTGGAAGATCAATGGTTTTGGGAAATGAATTTATTAAGGCTGGTCGCACATCCACGAACCAATAATTGTTGCTTATTAATTTAGGAGACCAAATCAACTTGATGTGTCAATAAATTCATTCGGCTTTATCTATTTGAGAGCATGAAAGAGGTAACACAAATGGAATGGAAAAAGGTGATAGTCTTAAAGAAAGTGGTCATTATTGTAATGCTATTTTGTTTGTTTTCAATGGGTATTTGGGTGGCTCAGGCAAAGTCAGAAGTATTTGATTTAGGTCTATCTGACGAGAAATCGCAAATTCAACAAACGATAGAAAATTATTTTGATACTCGCTATACTGCTAGAAAAACTCTTCAGATGGATGAAATAGCATCGATTGTAGGAGAGTTTTATAGGACAGAAAACGCATCGTTTACTGAAATGGATAAGATTGAAATTGAGTTCTTCAATGCTGAAATTAATCATTTACGTTATCTTGACTATGAAGTGTTTTTGAAGTTTGAAAACATAATCATCAATGAGCGCTCGATGACCGCAACAGTTTCAGTTATCGAGGGACACGATGTGGTTTTTGAAGCTACATCACCCATAGTTTCGTCGATGCGAAATCTGTATCATTCTATTAATTTACAAAAGTTTGACCAATACTGGAAAATTGTGTCTGATGATTACCAAGATGATCTCTGGAGAATGTTGAACAACACTTTAGCATCAAAGGTACAAATTTATAATTCCATTCAGGGTACAGAGGCTCAATTTACTAATGCTGAGAACCACCAAGATAATATTGTGCTTTGTTCATTAGCCCCTGACAGCACATCGCATCCTTATTATCGGGAAGGGGCAGTAAATTATGCTCATGCATGGGCATTTGGACATAATATAAAATATTATAATTTTGATAATGAGGGTGGAGACTGCACAAATTTTGCTTCCCAAGTAATACACGAAGGAGGTCATGCTCCAATGGAATTTGGGGGTTCACACGGCATTGGCACAAATGGTTGGTATTATTATGGTGTATATGATAGAGCTGCAGCATGGAATAGTGTTGATCGTTTACACAATTTTTTAGTGAATGAAATTGATCTATGGGGTAGAGGTCCAGAAGGATGTGAAGTTGATTATTCTTCTTTACAAATTGGAGATTTAGTTCAATTTAACTGGGATAATGATGAAATCTGGAATCATAGTGTAATTGTTGTAGATAAGGTTCCTGGTCCCTTTGGCCCACAATATCTTATCGCTGCACACACCGAAGATCGAGATTACTATCCTTTAAGTGAAATTGATTATTATGATGTTCGGTATATTCATATTGAGCGTATAGATGGCGGAGCGGTTTATCTACCATCCATTATAAAAGGGGATAATTGGACCCCGCAGGATCCAGATTTCTACCCTGCACCGGAAGATTTCAGTCAGGTAGAGCAGGGCGTTGATGAGCCGGCTTCTTACCCGTCGCCTTAATCAAAAACTAACAATCTCAGGCAGTTTGGAAGCACCTTGCCGCTAATTAACCCTTATTGGTGAAAGAGGGAACATCGCCTGGGTTGAACAAAACTAGGCTGGAGATTGCATCAGAGTGGTCGTGTGGCTATTGTAGTGTTTTCGGATACCAATGACATCTGTGCAACCTGCTGTTCTGGCTCTTCGCAGGTGTAGGGCACTTCAAATGGGCTTTATTCCTGGATTAAAACCAGAAATCCGAAATCTTCAAGATTTTGGATTTTTATCCTCTTATCTGTTATATCTGCGTTATCTTTCCGGGCATGATAGATCGAAAGATCCTGATTATTACTTTCCGGATTTTGTGATGACATTGGTTACTGATAAGTCTGCCAACCACTCGATATAATATATTTGAGTTGGGGAATAATTTATCGGTAACAAAGATTTATTGTTTTAGATTCAATCTCCTGGAGCGGGTGGAATGGAGAGATGGTTTCAGACGGGAGGCGATTTATGCGAAAAACACTATGGCTAATGGCAAGCCTTTTTTTGCTGACAGCTTGTACGACTAACACGCCGACAGTGGTTGAACCCACGTTGGTTACACCTACACAGACCCTGCAGGTTACCAAAACACCTTTCCCAACCTTCACAACTACCCCAAAGGTTGAAACCCCTACCTTAACCCCCATTTCTTCTGAACTGGTGGATATGGATCCAGCTTATTTTGATGGAATTGTTGTGATTACACAATATCTAACTTATCTGGATTTGGGTCTCTATAAAGAAGCTTATGAATTACTGCATCCGGGAGGGGCAAACCTTCAAAGTGAAGAAGATTTTATGCTCGGAGCTGAAAAGGCTTATCAATCTGTTGAAATTAAGACTATACAGCCCTATTTCATCTGGGCAGAGAACCATGGTTTATTGGCTTCCAGCGATACGGAAAATCAGAAGCAATTTTATGTTGAGTTTGTTGTTAATGGTGACCCAGGCTGGTGGCCTGGCAACGACCCTGGATTAATCTTCACCTTGGGGGCTGACAATGACATGTGGAGAATAATCTCACAGGATGCCATTACTAAATCAACCGACCAATCCATCCCATTAAATACTGCCAGGATTGATCCGAACTTTTTTGATGGAATAATCGTAATTACGGAATATTACACATTCTTGGATCAAGGGCGATTTGAAGAATCGTACCAATTGTTAAGCTCCTCCATCCGGGATAAACAAAATCGGGATGAATATATTACAATGGCAGCCATGTTTTTCAAGACAGTAAAGATTGTTAAAATTCAGCCCTATTATTACTTTGCTAAGCACCAGGGATGGGATATCAAGCCTGAAATAGGGACTGAAAATCAATATTACATTCAAATAATTGCGGAGGGCGAAGGTGGGATGTCAGGTTCCTCCTTGAATGGGGAGGTGCAAACCAAATTTTTATCATTCATTCTTGAAAATTCAGAACGGAAAATAAATACTTTTTCTACTTCACCTTTTTAAATAGCGTGTTTTCTTAACCTCTTTACTGAGGAAGTTGTAAAAACAATAGATTACGAGGGCTATATGAAAATCTCTAAGTTGCTTGCATTCTTGATGGTTCTCTTTTGCATATTCGCTCTTGGTTACTGGATAGTTCAAGCAAAGTCTGATTCTTCAACTTTGGATTTGTCTGGAGAGGAGCAGAAAATTCAACAAACTGTGACTGATTACTTTGAAAAACGATATGTTGCAATGAGCACACTTAGATTAGACGGGGCTGTAGGGATAATTGAAAAGATCTCAAAAGAAGAGGGCATGGCGTTTTCTGAGCTAGATAAGATAGAAATCGAATTAGTTAATGCTGAGGTTAACCATTTGCGTTTTCTAAAATATGAATATTCTCTGGATTTTGATCAGATCTCAATTGATAAAACTTTCACAATGGCTTATGTAACAATTCACGAGGGACACAATGTGATTTTTGAATCTACATCACCAGTGATTTCGTCGATGAGAAATCTTAAGCACAATATTACATTACAGAAACAGGATAATTCATGGATTATTGTGGCAGATATATATAACGATGATCTTTGGAATATGTTGAACAGAACTTCTAAATCAAAGGATGAAATTCTCGGATTAATACGTGAGGAAAGGCTTCCAGAGACAGATTTTAGTAACCAGATAAATTCACAAATTTGCAATTTGCCATCAGATAATTCATCCTATGTTTACGACCGTTATGGCGCTGTTTCATATGCCCATTATTGGGCATTTCGACGCAACCGCAATTATTACGATTTTCCAGCCCCCTATGGAGATTGTACTAACTTTGTTTCTCAATCTTTACACCATGGGGGTGGTGCAGCGATGGAATTTGGTGGTTATCACAGCCAGGGTTCACCAGGTTGGTATTATTATTCCGTGAGCGATTATTCGGCTTCGTGGACAGACGTTGGAAGTTTGCATCGTTTTATTGTTGATGAATTTGCTTTTTCAGAAAAAGGCCCGGAAGGATGCGATGTTGCCTATTCCTTTGCGCAAGTGGGAGATATCATTCAATTTAAATGGGATAGCGATGAAATTTGGGATCATAGCGTTATTATTGTGCAGAAGGTGAGTGGCCCTAATGGCCCACAATATTTTGTGGCTGCCCATTCCGAGGACCGAGATTATTATCCACTTTCGGGATTTTTATATGAGGATATTCGATTTATTCACATAGATCGCATTGATGGTGCGGTTATTCATTTACCTGCGATTTTAAGGGGCAATTTACAAATTCCTGAAGGTTCAGAATCCTACCCTGCGCCCATGGATTCGGTATTTGGAGAGCAAATTATTGAAGGCGATTCCTCTTATCCTGCTCCGTAGGAATAAAGAAATCCGAAATCTTTAAGATTTCGGATTTCTGTTGTTTCATCTGTGGTTTCAGACCTAGATAAAGATAATCTGTGCGCCTTCGGTCATGTCCATGAAGTCGCCCGCGGTGACGATATCAATCACGCCGTCCACGAAATCTTCCTTCTTCAGGCCGAACATATCCACCGACATCTTGCAGGCATACAGCTTCGCGCCGCCATCCACCAGCATCTGCAGGTATTCATCCACCGGCGGAGCGCCCACTTCGGCAATTTTCTTTTTCATGAACCACGAGGTGAAGGCGGTCATGCCGGGGATGATGCCCATCAGGTTCGGGATGCCCAGGGTGCCGGTCGGCAGGCCCATCAGGCGCATCTTCATGCTGGTGTTGGCCACCGGGGCCAGTTCCAGGTGTTTCTGGCGGTCCTTGGTGATCATATCCATGCCCCAGAAGGTGAAGAAGATGGTCACATCAATGCCGTTGCCGAGCGCGGCCCAGCCCATCACCAGCGCCGGATAAGCCATGTCCAGGTCGCCCTTGCTGCAAATGAAAGCGATCTTGCGGGGAGCAGTTTCTTCCATGATTAATTCTCCTGTTGAATTTCTATGATTGCGCCGGTCTCCAGACCGAGCGCAATGCATGCTGCACGGTCCTGGATTTCCGGAAATAATGAATTACACGCAGCCTTCGGGCTTGCCCAGACCGGCGATCTTGGCGACCTTCTTGGCCGGACCCTTGGGGAACAGGGCGAACAGGTCCTTGGTCGAAACGCCCGTGCCGACCGTGATCTGGCGCAGGGTCGGGGATTTGCCCGTGGCCAGGCCGGTGGTGCGACAGAAATCGATGATCTTCCAGTGGGCCTCGGTCAGGGGATCAATCCCTTCCTGTTTGGCCAGCTCCACGGCGATTTCCTTGCTCCACTGCTTGGGATCGGTCATGAAGCCTTCGGCATTGAACGAAACGTTGGCGAGAATATCAGACATTTTGAACTCCTTTTTGATATTTAATGTCATTCCGAGTGCAGCGGGGAAATCCCCCGCCGCCCCGGAAGAAAATTCTTATCAGGCCTTCTTGCCGGTCATGGTAAATTCGTCCGGCAGGGGCACTTCGATACCCTTCATCATCAAATCCCAGTACATGAAGCGGAAAGCCAGCTTGCCCCAGTGGTTGAGGGTGGATTCGCCCAGCAGTTTGAAGGGACCAATTCCGGGCACGGGATAGGTGCCGGGCAGCGGTTCGTGATCGTAGTTGAAATCGATCAGGGTGGCTTTGCCGAAGCCGGTCTCAATGTAGCACAGCGCATGGCCGTCAAACTTATGGCTCGGCGACTTGCCGGCGATGGCTTCCAGGATGTTTTTGAAAACGGTGTGGAACTGGAAGTGGATGACCGCGCCCGCCTTGCTGGCCGGGATGTTGGCGGCATCGCCCATGGCGAAGATGTTGGGGTACTGGGTCGATTGCAGGGTGCCCTTATCCACCTTGACATAGTTGAGCTCGTCACCCAGGCCGGCCGCGGCGATGATATCGGCGCCCTTGTTCAAGGGTACGCTGACCAGCAGGTCGTAGGGTATCTCGCGTTCATCATAGGAGCTGATCACGTTGCGCGAGGAATCGACCGAACCGATGTAATACTCGGCTTCAACGGCGATATGCTTCTTTTCCAGCATCGCGCCCAGTGCAGCAGAGGCCTTGGGCTTGGTGAAGGCGCCGGGCAGCGGCGTGGAGTAGACCAATTCCACCTTGTTGCGCATGCCCTTGCGGGTGAAGTACCAGTCGGCCAGGAAGAGGAACTCCAGCGGGGCCACCGGGCACTTGATCGGCATATCCACCACGTTGACCACCAACCGTCCGCCTTCCCAGCGATCCAGGAACTTGTGCAGCGCGGCCGCGCCTTCGTAGGTGTAGAAATCGAAGATATTCTGCCGCCAGCCGCCGTCCTTCAAGCCCTCGGTTTCTTCCGGGTGAAGGTCCGCGCCGGTGGCAATCAGCAGGAAATCATAGTTGATCACCCGGCCGTTGGCCAGCGTAACCTTGTTCTCGGCCGGTTCCAGGGCTTCCACCGCGCTCTGCACCAGCTCCACGTTGCGGGCGATGTAGTTCTTGATCGGTTTGACCACCTGGTCTTTGCCGTACATCCCAAAGGGCACAAACAGGAAACCCGGCTGGTAGTAGTGTTCGGTGTTCTTATCCACCACGATCACCTTCCACTGGCTGGAATCGAGCGTGTTGGCCAGTTTGCGGGCCATCATGGTGCCGGCCGTACCGGCGCCGAGAATCAGGAATGTCTTCATGCTGATAACTCCTTATCCAAATTGAGTGAGATTGGCGATCTGCTGCAAACGGTCGATGAACCCGGCGCGCTCCTGCATGATGCTTTCCATCGCAGTCGCCGCACTGGTCACCCAGGTGTGCAGCAGGGCATGTTTATCAGAGGGGATGAGCGGGGCCTGGCGGGCAGCTTCCAGCACCGCACTGGCCGGCAGGGCGTGGGCCTTGGCCAGCTCCTGCATGCGCTCGGATTGTTCTTCCGCCACCGGGTTGGCCAGGCGGATCTGCCCCGCCAGCAGCCAGCCGGCCAGGGTTTCCCCATCCCGGACCGGTGCAGCCAGGTAATTTAGACCGGCGTGGCAGGTGAATTCACGCTCGCCCGCTGCACAGCCGGTCGCCATTCGCTTCCACGAATCCCGGCAGGCCTGCGCGCCGCTCGGGCTGGATTGCATCATCCGGCAAAGCTGGCAGCCACCGCTTAAGGCAGTCACCGGTTCCCCGTTGGGGGTCACCATCAACCCGCCCACCTGGCTGACGCCGGAGAACAGGTTCTGTACCGTTTGCAGGCAGTGCACCGGCAAAGGCGCCGAAGCTGAATTGGCGGCAGGGCTGGCTTCTTCTGTCGGAGCTTCACCGTTCAGCAGGCGCTCGACCTCGCTCAGTGGAAAACGCCACTGCTGGCCGATTTTAACGCCCTTTAACCGGCCATCCTGCAGCATGCGATAGATGGTGATCCGGTCAACTTTGAGCAGGTTCTGCACCTGGCGGGTGGTGAGTAGTTCAGTCATCATATATATCAACGTATAACAACTTGAATGGGTATACTATAACAACTTGTGACAATTGTAACAAGTGACAAATGTCACAATCTCCCGCTTTTCGCATGGAATCCGACCGCAATCTTCACACCCCCCGATCCGTTTTGATCCGTGAAAAAAACGCCCCCCGGATGGGAGGCGGTACACAGCGAGGTAGATTCACCCTCACCCTCTTCGAGGGCGCTGCGCGGCCCCGGTCCTCTCCCTTCAAGGGAGAGGGGGAAGATTATTACTTCTTCAGCGCAATCGCCACCCAGTCCAACTGCTGGCGGGTGTGCAGGTGCTTGAGGCCTTTGGCCTCGGCTGCCTCCAGCACACCGGCTGCTTGCGGCTCCAGGATGCCGGAGAGGATCAGCACCCCGTCCGGCTCCACCAGGTCCGCCAGGCCGGCGGCAAACAGGCGGATGATGACCGGCGCCAGGATGTTGGCCAGCACCAGGGGCGCCTGGCGCAGGCTGAACTTGCCTTCCTTCAGCTCCGCCACGGAACCCACGCCCACCTCCAGTCGCTCCAGCACGCCGTTGGCGGCGGCATTTTCCTTGCTGGAAATGACCGCGGCGTTGTCGATATCCACGCCCAAAGCGTGCCCGGCGCCCAGCTTGAGCGCCGCCACGGAAAGGATGCCCGAGCCGCAGCCCACATCGATCACGTTGATGCCGGGGCGGGTGTACTCCTCCACCATCTCCAGGCAGAGCTGGGTGGTTGGGTGCGTGCCGGTGCCAAAAGCCATGGAGGGGTCGATTTTGACTGCCACCCGACCGGGGTCTTCGCGTTCGATCCAGGCGGGCAGGATGAGCAGTTTCTTGCCGATCTGGATCGGGCGGTAGTGCTTTTTCCAGGCCGCCATCCAATCCTCGTCTTCAATCGCCTTGAAGGTCGGTTCCGGCAGGGGTTGGATGCGCCCGAGGAAGTAAAGCGCCTCCAACAGGCGCTGGCGGCGTTCCTCCAGTTGATCATCCACGGCCAGGTAGCCGTAGATGCGCACCGGGCCGAAGGGCGTGCCCTCGTCCTCGGCGTCGTTGTAGATCACCCCGGATTCAATCACCACCCCGTTGGAAACGAAGCGGTCCAGCACTTCCGAGACGGCTTCGGCCAGTTCGCCGTCCACCGTCATTGAGATTTCCAGCCAGCGCGGCTCAGCCACCAAAGACCTCCTTCAGAACGTCCCACAGGCTTTTATCCTGTGGGTTGACTTCGCTGCCGAGCGAGGCAGCCAGCTGCTCGAACAGTTTGCGCTGCTCGGGCGTGAGGTGGGTGGGCACCTGCACATTGATCATCACCAGTTGGTCGCCGCGTCCGCCGCTGCGGACGTGGGGAGCGCCCTTGCCGCGCACGCTGAAGACCTTGCCGGGCTGGGTGCCGGCGGGGATGTTCAGCTTGGTTGTGCCGTCTACGGTGGGAATTTCGATATCCGACCCGAGAGTGGCCTGGGCCACGTTGATGCTCAGGTTGAGCAGGATGTCATCGCCCTTGCGCTGGAAGAACTGGTGCGGGCGCACCTGCACCTCCAGGTAGAGATTGCCGTTGGGGCCGCCGTTCGCGCCGGGCTGGCCCTCGCCGGCCAGGCGGATTTGCGTGCCGGTATCCACGCCGCCGGGGACGGAGACGGTCTTTTTGAGCGTCTTGCGCTCCAGGCCGCGACCGCGGCAGGTATGGCAGGGCGTGGCAATCACCTCGCCCGCGCCGTTGCAGGTGGGGCAGGTGGTTACCTGGACCATGGAGCCAAAGATGGTGGCGCGGGTCTGGCGCACCTCGCCGCGTCCGCCGCAGGTGGAGCAGGTGGTGCGCTGCGTGCCGGGTTCAGCCCCGGAACCGCGGCAGGTGGAACAGGTCTCGTCGCGGGTGACCTCAACTTCCTTATCCACCCCGAAGATGGATTCCTCGAAGGAAAGCGAGACGGTGTAGCTCAGGTCCGCGCCGCGGCGGGGGGCGTTGCGCTGGCGTGTGCGGCTGCCGGCGCTGCCAAAACCAAAGAATTCGCCGAACAGGTCGGCGAAATCAATGGTGGTGAAATCCGGGGCGCCGCCGAACCCTTCCACCCCAGCCTCGCCGTATCGATCGTATGCGGCGCGCTTTTCGGGGTCGGAGAGAACGGCGTACGCCTCGTTCACCTCTTTGAAATGTTCCTCGGCGCCCGGTTCCTTGTTGACATCCGGATGGTACTGGCGGGCAAGGCGGCGAAACGCCGCCTTGATCTCGTCTGTGGAAGCGCCGGGTTGGACACCCAGTATTGCGTAGTAGTCTTTACCCATGCCGGCGCAGCCTTAGATGCTGCGGTATTCGCCGTCAATCACATCGCCGTCCTGGGGCGGGGTGCCGCCCTGGGGACCTTCCGGTCCCTGCGGACCCTGCTGCGGGCCCTGCGGACCACCAGCTTCCGGGCCGCCCGGCTGTTGGTACAGGCTGCCGCCCAGTTTCTGGATCAGTTCACCCAGTTCGTTGGCCACCCGGCGGATGGCTTCGCTGTCCTCACCGGACATGACCGAGCGCACGGCCTGGACTTTTTCCTCGACCTGCTTCTTCAGGTCGGCCGGGGCCTTATCGCCGGCATCCTTGAGGGTATTCTCGGCGGTGTAAGCCACCGAGTCAGCGTAGTTGCGCGCCTCGATCAATTCGCGGCGGGCGCGGTCGTTTTCGGCGTTGCGCTCGGCTTCCTGGCGCATCTTTTCCACTTCGTCCTTTGAAAGGCCTGAAGAGGCGGTGATGGTGATGTGCTGGCTGCGGCTGGTGGCCTTGTCCTTGGCGCTCACTTCCAGGATGCCGTTGGCATCGATTTCAAAGGTCACTTCAATCTGCGGGATGCCGCGGCGGGCAGCCGGGATGCCGTCGAGGATGAAGCGGCCGAGTGATTTATTGTCTGCGGCCATCGGGCGCTCGCCCTGCAGGACGTGGATTTCAACCTGCGTCTGGCCGTCGGAGGCAGTGGAGAAGACCTGCGACTTGCGGATCGGGATGTTGGTGTTGCGCTCCACGATCGGGGTGGCCACGCCGCCCAGGGTTTCCACCGATAGGGTCAGCGGGGTCACGTCCACCAGGACAACACCGCGAACTTCACCGCCCAACACACCGGCCTGGATGGCTGCGCCAATGGCAACCACTTCATCCGGGTTGACGCCCTTGTGGGGCTCCTTGCCGAACTCGCGCCGCACGGCTTCCACCACGGCAGGCATGCGGGTCATGCCGCCCACCATCACGGCTTCAGCGATGTCGCCAGCCTTCAGGCCGGCATCCGAGAGGGCGCGGCGGACGGGGTCAAGCGTCTTGGTGATCAGGTCGCCAGTCAACTGCTCCAGGCGGGCGCGGGTGAGGGTCATCACCAGGTGCTTGGGGCCGTTGGCATCGGCAGTGATGTAGGGCAGGTTGATTTCCGTCTGGGCCATGCTGGAAAGCTCAATTTTGGCCTTTTCGGCGGCTTCGCGCAGGCGCTGCAGGGCCTGGCGGTCGCGGCGCAGGTCCAGGCCGTCGTTGGCCTTCCTGAATTCCTCGATCAAATAATCCATGATGCGCTGGTCAAAGTCATCGCCGCCAAGGAAGGTATCCCCGGAGGTGGACTTGACTTCAAACACACCTTCGCCCACATCCAGCACGGAGATATCGAACGTGCCGCCGCCCAGGTCATAGACGGCAATCACTTCGTTTTTCTTCTTATCCAGGCCGTAAGCCAGGGAGGAGGCAGTCGGTTCATTGATGATGCGCAGCACTTCCAAACCGGCGATGCGGCCGGCATCCTTGGTGGCGTTGCGCTGGGCATCGTTGAAGTAGGCCGGCACGGTGATGACAGCCTGGGTGACCGGCTCGCCGAGGTAGGCTTCGGCGTCTGCTTTCAACTTCGCTAAAATCATGGCGCTGATTTCCGGCGGGGAGTATTCCTTGCCGTCCAGCACCACGCGCACATCCCCGTTGGGGGCCTTGGTCACCTTGTAGGGGACGCGGCTGAGGGCGCGCTGCACTTCGGGGTCGTCAAACTTGCGGCCCATGAAGCGCTTGATCGAAAAAATGGTGTTTTCCGGGTTGACCACGGCCTGGTTGCGGGCCGGGCGGCCGACCAGGCGCTCGTGGTTTTTGTTGACGGCCACCACAGAGGGCAGCAGACGCTCCCCTTCGGCAGTGGGGATGACGACCGGTTCGCCGCCGATCATCACCGCGCCAACGGAGTTGGTTGTACCGAGGTCGATACCAATGATTTTTCCCATTCTATTCTCCTATCGAGCAACTCTGACCAGGGCCGGGCGGATGACCCGGTCGCCGATCATATATCCTTGTTGAACCACCTCGATGATCTGCCCGGATTTGAGGTCGGGATGATCCTCGTGGGTGATGGCTTCGTGAACCTGCGGGTCAAATTCACCCTCGGCCGGGATGGGCTTGACGCCCTCGGCCTCGAGTGCGGCCTGCAGTTTGCGGACGATTAACTCAATGCCCTGCGCCCAGGCGGCGGCTTCACCCTTTTTGGGGGCATTGGCCAGGGCGCGCTGTAAATCGTCCAGCACAACCAGGTACTTCTTGACAATATTGGCCGTAATCACCTGCGAGGCGGAACCCTGGTCGCGTTCCACGCGCTGCTTGTAGTTGCGCAGGTCGGCGCGTTCGCGCTGCCAACCCTCCAGGTACTCCTTGGATTGCTGGCGCAGTTCCACCAGTTCACTTTGCATGGCCTCCAGGTCGGCTGCCGGAATGCTCACCATATTCTCCTGCGGGCTGGTGGGAGCAGGGGCCTCCTGCGGGGTTTCGGCCGGCGTTTCAGCGTGTTTGCGGCTGCGCTTGCTTTTTTGCTCCATCCAGTTCACCTTTCTTTATCAGTATTTTCATCTCCCAGGCTGTCACTCACCAGGTCGGTGAGCAGGCCTGAAAGAAAACGGACTGTTGAAATGGTCCGCCCGTACGACATGCGCATCGGGCCGATGACGCCCAGGCTGCCGGTGGCCAGGCCGGGCGCGCCGTAGCGCGCCAGCACCACGGAACACTGGCGCAGGTCGTCCCAGGTGCCTTCGCCGCCGATCAGCACCTGTACCATGCCCACGCTGCTGCCCTGCAATGTGCGGGCGATGCGATCCTTGAGGGTTTCGCCATCTTCCAGCAGGCGCAGCGGGCGGCGGGCTTCTTCGCTGCCAGAGAACTCCGGTTCGGCCAGCACATTGCTCAGGCCGTCCAGGTACACCTCGCCGGTGGCGAGGGCATCGGCATTGTCCATCTCTTCCAGCAGCCAGGTGGCCAGGTCCAGGTCCAACTCGTTCAGCCCGGCCATCTGTTGGCGGATGCCGTCGGCATCCTTGCCGGAGAGCAGCACCGTCAGGCGGGCGGCGGCCTCAGAGAGATGCTCCTGCGAGACCGGCTCGGCCAGGCCGAGCATGCGCTGATGCAGCTCCCCGCCGGCCAGCACCATCACCATCAACACCTGCCGGCCGCGGGTGGAGACCAGCTCCAGGTGTTTGAAGCGGGCTTTTTCCGGGTGCGGGGCGGTGACGAGCGACACGGCGCGGGACTGGTTGGCCAGCACCGAGGCGGCCAGGCGCATCCACTCGTCCACGTCGTTGCGCGATTGGTAGAACTGGTGGCTGATCATGCGCCGGGTCGGGTCTGGAAGATCCTTATCCTGCACCAGGCGGCTGACGAAGTAGCGGTAGCCTTCCTCGGTGGGGATGCGCCCCGCAGAAGTGTGCGGTTGGCGCAGGTAACCGCGCTCGGTCAGGGCGGCCAGTTCATTGCGCACCGTCGCTGAACTCATCTCCAGGTGATAGCGTTCCACCAGGTGGCTGGAGCCGACAGGCGCAGCCATGCGGATGTACTCGTGGATCACCAGGGTGAGTAGAAATTTTTGGCGGTCGGTTAATTCTTCGAACATAGTTTCTTGTTTAGCAGTCTCAAGTCAAGAGTGCTAAAACCTCGACAACTATCATACCATGCCGAAAAACGAGCGTCAAGAAGGGTGAGGCAACACTAATAAATTTCTGATAATTGACTGCCTGCAACCTTCCCCTGCGTCCTCCGTATATGTATATAGAACACGGGGGTTCCGTCAAGGAATCCCCGTGAGGACTGAGTTGGATTAACTGGAGGATGGAATGAACGATCGTCCGGGCTGCCTGGTGGGGCTGGGTAAGTTATTTCTGCTGGGCTGGCTGTTTGAGTGGCTGCAAAAGACCTTCGGCTTTAAGAGCGGTTCCTGTCTGGGCTGCGGCTGCGGCCTGGTCCTGCTGATCATCTTTATCGTGCTCGCACTCTCGATCATCTTCGAGACGGATTGGCTGCACCTGACCTTGCTTAGCACCCCGCTAATCGGGCTGATTTAACAGGCTGTTTTGCTTTTCCCTGGTCGCTCCGCTTGCCTGACCGGAGTTGATTAAGGTTTTGCAGGGGGTAACAACCCGCCTCACTAATAGCGCCAGGGGCCGACCTTTTCCCAGGCGGCCTCCAGATGCTCACCGAGCATGCGGCCCAGTTTGCGCCGTACCTGACGGTGGACGTAAGCCATCAACTTGATGCCGCCCATCTCGTCCAGCCGGGCGCCGATCAGCCGTGTGCGGATATGCCGGCATTCCACGTTGAACTGTCCGCCGGGGCGTTCGGAGAGAAAATCATCCGTCCGTCCGATGCGCAGCAGCTCGGCCAGCAATTTATCGACTTCGGCGCGTTTGCCGGCCGGGATGGGCGGGAAAAGCAGATCGCTGAGGAAAATCATCGCAAACTCCTTGAAAAGCGCAGGCCGGATGAGGACTTCCCGGACCGTTCAACCGGCCCGGATTCTTCTTTAATTCTACAATCTTTTCCGAAAAATATGGTAAAACCAATGTATGCAATGGGTTTACCTTTCGCCGCATTTTGACGACGCAATATATTCCTGCGGGGCAGCCATCTGGCAGCAGGTGCAGGCTGGTGACCAGGTCGAAATCTGGACGATTTGCGCCGGTGATCCGCCGGCAGACCAGCCGCTGACACCCTTTGCCGGCCTGCTGCACACCCGCTGGGGCCTGACGGATGCCGTAGTGGCCGCCCGTAAGGCCGAAGATGCCGCCGCCTGCGCGGTTGTCGGCGCCGTTTCGCGCCTGCTGGATATTCCCGATTGCATTTATCGTTATAACCCGCATACCGGGCAGCCGATTGTGCAGGATGAGCAGGGGTTGTGGTCATTTGGTCCCCATCCCGAGCCGTGGCTGGTGAAAGAATTGGCCGCCCGCCTGGCCGCCGCCCTGCCACCGCAAGTTCAGGTGGCGGTACCCCTGGCCCTGGGCGACCACACCGATCACCGCCTGGTAATGTTTGCCGCCCTCGCGCTCGGCCGCCCGCTCTGGCGCTACCCGGATGTGCCCTACGTGCTGCGCCAAGCCGACCCGGGCCGCTTTTATCGTGAGGCGCAGGTTGTTGCCCCGCTGGAACTTTCCACCCCGGCCCTGGCTGCCTGGCAGGACGCTGCCGCAGCCTATGCCTCCCAACTCAGCACCTTCTGGCCGGACCGCCCGGCAATGGATGCAGCCCTGCAGGATTATGCCAGGCAGGGCGGCGGCCGGTTGATTTCAAAAAACCCGCAAGACTGAAAGGTTGAGTCACGCATGGATGAGCGCGAAGAACTAAAGAAATCCCTGGCCGAGCTGGAACGCCAGCGCTTCACCCTGGGGGATGCGGTGGTGGCGCCGGCCATCACCGCCCTGCGTGAGAAACTGGCCGCCCTGGAAGAGCAACCATCCCCCGCGGAGGCCAGCCGGGTGCCGGCCACGGTGCTCTGCGCGGAACTTGAAGGCTTCACCGAAATTGCCGCCCACCTGGAGGAAGCCGAAATTAACGCCGTACGCACCCGCCTGGTCAGCCGCTGGCGCAATGTGATCGGCGAATACGACGGCCTGGTGGAAACCCGCGACGGACTCAGCGTGTTGGCCTGGTGGATCCAGGCTGGCGGCGCGGACGATCTACCGGAACAGGCCATTCGGGCTGCGCTGGATATGCTTGGCGAAATAACCGGCGGGCACTGGCAAACCGGGCGCAACCTGCCGCGCCTGAGACCGCTGCACATGCGCATGGGGCTGCATACCGGCACCATCCTGGGCAAGGAAGCGCGTAATTTAGGTCTACAGGGTGAAGCACCCGAGATTGCCCGCCACCTGATGGAAAGCGCCCCTGCCGACAGCCTGCTCATCTCTCATGATACCTACCGCCACGTGCGCGGTGTGTTTGATGTTCACTCGCTGGAACCGATCCTGATCTCCGGCCGGGCCGAACCCGTGCAAACCTACGTCATCGAGCGGGCTAAGCCGCGCGCCTTCCGCCTGATCTCCCGCGGCGTGGAAGGCATTGAGACGCGCATGGTGGGACGCGAAAGCGAACTGGTGCAGATGCAGGAAACCTTCCTGCAGGCGCTGCGCAACCAGTGCGGATATCATATCAGCCTGATCGGCGAGGCCGGGCTGGGTAAATCGCGCCTGCTGTACGAGTTCACCAACTGGATTGAACTGCGTCCGGAGGAAATCATCTATTTCCAGGGGCGCGCCACCGAACAGATGCACACCCAACCCTATTCGCTCATCCGCAGTGTGTTCGCCAACCGGTTTGAGATCCAGGATTCAGATACATCCGCCGTGGCGCGTCTGAAGCTGGAGGATGGAATAGTTTCTTTCCTGGGTGAGACCGGCCGCGAAAAAGCCCACTTCATCGGCCACCTGATTGGTTTCGATTTCTCCAATTCAACCGTACTGGCCGGCATTTTAAACGATACCCTGCAAATCCGCGACCGAGCTACCCATTACCTGATGCAATTCTTTGCTGCGGCCGCCAGCTCCAGCCCGGTTGTGCTGGCGGTGGAAGACCTGCACTGGGCAGATACCCGTTCGCTGGATTTAATTGCTGAATTGGCTCACCACATGCGCAATCAACCCGCCCTGATCCTGACCGCGGCCAGGCCGGATTTTCTGGCGGATCACCCGGAGTGGGGCGTCAATCAGCCTAACTACTCCCGCCTGGATTTGCAGCCCCTCTCCAAGGATAACGCTCGACGCATGGTCACGGATATTTTGCGTCGCCTGGAAACCATCCCCCAGGTGCTGATGGAGTTGGTGGTCAACGAGGCAGAGGGCAACCCCTTCTACATTGAAGAACTGCTCAAGATGATGATCGAGGAGGGGGTCATTGTGAAGGGCGAGCACAACTGGCGGGTGGAGCCGGGAAAACTGGCTTCTCTACGCGTGCCGCCCACCCTGAACGGCGTGTTGCAGGCCCGCCTGGATGCCATGCTGGCCGATGAGCGCGAACTGCTGCAGGTGGCCTCGGTGATCGGCCGCGTCTTTTGGGATGCCGCCATTGAGGACCTGTGGTGCAGCGACGAAACGGCTATTGCCGAGGGACGGGACTGTCATCGCATCCTGCTTTCCCTGGTGGCGCGCGAGGTGATTTACACCCGCCCGCATTCCACTTTTGCTAATGCGCAGGAATTTGCCTTCAAACACAATCTGTTCCACGAGGTTATTTACGGCACGGTCACCAAGGAGCAGCGCCGTCTGTATCACGCTGAAACTGCCCACTGGTTGGCCGAACATGCCGGCGACCGGGTGGACGAGTTCTCCGGCTGGGTTGCCGATCACTTTGAGCGGGCTGAGGAATATGGCGAGGCCGCTCGCTGGTACCTGCGCGCCGGGCTGCGCGCTGCCGCCCAGTATGCCACCGCCGATGCAGTGGATTACTTCGGTCGGGCGCTGGAATTCACTCCGGAGGACCAATTGGAGCAGCGCTGCGCCATCCTGCTGGAAAGTTCGCGCATCTACGACCTGCTGGGCAACCGGGAGGAAGAACTGCGCGACATCCTGCAGTTGGAGGAAGAGGCCGGTAAACTGGGCGACCCGCTCTACCGGGCTGAAGCCGCTTTGCGCCAGGCCAGCTATGCCGAAATCACCGGAAGTTACATGGCTTCAGCCCAGCATGCCCAACGCGCCATTCAGCTGGGCGAGGAAGCCCGGATCACCCGCTGTGTGGCGGAGGGTTACCTGCGCTGGGGCATTGTACTGATGCGCCAGAACGACCCGACCGCCGCCCGCACCCAGTTGGAACAAGCCCTGGGGCTGGCCCACACGGCCGACCTCAAGGGATTGGAAAGCGAAAGCCTGCGCAACCTGGGCGTGGTCAATCGCATGATGGGCAATCTGAAGGGCGCCCGTGACTGCCACGAGCAGGCCCTTGAAATGAGCCGGCGCACCGGCGACCGACGCGGTGAGGCTTCGGCCCTCAGCAACCTGGGCGTGGTAGCTTCCGAGACCAGTGATTACTCCGAGGCCATCCAGTTCTTTGAGCAGGCCCTGCGCCTGTGCCGCGAAATCGGCGACCGGATGGGCGAGGGCCGCAGCCTGAACAACCTGGGGGATGTGTATTTGAATACGCATAATTATGCCAAGTCGCTCGGATATATGCAGCAGGCCCGCCTGATCTTTGAACAGGTGGGCAGCCGGCGCGGACGGATCGTGGCCTTGACCAACCTGACCGAGATTGCCCTGCGCCAGGGTGATTATGAAGACGCCCGCACCACCGCCGAGCAGTGGCTGGGGCTGTGCCGCGAGGGCAACGATCTGGCCGGGGAGGCCAAAGCGCTGCTGGCCCTGGGACGCTATTCCTACCACGTGGGCGATCCACTGCGCGCCCGCAGCCAGTATGAGAAATCACTGCATAACTATACCCGCGTGCGCGACCGCAAGGGCGAGGCGGCCGCCCTGCGCTGGATGGCCGACCTGGCGATTCATGTTGGCAATTACGAGGATGCCCACAAGTACGCCACGCTGGCCCTGGGCAAACTGACCGAGATGGATGCGCGTGAGCAAACCGCCCTGCTTTATCTGCTGGGGCAGGCGTTGAAGGGATTGCAACATTTGGATGAAGCGCTGGGAACCCTTCAGAAGGCCCAGACAGCCTACCAGGCCCAGGGACAGGCCGGGCGGGTGCTGGAATGCCAGATCCAGGCGGCCGGGGTGCGCCTAGCTGCCGGGGATACCGCCGGGGCGGTGAATACCATCAGCGATGCGCTGCCGCTGCTGCGCAACGGCGCCGCTGCCAGCATGGATGAGCCGTTGGAGGCTTACTGGATGAGCTACCAGGTGCTGCGGGCGGCCAATGACGGCCGGGCGGTCCGCGTGCTGGAAGTGGCCTACCAGATCCTGCAGGAGCAAGCCGGGCGGATCAGCGATCAGAAGGTCCGCCGCACCTTCCTGGAAAATGTACCCATCCACCAGGCCATCGAAACCGAGTGGACCGCGCTGAAAACGGGCTAACCCGGGCAGGCAGCAGAAAAAGGAAGAAGGGATTAAACGTTGAGAACCGGCTGACTACCGGTTCTCATGTTGTGAATGGAGGTGCTTTGCTCGCCTGTTACGGATACTGTAGCACATCCGCCGCCCGGCTGCAAGCTCCCGGGCTGGATGTATATAAATAACATCCATTCGAGATTACAACCTGGCGTCATTGAGAGCCCCGCCAGGGGTACACGAAGTGTACCCTCGGGGTAAAGCAATCTTCAGTGTGCGGGCTAATGCAGCTCAAATAGAGATTGCTTCAGTCGCTTCGCTCCTTCGCAATGACACATTGTACGATCTTTTCTCTTATGCCGAATTCACGTTAAGGTAGATGAAAACACCGGTCTTTTCTCATCAACATGTGATTACCTTTTTGCTATAATGATTTCGGATCAGCCAGAAATCACCCTTTATTCCTCATCTATTTTGCCAGCCTAAAAAACATCCCCCGGCGGATCTGCCTGGTCAGGAGGTGAACATGCGCAAATTGTTGTTCCCTGTCTGGATCCTCGTCCTGGCTGCCGGCCTGGTCGCCTGCAAAACGACACCCACTCCCACGTTCCTGCCAACCGCCACACCAACCGTTGGCGTCACGCCGACGATTGCCGCCACGCGCACGCCCACGCCGCCGGCCACAAGCACCCGGGCTCCTACCTCCACGCCGACCGCAACCCCGCTGGCGAGTTGCCCCGGTGCACCGCCCCTCACCCTCCAGCCGGGTGATTGGGCCATCGTCAGCCTGGACCCGCCCCTGCCGAATAAGGTGCGCAATAAACCTGGCAGTGGCAGCGAATTGATCGGCCAAATCCAACCCGGTGAAAACGTGCAAGTGCTCGAAGGCCCGGCCTGCGCGGACGGCTACGCCTGGTGGCATGTCCGCAGCCTGGCCGGCCTGGAAGGTTGGACGGTGGAAGGGGATGCCGCCGGCTACTGGCTGGTGGACCCGATTTCCGCCTGGTACCCGCTGCCCGCACCGCTGCAGAGCCAGGGCACCAAAAATTATTCATTTCGTGAAATCAACATCTCGGTAGATATTGCCTTCGCCAGTGGAATCACGGGGAGTGATTATTTTCCGGTGGCAACGCCCCTGCCATCCCCACAAAATGATAAAACACCCCTCCCGAATGACCCCCGCGGAAATGTGGATGAATTTCAGGCGCCAAATCACGCCGCGCACAGCTCGTATGAAATCTCCGGGGTCTTGGGCGGCTACCTTAATGTTTATGATCTGCAAGACCCGCTCAGCCGCTATTACCTCAACAACCTGAGCTATGATGATTGCACGCAAGCCCTAAAGAGGAACCTGGAAAGCGCAAAATTTACCCCGGCCTATCTGGACCCCTTCTGCGGCATTGGCGTCGGCATCCCCCTGCATTTCATTGCGGGTGTCAAAGTCATCCAGTTCACCGGGGGCAAGGGTGTGCGCTTTTTACTGGCCAGCGGAAATTACCTGACAGCGAACAAGTTGTATTACAACTTTGAGGGAATTTCGGATGACGGGCGCTACTTCATTCGCGGGCACTTTGCGGGGGTTGCCCATCCGTATATTGTGGATCCCACCACGCTGCTAAACGATTTTGGCCCGCTCCTCGCCTGGAAGGACGGCCAGTATGATGCTGCATCCGCATCCTACAGTCGCTTCAACAAACGCATCGAGCAAATGCTCAACGCCGGTGCGCTGCCACTCTACCCCAACCTGTATTTCCTGGATACCATGCTCGAATCGATTGTGATGAAGTAAGGATCCTGTGCTGCGGTCTATATGGGCTCACTCGGGGATGAAATGATCCCGGTCTTTTGCCCGTTTTTGGCATGGATGAAAGAAAGAAAATGGTACACAAGCTTCAACTTGCCGGAACAGGCCGGATATATGGATATGGCAAGTGAACAACTCCGGCTTCCTTTCATCAACATGTGATGCTCTTTTTGCTATAATGATTCCGGATCAGCCAGAAATCACCCTTTATACCTCATCTATTTCTGCCATCCTGAAAAAATATTCCCCGGCGGATCTGCCTGGTCAAGAGGTAAACATGCGCAAATTGTTGTTCCCTGTCTGGATCCTGATCCTGGCTGCCAGCCTGGCCGCCTGCAAAACCACCCCCACTCCCACTCTCCTGCCAACCGCCACACCGACCGTCACAAGCACCCCCAGCGCATCCCCTACTCACACGCCCGCTCCGCGGGCCACGGCCACCCGCGCCCCCACTTTCACGCAGGCTCCCACCCGGGTGACGAGCTGCCCCGGCGCGCCGCCCCTCACCCTCCAGCCGGGAGACTGGGCCGTGGTCAGCCTGGACCCACCCCTGTCAAACAAGGTGCGCAATAAACCAGGCAGTGGCAGCGAATTGATCGGCCAAATCCAACCCGGTGAAAACGTGCAAGTGCTCGAAGGCCCCGCCTGTGCGGACGGCTACGCCTGGTGGCATGTCCGTAGCCTGGCCGGCCTGGAAGGCTGGACGGTGGAGGGTGATACCGCCGGCTACTGGCTGGTAGACCCAATCTCCGTATGGTCCCCCCTGCCCGCGCCGCTGCAGAGCCGGGGCATCCAAACCTATTCGCTGCGCGAATTGACCATCTCGGCAGACCTTGCCCTGGTGACGGGCATAACCGGTTCTTATCTTCCCCTGGCCACGCCCCTGCCCACCCCTCTGACGGAGCAAACACCCGAGCCGGAGGACCCGCGCGGAAACATTGCTTTTGGCATCCCGAACCACGCCGCCCACAGTGATTACAAATTGGACGGTTTGCTGGAGTATGCCTCCCTGGTCGTGTATGACTTGACCGATCCACTCAGCCGCCTCTACATCAACCGGATGCGGGGAGAGGATTGTACACTGGCTTTGAAGAAAACCCTGGAACAGGACACGCTCACGGCCGCAAACATCCGGCCCTTCTGCGGCGATGGTCAAAAGCTGCCCCTCCATTTCATCGCCGCCATCCAGCCGATCCAATTCAACGGCGGCAAGGGGGTGCGCTTCCTGATTTCCAGCGCCAATTACCTGACGGTTAATGATGTGTATTACGTCTTTGAAGGGCTTTCGGACGATGGACGTTACTACTTGCACGGGCATTTCAGGCCGCTTGCCCACCCGTACATCGTGGATGCCGCCACGCTGCAGAGCGATTTTGGCCCGCTCCTCGGCTGGAAGAAAGGCCAATATGAAGCTGCGGCAGCTTCCTACCAACGCTTCAACACCCGCATCGAGCAGATGCTGGAAGCCGGCGCGCTGCCCCTCTATCCCTCCCCGGATTTCCTGGATGAGATGCTGAGGTCGATTGTGATGAAGTAAGGATCCTGAGTTGCGGGATGGATGGGTTCACCCGGGGATGAAAGGATCAAACCCGGTCTTTTGCCCGCTTTTGGCATGGATGAAAAAATAAACGTAACACCAGCTTCAGCTTGCTGAAACAGGCCTGAGCTTGTGCTATCTGTGTAATCTGTGGTTTCGGTGCTTCCCACCCTCATTACTTGACCGCGTTGGTGAACGACCAGTGGGTCTGGATGATCTCCCAGCCCTCGCCCTTGCGGCGGTAGACCTCGGTGCAGTTCCAGCGGGTGGTGTTGCCGCTCTTGCTCAGGCTGCGGTAGTTAAAGGTCAGTACGGCGCCTGCCTCCCCCAGCAAGTGGACTTTGGGGTTGAGGATTTCGTAACTTTGTAACTGCACCTGGCCGCGGAATGATTCATACAGATCGGTCAGGGCGGGCAGGCCGTCCACGCGCATCTCCTGGACCGGGTCAAAATAGACCACGTCCGGGGCGGAGATTTCAAGGAAGCCGGAGGGATCGCCGCGGCCCCAGCGATCGAGGGCGGCATGCTCCATGGCCAGGATGGTATCCACAATTTCCGATTCGCTCAGCATGGAATTTCCTCCAATCCGTGAAAACTATCTCAGTCCGGTTTCTTTTCGTGCATGCCCAGCAACGCCGGCAGGTAAAAGCCCAAAATCCCGGCGGCCATGGCGATGGTGAAGATTGGATGCCCGGCCGGGATCATCTTGTCAATCAGCAGGATGATGACCTGTGGAAGGTAGGCTCCCAGGGCTGTGCCGGCCAGGCGGGGCAGCAGCAGGCGCGGGGGTCTCAGCCAGCGGTTCTGCAGGGCCACCCAGCCGGCCAGAAAGACGCCCAGGGTGATGCTCAGGCCGAAGAACAGCACATAGTTCCCGGACTGCGTGGCGGGATCTTCGGTGTACGGGAAGGTGAGCATTGAGACCAGGAAGGTGAACCCAAAGATGGACACCAACTGCAGCAGCAGCACGCCAATAAATCCCAGGATTTTCCGCATGGTTGATAGGATGCTCCCCGTGCTTTCTTCTTGCCTTTTAATTCCTCTGTCATTTTTCATCCGCGCCATCTGCGGATGATTCTTGCCGGTTTATTCCAGCGAGAAGGTCTCGCCCGGCTTCAATACGTGCACGCCGGCCGGGGTTTCCTTCTCCACCAGCGTCTTCCAGGCCAGCGGGTCTTGCTGGATGAGGCCGAAAGTACCGTAGTGGATGGGAATGACGTGCCGCGGCTGGAGCAGTTTGACCGCCCGCAGGGCATCCGCCGGGCCCATGGTGTAGTTATCACCGATGGGCAGCACGGCCAGGTCAATCCCCTCTTCCCCGATCAGGGCCATATCGCCGAACAGCCCGGTATCGCCGGCCAGGTAGAGCTTGCGGCCGTCGTGGGTCGTCAGCAAAAAGCCGCCCGGGTTGCCGCCGTAGGAGCCATCCGGCAGGCCGGATCCGTGCAGGGCAAAGGTCATCTTGAGGTAGCCAAAGAGGTGCTGGTGTCCGCCGCCCAGGTGCTGGGCATGGACTTTCTGCAGACCCTTGCCACGCAGCCAGGTGCAAATCTCTGCATTGCTGATGACGGTGGCGCCGGTGCGTTTGGCAATTTCGATCGTATCGCCAATGTGGTCGCCGTGGCCGTGGGTGATCAGGATGTAATCCGCCTGCACCTTGGCCGCGGAGACGGAGGCACTGGAATTGCCGCTCAGGTAGGGATCCACCAGGATGTGGGTTCCGCCGGTTTCAATACCGAGGGCGGCGTGGCCGTACCAGGTTATTTTGTTTGTCATTGCAAACCTCCTTTAGAAGATTCAGCACGGAGAATGGTTCATTGAATCGAATCTGACTTGTATTTACTTCTTGTACTACAATTTCCGTGTCTGCCCATGCTTCAACAGAAATAGTATAGTCCGGATGATGGGAGAATATCAAGCTGAAACTCCTAAAGACGACCGGCCGGTCGCCCTGACCGAGGACGCCAGGCTAGATTGCCTTTTGGTAAATCCGGTAGCGCCGCAGCGGCCGTGCGCCCAGCTTGAGGATGGCGTTGTTCATCGGGCCGTTATCCTCCAGCACATAGTTGATTTCCATGCGCAGGCGCGGGTGGAAGAGCGACTCGTACAGGGCGCGATAGATCAGGCTGTCCACCCCCTTGCCGTGATATTCAGGCAGCACACCCAGGGCGTACATGCGGTATTCATGCAGGCGCGGCAGCATCCACAGCAATTTTGCCCAGCCGAAGGGCAGCAGGCGGCCGTTCAGCCCGCGCAGGATGACGTTCACATCCGGGATGGCGATGGCAAAGCCGATCGGTCGGCCGGCTGGATCTTCTGCAAAGAGCACCGCCTTTGGATGGATGATCGGCTTCAGGTCGCGGGCCGTGGCGCGTACCTCGGCCTCGGTGACCGGGGCATAGCCCCAATTGTGGGCCAGGCTGCGGTTGGAAAGGTCGATCAGCGTATCCACCTCGGCATCCAGGCGGCGCATGTCCACCGGGCGGATCTTGACCCCGTAGCGTTTGGCCACCTTGTCCGTCAGGGTGAGGATGCGCGGCGGGATGCGGTAACCCTCACGGGCATCGATCACGTACACCAGCAGGTCCTTGACCTTGTCCAACCCGTATTCCCGAAACTGGTCGTTGTAATATGGTGGATTGTAGGGCGCCATAACCACCGGCGAGGGCTCGTAACCCTCCACCACCGCGCCCCACTCCTGGGAGACAAAGCTCCACGGTCCGCGCAGGCTGTGCAGGCCGCGCCGGCGCAGCCAGTCGGCAGCGGTATCCAGCAGCAGGCGGGAAGCGTCCGGGTCATTCGGGCATTCATAATGGCCGAACAGCCCGACCGGTTCACCCCAGTAATCCGAGGCCAGGGTATCCTCGAATGCGGCCACCCGCCCGATGACTTGCCCGCCATCCTCCAGCAGGAACAGCTCATATTCCAGGTGTTCCAGGGTGGGGTTGCGCACGGGATCAAACTGGCCGTGGACTTCATCCCGCAGCGGGGGGACCCAGGTCGGGTTGTCGCGGTACAGCCGGTAGGGCAGGTCCATGAAGAGCTGTTTGTCGGCGGGGCTGGTCACGGGGCGAATATTCATCAGTATCATTCCTTTACTTGCCGCAGAGGCATGGCGGACACGAGAATTTTTCTCTTAAGACCTTGCTCCAAAAGGTAAAATGATTATAGGAGCGGGGGGTGGGAAAGGCAAGCGCCGGGGTGCAATTCAGACCATCGGAATAGCGATATGTTCACAATCCGGCCCTTTGAGCCGCAGGGTGCCTGTAATTTGGCGTGGGATCCAGGGAAAAAATTTCATCATTTCTAATCTGATTTATATAATAATCTAATGTATTGGATAAACTTTATCCTATAATAATGATTGACCTGTAAGGTCTATTTTGTTCAATTTGCGGAGGGATCCATGTTGTTCAAGGATAAAGTTGTAATTGTCACCGGCGCAGCTTCCGGTATCGGCAAGGCAACCGCCCAGGCTTTTGCGGCCGAGGGCGCCAAACTGGTCCTGGGCGATGTTGTCGGCGACAAGCTGACCGCCACCGTGGAAGAACTGAAAGCCGGTGGGGCTGATGTTGTCGGCCTGGTCGGCAACATTGCAGATGTGAATGATGCCAACGCCCTGGTGGACCTGGCCAAAAGCCACTTCGGGCGGCTGGATATACTGGTTAACAATGCGGGCATCATGGACCGCTTCCTGCCGGTGGGTGAGTTGACGGATGATGTCTGGAACCGGGTCTTTGCAGTCAACGTGAACGGCCCGATGTACACCATGCGGCGGGCCATCCCGATCATGCTGGAACAGGGTGGTGGCGTGATCGTCAATGTGTCTTCAGCAGCCGGCCTGGGCGGCGGATTTGCCGGCGCGGCCTATACCGCCAGCAAGCATGCCGTGGTCGGGCTGACCAAGAATACGGCCGTCATGTACCAAAAGAAGGGCATTCGCTGCGTGGCGATTGCCCCCGGTGCAGTCAACACCGGCATCCCGCTGGGCGGCGCGCCTTCGGAATACGGCTATGGCGTGCTGGGACCGGGCATGGGCACCATCCCGCGCGTGGGTGAGCCTTTCGAACTGGCCAATGCAATCCTGCTGCTGGCATCCGATAAGGCCAGCTTTGTGAACGGCGCAGTGCTCCCGGTGGACGGTTCCTGGCTGGCCGGCGGCTAAAAAAACAAAGCTTGTTGGTAGAGAATAAAAAACCCCCGTCATCACGACGGGGGTTTGTATTCGGTCAGATCCTAGAGGATAACGACCTTGGCGGCCTGCAGGCCCTTGGGGCCTTTTTCAATGGTGAATTCCACCTTCTGGCCTTCTTCGAGGGTGCGATAGCCCTCGGTCTGGATGGCAGAGAAGTGAACGAAGACATCCTCGCCATTTTCCTGCGAAAGAAAACCATAACCCTTGGTGGCATTAAACCACTTGACCGTACCATTGACACGTTGCGACATCTTGAAAATCTCTCTTTCTGTTACTTTGTTTCTGAATTTTGATTAGAACCGGCGCGAGCCGCCGTCGCGATCGCGACCGCCGCCCCGATTATATCCACCACCGCTACCACCGCGCGGGCCGCCGAAGCCGCCGCGTCCGCTGTCTTCCCGCGGACGAGCAACGTTGACTTTTAATTCCCGGTTGCCCATTTTGTAGCCGTTGAACATGCTGATGGCTTTCTCCGCCTCGGCTGGCGTTTCCATCTGCACAAAAGCAAAACCCTTGGACTGACCGGACATGCGGTCCATGATCACATCCGCCGAGACGACTTTCCCCGCCTGCGAGAATAATTCGCGCAGTTGATCCCCGGTGGTCGAGTAGGGGAGGTTACCAACATACAGTTTCGATTCCATACTTTTCTTCTTTTCCCCCGGCTTATCTGGCCGGAAAATAAAATTTGCCGCCATCCTACAAGAACACTTGGCGGCAACTGCACACACAATCCTTCGGAAGACCTCACTATTATAACATAAGAATAAGTTAAAAAGTCAAGGGCTGCCGGCCCCCTTCTTTTGCAGATTCTCCTTGTTTTTTGGCAGGGATGCAAAAAGCGACCAATGTCGCTGCTACCGGCTCTCGTCAGGTTGAGTGGCAGCTGCGTCAGCCGTTTTTTCGTCCTCGGCCTTCGCCTCCGCAGGCGCAGCATCAGCCGCATCTTCTGCGGTTGGGGAGATCACGACGGGTTCGTCTTTCGCGATGATTGCCGCCGGCGGCTGCATCCATTTCACGCCGGCCATCTCCAACCCCTGCCCCAGGATGGCCAGTTGAGTCAGCGCCAACCAGGCCAGCATGGCGGTGCACAGCCAGGCCGCCAGGGTGATCGTCCCCGGCAGGCGCCGGTTGGCCCGGTCAATCTTGGCTTGCA
>CAYOOA010000018.1:0-36120 GCA_964405455.1 uncultured Anaerolineaceae bacterium | reverse complement strand
GGACCAGCCCGAGCAGGCCTTGCAGGCGCAGGTGGTAGAAGATGAATAGCAGGCTGCCCGCCCACAGCGCAGCCCGAACGCCCTTGCGCTGCCAGCTGCGCAGCAGCACGCCGCGGAAGAAGAACTCCTCGCACAGCGGGGCAAAAACGGCCAGGGCAATAAAATACAGGACCGCCTGGGCGGTGGTTTGCGGCAAGGCGTTTGGCGGCAGGCCGGGGGTGTATCCGAACCACTGCGCCGTCAGCACTTCCAGCAGGATGCCCACCTGCCAGGCAGCCGCGCCCAGCAGCAGGCTGAGCAGGGCCGCAACCCAGCCCGGCCAGCGCAGGCGGGCCGAGCTTTTCACCTCCACCTTTTGCCAGCGCAGCATGCCCCAGGCCGGCAGCAAGATGCACACCACCTCGGTCAGCATCAGGCCGAGGCTGAAATGGACTTGCTGTGCCACCGCTCCCACTGTCACCAGCAGGAGCAAGGAAACCAGGTACAGGTCGTTGGCTTTGGTAATGCTCAGGGCTTTGCGCATAAAGAAATCACCTCAGGGGAATGATACCGCTGAGGTGATTTTATCATTGAGTTCTATTTTGAGATTGATTCCGGATCGTTCACAGTCTCCCGCTGGGTGTTTCGCGAAGACCGGCGCAATCCTGAAGATCATTCTGCGCCGCCTCCGGCGGTTCGCAATGACAAGACCCATTATTTGTTAGCGATTTCCTCGCTGACCTCCCACAGGCGGCGGGCCGGCTCCAGTTCATACGAAACCGGGGAGGAAGAGATCTCCCGGCTGTGGGCGAAATACTTGCCGCTCACGCCTTCCACCTCCGGCGAAGAAGCCAGGTAGATGGAGGTCTCGGCGCCTTTTTCGGGCGAGATGGCAAAGAGCTTCTGGCTCAGCTTGACACCCACACCGATCAGGCCGCGGTTATTCAGACCGAAATTGGTGGCCACAAAACCCGGGTGCAGGGCATTGACTGTCAGCCCGTGGTTGACCCGCCGGGCCATTTCATACGTGAAGTACACGTTCATCAGCTTGGATTTTGAATAAACCTCCCAGCCGCTGTAACGCTGCTCGTTTTGCAGGTCGGCAAAATCCAGGCGGGCCATCACGTGCGCGCCGGAGGACACGTTCACCACCCGCGCCTTGCCTGCCGCCTGCAGCATATCCAGCAGGTTGGTGGTGAGCAGGAAATAGTTCATGTGGTTGAGGGCAAAGGTGTATTCCAATCCATCGGCAGTGACCTGGCGCTGGCTGAAATAGCCGCCCGCGTTGTTGAGCAGCACATCCAGGCGGTCGTAGCGCTGCTTGAATTCGGCAGCGACCCGGCGCACCTCGGATTTCAGCGATAAATCCGCAAGCAGGTACTCCACGGCCGGATTGCCGGTGGCGGCCTTGATCTGTTCCACGGCGGCGGCGGTTTTCTGCGGGTTGCGCCCCACAATCACCACCCGGGCGCCTTTGCGGGCCAGTTCGCGGGCGGCAATGTAGCCGATCCCGCCGGTCGCACCGGTGACCAGCACCAGCTTATTAGTCATTTCATGGTTATTACTCATTCCATCTCCATATTATCAAAAAAAATTACAGACCTATTATTACCCGCTGTCTTCTGAAAAACCAGTCGGGAGACAATCCAAGGTTATACACCCTTTGAATAAGCTGGAAATTAAAACACTCCCCTCGGTTTGCTTTCCCGCCTGTTGAGTGCTAGATCTTGTGCATCACCACACTGGCTATGATCGCGATCTGGGCGATGTGGTAGGTGACCATTACGATGGTGTGGCTCTTGTAGAACGGCCGGCCGAAGTGCTCATTGGCCAGCACGAAATCGGACAGGAAGAACATGCCCGCCCCCAGGCTGGCCAGCAGGGCAGCGTTGAAGCGCCAGTCCGGCTTGGTCAGGCAGAGCACGGCGGAAAGTACCATCAGGCTGATGACCAGCGTGTAGACCGTAACTGGCAGGCGCATGGCTGCATTGGCCGGGTCGCGGTCCATCTGGCGGCGGATGGTGGTGTAGCCGCGCAGCCAGATCACCGCCACCACGGCAATCAGGACGACCGTCCACAGGTTGAAGGGGGGCAGGCTGAGGTTGAAGCCGATGATATAGCAGATATGGGCCAGCAGGAAGCTGACCAACCCCGGCATGAAGAACCGGTTCTCCCACAGCAGGAAGGTGTCCCCGGCCAGCGAAAAGACCAACCCCAGGGCAAACGGCAGGTTGGCCCCACTCCAGCCGCCCTGGGTGCTGAACCAGGCCAGCAGGAAGATCATCACCGCCGGTTTGGTGAACTTCTCGATGGGGAAATTGCGGTCGGCTGCATACCAATCCAGAATTGCCAGTGCCACAGTGATCCCCAGTAAAACGTTGTCCATGCGCGTTCCTCCCGGTAATGTAAATGATACCTCCATTATAGGCTTGATTGTTTATTCACCTTCGTAAAAGAGAGCTCGTCCTGCAATCCTGGAAAGCACCCCGCAGAAATCCAGGCGGTCGGCAGTATCCTTTTCCGGCTAATCTATGCTATAAAGGATGTCAAGGATAAAAAACCACAGATTATCTGTGGTTTTAGGGCCTGCGGCTGCGGTATACTCCCTGCGTTCTAGTTCGGGAACCGCTGCCAGGGCAATTCTACCCAACTGCGGAGGGATGGAATGGATCCACTGGACAAGATTTTGGCGGTTATTTTGGGTGGCGGTCAGGGCACCCGGTTGTATCCGTTGACCAAGATGCGCTCCAAGCCGGCCGTTCCGATCGCCGGTAAGTACCGCCTGATCGACGTGCCGATTTCCAACTGCATCAACTCCGGCATCTACCGCGTGGCCATCCTGACCCAGTTCAACTCGGTTTCGCTGCACCGCCACATCACCCAGACCTATTCCTTTGACGTGTTCCACCCCGGTTGGGTGCAGATCTGGGCAGCCGAGCAGACAATGGAATCCACCGCCTGGTACCAGGGCACGGCGGATGCCATCCGCAAGCAGTTGAACCAGATTCGGACGACCAAGGCTGAGTACGTGCTCATCCTGGCCGGCGATCACCTCTACCGGATGGATTTCGCCGAGATGGCCCAGTTCCACTTCGACCACGAGGCGGATATCACCGTGGCCGTGCAGCCGGTGCTGGCCGGCGAGGCAGGGCGCTTCGGCATCCTCAAGCGGGATGCGAGCGGGCTGATCACCGACTTTGCCGAAAAGCCCAAGGACCCGGTCCGCCTGGCGGAGCTGGTCAGTCGCGAGGATCCGGCCCGA
Source organism: uncultured Anaerolineaceae bacterium (assembly GCA_964405455.1). Taxonomy (GTDB): domain Bacteria; phylum Chloroflexota; class Anaerolineae; order Anaerolineales; family Anaerolineaceae; genus CALESS01. The sequence goes on along the minus strand of CAYOOA010000018.1, from coordinate 32,879 downwards.
CCGTACCTGGGCTCGATGGGCATTTATCTTTTCCGCACCGATGTACTGGTGGATCTGCTGAACATCCCCGGCTTTGATGACTTCGGCAAGGATGTCATCCCCAGCGCCATCGGCAAGCTGAACGTGGTCGGTTATGATTTTGACGGCTACTGGGAGGATATCGGGACGATCCGCTCGTTCTACGAGACCAACCTGGCCCTGACCATGCCGAATCCGCCCTTTAACCTGTTTGACCCAGAGGCGCCGATTTACACGCACCCGCGCTTTTTGCCCGGTTCCGTGGTGGAAAACAGCCAACTGGAGAACGTGCTGCTGGCCGAGGGCTGCTGCATCCGCTCCTCCACGGTCAGGCACTCCATCATTGGCGTGCGCAGCCAGGTGGACTGCGGCGTGACGATCATTGACAGCATCATCATGGGTGCTGATACTTACGATCGGCCCTTTACAAAGGAAATCGAACCCGGCGAGCGTATTCCGATCGGGATTGGGGCCAATTGTTATATTGAAGGCGCCATCATCGATAAAAACGCCCGCGTCGGCCGGGATGTGGTTATCCGGCCCTTCCCAATGGAGCAAAAGGTCGAGGATCGTCCCAACTGGGTGGTGCGCGACGGCATCGTCGTGGTGCCCAAGGAAGCCGTCATCCCGGCCGGGACGCATATCGAACCTGGCGCGGTCTAACCCGGGTGCGTTTGCCGCACCTGTCGTTGCCTGAAACTTGAGAACACGGATGGCCCCACTTGTAGACCGGTTAGCCGTGTTCTTATTTAAAGGAGAGATTGAATGAGTGTAGAGAAAAAAGCAACCCCGCCCGCAGCCCCGGACCTGGATGTTTCATGGCACGCCCTGACCACCGAACAGGTGGTCAACCAACTGCACACCCAACTGCATGAGGGCCTGACTACGCCGGATGTGGAAAAACGCCAGGCGCAATACGGCCTGAACCAGCTGGCCGAAAAACCCCGCCCGGGTTTCTTAAAGCTCGTGTTGGAGCAATTGAAGAGCTTCGTGGTGATCCTGCTCATTGTGGCCGGGTTGATCTCCGGCCTGCTGGGGGAGTGGGTGGATGCCGGGGCGATCTTTGCCATCGTGCTGCTGAATGCCATCCTGGGCGTGGTACAGGAAAGCCGGGCGGAGGAATCTCTGGCGGCCCTGAAAAAGCTGGCCGCCCCCGAAGCCCAGGTGATCCGGGATGGGACGCGCACCAGTGTCCCGGCCCGTGAACTGGTGCCGGGCGATATCGTCCTGCTGGAAGCCGGTAACTATATCCCGGCGGATGTGCGCCTGGTGGAGGCCGTCAACCTGCGGGTGGAGGAGGCCGCCCTGACCGGCGAAAGCGTGCCGGTGCAGAAGAACGCTGCCCTCTCCCTGGAAAAGGAAATCCCCCTCGGCGACCGCAAGAACAGCGCCTTCATGGGCACCCTGGTCAGCAACGGCCGCGGGCGCGGCGTGGTGACCAGCACGGGCATGCATACCCAGCTCGGCCTGATCGCCAACATGTTGCAAAACGTGGAGGAGGAACAAACTCCGCTGCAGAAGAAGCTGGATGACCTGGGCAAGCTCCTCGGCATCGGCGCGCTCATCGTCTGCGGCCTGGTTTTCCTGCTTTCCTTTGTCCAGGCGGCCAATGCGGAAGGCTTTGCCAGCCTGTTCACCACTGAACCTGGCCTGCAGCACCTGGTGGATATGTTCATGGTGGCGGTCAGTCTGGCCATCGCGGCCGTACCGGAAGGCCTGGCCGCCGTGGTGACGATCAGCCTGGCCCTGGGCATGCGCGAGATGGTCCGCCGGCACGCCCTCATCCGCCGCCTGGCCTCGGTGGAGACGCTCGGTTCGGCCACCGTCATCTGCTCGGATAAGACTGGCACGCTGACTCAGAACGAAATGACCGTCACCCGCCTGTGGGTGGACGGGCTGGATTTTGAAGTGACCGGCCACGGCTACGACCCGACCGGTGAATTTCGACTGGACGGGAAAAAAGTGGAGCACGGTACCTACCCCGGCGCCCTGACCGCTTTGTGGGTGGGTGTACTGAACAACGATGCCCAACTGGAGCGCGTCCAGAACGACGACGGCAGCACCTCCTACCGCATGATCGGCGATCCCACCGAGGGCGCCATCCTGGTGGCGGCTGCCAAGGCCGGGGCTTTTGCGCCGGAGTTGAACGAGGCTTACCCGCGCGCCAACGAAATCCCGTTTGATTCGACCCTCAAGCGCATGATCACCATCCACACCATCCAGCAACCGCGCACGGAAGACCCCGGGCCGCTGGAGAACGGCCAGCACCGCGAATGGTATGCCGTGGCCGTCAAGGGCGCGCCGGATGTGGTCCTCAACCTGTGCACCCGTTACCAAACCCGGGATGATCAATCCCGGCCTTTGGATGAAACCACCCGGGCAGCCATCCTGGCGGCCAATGACCGGATGACGGGCAGCGCCCTGCGCGTGCTGGGGCTGGCCTACCGCCTGGTGCCGGCCCTGCCGGAGGAAATCAACAACCAGAACATGGAGCAGGACCTGGTTTTCGTCGGCCTGGTCGGCATGATTGACCCGGCCCGCAAAGAAGTGACCCCGGCCATGCAGCGGGCCAAGAACGCCGGCATCCGCACCATCATGATCACCGGCGACTACCCCAACACTGCCAAAGCCATTGCTGAAACGATCGGCCTGCTGCGCCCCGGACACCGGGTTCATACCGGGCATGAGATCGACGCCATGGATGATGAAACGCTGCGGCGCGAAATTGAAATCACCGATGTCTTCGCCCGCGTCTCGCCGGAGCACAAGATGCGCATTGTGGATGCCCTCAAGGCGGACGGCGAAGTAACCGCCATGACCGGCGACGGTGTCAACGACGCTCCGGCCATCAAGCGGGCGGATATTGGCGTGGCGATGGGCATCACCGGCACGGATGTGGCCAAGGAGACCGCCGACATGGTGCTGACCGATGACAACTACGCCAGCATCGTGGCCGCCATCGAGCAGGGCCGCGTGATTTACTCGAACATCCGTAAGTTTGTGTATTACCTGATCTCCTGCAACATGGCCGAGATCATGATCATCTTCCTCGGCACGTTGATCACGGGGGTTTCACCCCTGGCCGCCATCCAACTGCTCTGGCTGAACCTGGTCACGGACGGCGCCCCGGCCCTGGCCCTGGCCACCGAAAAGGGCGACCCGGATATCATGAACCAGCCGCCCCGCCCTGCCGGCGAATCAATCATCAACAAGCAGATGCGGATAGGGATTGTCGTCCAGACGGTGGCGATCACCGGCGTGGTGCTGGCGGCTTACTTCATCGGCCTGGCCTCGGATGCGCACATTGAGTTTGCCGAGACGATGGCCTTTGCCACGCTCTCCATCTCCGAGTTGTTCCGCGCTTATACCGCCCGTTCCGAGTATTACCCGCTGCTCAAGATCGGCCTGTTTGGCAACAAGTGGATGAACTGGGCGGTGCTTTCCTCGCTGGTGATGATCCTGGTGGTCATCTATGTGCCGTTCCTGAATACCATCTTCAAGACCGTGCCGCTGGGCTGGGCGCAGTGGTTGGAAATCCTGCCGCTGCTGCTGGTGCCCTCTGTGGCCGCCGAGCTGACCAAGTACTTCCTGGGACGGAAGAACAAGGTGGTGGAAGCCTGATCTGACTGCACTGGGCTTTGATTGCCCCTATCCTTGATTGCCCTCGGCCTTCGGATCGGGAGTGAATCGCACACCGCCCTGATCGCTCCGGTCTCCAGACCGAGAGCGATCTTATTTCAAAAGTCTTTATCATAAGCCCAGTTTTGCGCACGGTCTCCCGGAGGGTGCTTCGCGAGGAGACCGGAGCGATCAAAATGTGGTCAAGCGGGCGGCTGGAGCGATTTTTGCGATATGATTACTCCATCCAGAATGATTTTCAGAGGAGGGCCCATGCACCCGGTTCGTAATTCAATCAAAGCCATCATTATTCGCGGAAACCACCTGCTGTGTGTGCGCAAAATGGACGAGCAGGGTGCGTATTACCTGCTGCCCGGCGGGGGACAGAAAAAGAACGAAACCTTTGTGGAGGCCTTGCAGCGGGAGTGCCTGGAGGAACTGGGCGCCAGCGTGCGGGTGGGCCGCCTGCGCTATATCCGCGAATACATCGGTAAAAACCACGAATTCAGCCATGAAGATGACGGCCACCAGGTGGAGTTCATGTTTGAATGCGAGCTACTGACTGAGCCGGATTTACAGCAGGCCACCCACCAGGATGACGGCCAGACCGGCATCGTCTGGGTCAACCTGGAGGAACGGCAGAAATACCGGGTCTATCCCAAGGTGTTGACGGAACGATTGGTGCAGAACTATCCGGAGCTGTACTGGGGGGACGTGAATTAAGGGGTGAATCAAATTGCGGTAGGGCAAGCCTCAAAGTTAAGGTGTTGGGGTTGGCTGGTATTTTTCCACTTCAAATCCAACGACCCAATAGGGCGGCTGGCAACTGGAAGGCAACTGCTGGAGCAATTTCTCGTCTGGAAATGCTGATTCTCCCCCTCCGACGAAGACGATGTCTCCAAAATCCAGGACGATTTCGCTAACTTTCTTTCGAAAAATGCCCATCACGATTTTTACCTGGCCGTCCTCGATGGTTCCGGAAACATCCGGCGGTCATACAAGGGTGTAGGCGACCTGAGAGATTTGACTGCGAACCTGGATACAGCCTTCGCTATTCACAAGTTCGCCAATCATGTAGGAGGTATACGCCGTGGCAATCACCTCCGAGGTAGGCCGGGGGGTCGCGGTTTGGCTGGGTTGAGCGGTACAGGCAGGTGGCAAAAACAGGAGGATACTCAATAAGGCCATGGTATGCAATATTGCGACATTGAGAGGGGATCGATGAGCAAAAGGTTTTCGCCTTTCCATACTAATTATTATATTGATTTTCGAAGGTGAATGGTGAAAAACTATTCAGAATAGATTTTATCCAACTCCATTCTTACTGATATTGACTCTACTCCATACTACTATAATTGTTCCATTGGTTTGCTCAAAATCCTCCTGTTCAGAATCCCACGGACTCGGTACAATGTCCATACAAGAAAATTCCCGGAGGTGGCAGCATGCAACAGCTGAAGGATATGATTCGCTCCCAGGGTAAGAACCTGGGTGGGGGCATCCTCAAAGTGGATGGATTTATCAACCACCAGGTGCATCCGGACCTGATGGATGCCTGCGGGGCGGAGTTCGCCCGCCGTTTTGCCCACGTGGGAGCCACCCGCATCCTGACCGCAGAAATCTCCGGGATTGCCCCGGCCCTGATGACTGCCCGCCACATGGGGCTGCCGGTGGTGTATGCCCGCAAATCCAAGCCCATCACCATGCCGGATACGGTCTACCTGACCGTGGCACCCTCGCATACCAAGGGCCGCATGGTGGAGCTGATCGTCTCCCCGGAATACCTGGCCCACGGCGAAAAAGTACTGATCATCGACGACTTCCTGGCCACCGGAGCTACCATCCTCGGCCTGGTCCGCCTGGCGCAGGCCGCCGGGGCGGAGATCGTTGGCATCGGTGCCCTGATCGAGAAAATCTTTGAGGGCGGCCGGGCGGCACTGCAGCCGCTGGGCGTGCCGATTGAGGCGCTGGTGACCATCACCTCGTTGGATGACGGCAAGATCGAGTTCGCGGAGTAACCCGGCATGAGCGATGCGATCGCGGTGCTGGATTTTGGCTCGCAATACTCGCAACTGATCGCCCGCAAGGTGCGCGAGGCGCACGTCTATTGCGAGCTTTTCCCCTGGGATGCGCCTGCCGATAAGGTGCAGGCCATCCAGCCGAAAGGATTCATCCTTTCCGGCGGGCCGGCCTCGGTCTATGAGCCGAATGCGCCCTTTATCCCTGCTTACATTTTTGAATCCGGTTTGCCCGTGCTGGGCATCTGCTACGGCATGCAGGCCCTGACCCATCAGCTGGGCGGCGTGGTGGCACCCTCCCAGGAGCGCGAGTACGGTGAGGCGTTGGCCGAAACGGTGGCGCCCAACCCGCTGCTACCGCCGGATTGCTACCAGGTCTGGATGAGCCACGGCGACCGGATTGAAACCCTGCCGGACGGCTTCCACCCCCTGGCGAAGAGCGGGAATTCGCCGTTTGCCGCCATGGGCGACCCCACCCGGCGCTACTACGGCGTGCAGTTCCACCCGGAGGTGCACCATACCCCGCGCGGGCGGGAAATCCTGCGCCGCTTCGTCGTGGATATCTGCGGCGCCCACCCGGATTGGACTCCGGATTCCATCATCCAGCAATCCGTGGAACGCATCCGCCAACAGGTGGGGGCTGCCCTGGTACTGGCCGGGGTGAGCGGCGGGGTGGATTCCAGCGTGGCGGCGGCCCTGGTGCAGCGTGCCGTCGGCGATCAATTGGCCTGCGTCTTCGTGGATAACGGCCTGCTGCGCAAAAACGAGCGCCAGCAGGTGGAAGTTGCCTTCCGCAAGCACCTGGGGGCCCGACTGGTGGTATCGGATGCGGCGGAAACCTTCCTTTCCAACCTGGCCGGGGTGACCGAGCCGGAGAAGAAGCGCCAGATCATCGGCAATACCTTCATCCGCATCTTTGAGGCCGAAGCCCGCAAGCTGGGTGAGCCGAAATTCCTTGTCCAGGGGACGATTTACCCGGACGTGGTTGAATCGAGCGCGCCGGAGCGCAGCAAAGCCCACAGGATCAAGACGCATCACAACGTGGGCGGTTTGCCGAGCGACCTGTCCTTCAGCCTGGTGGAGCCGCTGCGCTACCTGTTCAAGGACGAAGTGCGCCTGGTGGGCGAGGCGCTGGGCCTGCCCGCCGAGCTGGTCTGGCGCCAGCCCTTCCCCGGGCCGGGCCTGGCCGTGCGCTGCCTGGGTGAGGTGACCGCCGAGCGCCTGGAAAAACTGCGCGCCGCCGATGACATCTTCACCTCCGAATTGACCGCTGCCGGCTTGCTGCATACCCGCCTGGCCGAGGGTGAGTGGGGCATCTCGCAGGCCTTTGCCGTGCTGTTGCCCGTCCGCTCGGTGGGCGTGATGGGCGACCAGCGCACCTACCAGGAAGCGGTGGCGCTGCGGGCGGTGACCACCGAGGACTTCATGACCGCTGATTGGGCGCGCCTGCCGGCGGACCTGCTGGCCAAAGTTGCCAACCGGATTGTCAACGAAGTCGCGGGAGTCAACCGCGTGGTGTATGACATCACCAGCAAACCGCCGGCCACCATCGAATGGGAGTAAAATAAAACCAGCGGTTGGCGAATTTTTAGTCTACATCCGCAGCCGCGGGTATCGTTTTGCGCAGCCGGTTGCTAGTATTCACCGACAAGGCAGCATGAAATCCATACGAAATAAAGTCGGCTCGTTTCTCGTCATTTGCAGTTTGCTTATCGGGGGGCTGACGCAGCCTGCCTTCGCCCAGGAGGCCGGCCGTTTGGTGTTTTCCAGCCTGGACGCCGGCCAGTTTCCCCGGGTCAGTTTTAACCTGGAGGCCTACGGCGCCGACGGCCGCTTCCGGACCGACCTGCAACCGGCTGACTTGCAGCTGACCGAAGATAACCTGCCGGTCCAACTCGACGAGTTGACCCTGGTCGAGCCGGGGCTGGAACTGGTGGTTGCGCTGAACGTGGGCCCGGCCATGGCCCTGCAAACCGCCGGGGAGAATCGCTACGAGCGCATCCGCAGCCAGTTGGTCAACTGGGCCAACAGCCTGACCGCCAACGGCTCCGATGAAATCTCCCTGGCCACCCTGACCGGCCTGCAGCTCATCCGCGCCCCTCAACCGGCGGACCTGGCCAAGGCCCTGTTGGAATACAATCCGGAATTGATCCGCGCCCAGTCCAACCTGGGGGCGCTTTCCCAGGCGGTGGACCTGGCTTCCAATCCCTCCCGATCCCTGATGAAGGGCGCTGTGTTGTATATCACCGCCCCGCAGCCGACCAGCAGCCTGGCCGCCATCCAGGACCTGGCGGACCGGGCGGCCAGCCGGGGAGTGGCGGTGTCGGTCTGGTACGTTCCGCCGGCGAACATCCCCGTTCCGGCCGAGGAAGCCGCCCTGCTGGAATTGGCCAGCAAGACCGGCGGCAGTTACCTGGTCTTTACCGGCAAGGAGGATTTGCCCGGCCCGGAGGATTATTTCCAACCGCTGCGCTATGTGTACCAGGGTAGCTATACCGCCCGGGCCGGAACCAGTGGGGAGCATGTTGTCACGCTCCAGCCGGCGGATGAGACCTTGGGACTGACGCCCCTGGAGCAGCGCTATACTGTGCAGGTGGAGCCGCCCAACCCGATTTTCCTCAGCCCACCCACCCAGGTCATTCAGCAGTGGTCAGGTGGAACCGAGGCCGTTGCGGCAGTCCTGGTCCCGGATCGCCTGGAGATCCAAATCCTGGTCGAGTTTCCGGATGGTCACACTCGCCCCCTGGCGGTATCCCGCCTGCTGGTGGACGGCGCAGTGGTGGATGAACATACCTCCGCCCCGTTTGACCGCCTGGAATGGACCATTGGTCACCTGGATGCCTCCGGCACGCACCGCCTGCAGGTGGAGGTGGTGGATACCCTGGGCTTAAGCCGGCGCAGCATTGAAACGCCGGTGGAAGTGTTGGTGCCGGTGCAGCAGGGCAAGACCCTGTTAGGCGGGATTTCGCTGGAGCGGGTGTTGATTGGGGGCGGAGTGCTGGTGCTGGGCATCGGTCTGGTTGTCCTGATCCTGCTGCTCAACCGGCGCAGGCGCCATCACAAACGCCGGGCGGCAGCCGTGCCGGTGCGCACCCAGCCCATCTCGCCGGAAATGTTGGCCAGCAGTGTTTCACCTTCCTGGCCGCGCCAGCGCAGCGGGGCGCCTTCCCCGGCCCGCCTGATCCGCATCTCGGAGAGCGGGCATACCGTGGCCGGCAGTTCCATCGCCCTCAGCCGCTCGGAAATCACCTTTGGCAGCGATCCGCAGCAGGCCATGGTGGTGATCGATCATCCCAGCCTGGATGCCCTGCACGCCCGCCTGGTGCAGAGCGGACCGGATTATTTCACCCTGTACGACTGCAATTCGCTGGCCGGTACCTGGGTGAATTATCAACCGGTTCCGGCTGCCGGAGTACAATTAACCCATGAGGATCTCATCCAGATGGGCGGCATCACCTACCGCTTTGAAGTCAATCGGCCGTCCAGGCAGCGCACCCTCCAGGTGCAAAAGGTGGAGGACCTTCTTTGAAACGGAGTGACACCAGCCCCTACCCGGCGGCGGCACTGACCCACCCGGGTATGTCCGGCAAGAACAACGAGGATCGTTTTAGCATCTCCGCATTTGTGCAGGAGAACCGCGCCCACACGCCCGTGCTGCTGGCGGTGCTGGCTGATGGCATCGGCGGGCACCGCGCCGGCGAGGTGGCGGCGGAGATCGCCGTGGAGACGCTCAGCCGGGTGGTGGCCGAAAGCGAAGGGGAAAAGCCGCAGGATGTGCTGCACGCAGCCGTGCTGGAAGCCAGCCAGTCCATCCTGACAGCCTCCCAGGGCCAGCAGGACCGCCAGGGCATGGGTTCCACCCTGGCCTGCGCCTGGCTGATCGGCAACCGCCTGTTCACTGTCACCGTGGGGGATTCGCGCATATACCTGATGCACAAGGGCAAGATCCGCCAGTTGAGCATTGACCATACCTGGGTGCAGGAGGCGCTGGAGTTCGGCGTCCTGCAGCCCGAGGATGCCAAAAACCACCCCAATGCCCACGTTATCCGCCGCTACCTGGGCTCGGTCAAGCCGGTCCTGCCGGATTTCCGCTTGCGGCTGGATGACCGGGAGAGCGATGACGAAGCGCAGGCCAACCAGGGCATCGGGCTGCTGCCCGGCGACCGCTTGATCCTGTGTTCGGACGGTTTGAGCGACCTGGTGGAGGCGGAGGAAATTGCGGCAGCTTTTGCCGGGCGTTCACAGGCAGAGGCCCTGCAGAACCTGGTGGACATGGCCAATGAGCGCGGCGGGCATGACAATATCACCATCCTGGCCGTGGAGATTCCCGCGGCAGTGGTACCGCGCCGGCCGCGCGGGCGCTGGCTGTTGTGGCTGGTGGCTTTTTTGATAGTTTTGGCCGCGCTGGCAGCCCTGGTGTTTTATGGGTTAAATCAACTGGGGGTAAGCCCGCTGCCAGAGTTCGTCACACGCACGCCTACGCTGACGCTGGAACAGGATTTACTGCGCACACCGCCGACTGAATTTGCTCCGGCCGGGCTGCCGACGCAGCCGCCGACCGAACGGCCTGTCTTGCCGAGCAATACGCCCACTGTGCAGGGCGGCGCCTATCCGCCGTCCGGGGCGGCCACCTATACCCCCTGGCCAACCAATACCCGTACGCCTTAAAAAACGACTACCTTCTTCCTTACAACGATACTTATGGATGTGGCGGCATGGGCCGCTTTTTCTGCTTTATAACCCCGCCGGCAGGGAGATGTGCATCGTGGTACCTTGCCCGAGAGTCGATTCCGCCCAGACCTGCCCACCGTGCGCCTCCACCAACGCCTTGACGATGGCCAGACCCAGCCCGCTTTCACCGGAATCGGCGTGGCGCGAGGGATCCACGCGGTGGAAGCGGTTGAAAATCAGCCCCAGCTCTTCCTGCGGGATGCCGCTGCCGGTATCCTGCACGGTCAGTTCGACCTTGCCAGCCTTCAACTGTCCAGCGAGGGTGATGGTGCCGCCCTCCGGGGTGTAGTGCAGGGCATTGCTGATCAGGTTATCCAGCACCTGCATCATGCGCGATTCGTCCACGTTGATATCCGGCAGGGCTTCGCGCACGTCCACGGCCAGACTGACCTTTTGCCGGGCGGCGTGATGCTGGAATAACTCGGCGGCATGCTCCAGCAGGGCGCGCGGGTTGATGGCCTGTGGATTGAGCGGCAACTCCCCGGCATCCGCCTGGGAAAGCATGCGCAGGTCATTCACCAGGTGCTGCAGGCGCTCAATTTCCGAATAGATCAAGTCCAGCCGCTGCGGGGTGGGCTGCAGCACGCCGTCGCGCATCGATTCGACGTAGCCGGCGATGACCGTCAGCGGGGTACGCAGGTCGTGAGCGATATCGGCCGTCATCTGGCGGCGGAGCTGGTTGGCATTGGAAACTTCGCGGCTCATCTGGTTGAAGGCCGTGGCCAGTTGGCCGATTTCATCCGAGGAAGTGACCCGGACTTCCTGCTCCAGCTCTCCCTGGGCGATCTTGCGCGCCGCGCGGGTCAGGGCTTGCAGCGGGCGGGCAAACGAGCGGGCGAACAGCAGTCCCAGCAGCATGGCCAGCACCAGCGCTCCGCCCAGTGCAATCAACAGGCCCTGGTTGGTGCGCTGCAGGAACATGGTCTCGGCCGGATTGTAACCCGTCAGGCGGTTGACGGTTAACAGGGTGCCCACCTGGATTTTGTTGACCAACACCGGCGTGCCGGATTTTAACTGGCTGGTGGAGAGCTGCACACCTGCCTGGTTGTAGGGATCCACCGGGATAATCACCACCCCGTTGGCATCCGCCAGTCCAAACAGGTTGCGCCGGCCAAAGTCATTGTGCAAATCCTCTGGCGGCAGGTTGTTGTAGGCGGTGGCAGGCTGATCCACCTGGCGCTGGATTTGATTCCAGACCAGGTCAACCCCTGCCCAGGAACCGACCGTAGAATAATAACTGGCCAGGCCCTGCTCCATGCTGGCGCTTTGCTGCTCCACCACCAGCCTGAACAGGCGGTCGGCGCTGGTGATGCGGATGAACACGGCGATCAGACCGGAGGTGATGAATGCCACCAGCATGAAGGCCAGGGTCAGCTTGAGATAAATGGATCTTTTCATCTCGTTTTACAGGGATTTGCGGAAGCGGTAACCAACGCCGAAAACGGTCTCAATGTACTGCGGATTGCCCGGGTCGGGCTCAATCTTCATGCGCAGGTTGCGGATGTGCACATTGAGGGTGGTATCCAGCCCGGCAAAACCGCTGTCGGTTAGTTGATCCACCAGTTCGGTGCGGTTGAACACCCGTCCGGGGGAGCGCATCAGGATGGCCAGCAGATCGAATTCAATCGGCGTCAGCGCAACCTCGTTTCCTTTGGCCGTGACTGAATGGGTGCGCTCATCCAGAGCGATTTCGCCTTCGCGCAGCAGCTCAAAGGCCTCGCCCTCTCCAGCGGAGCGGCGCAGCAGGGCGCGGATGCGCGAGAGCAGTTCACGCATGCGGAAAGGCTTGATCACGTAATCGTCGGCGCCCAGGTCCAGCCCAAGCACGGCGTCCGTCTCTTCCTCGCGGGCAGTGATGATGATGATCGGCGTCTGGCGTTCCTGGCGGAACTGGCGCAGGAACTGGTAGCCGTCCATATTGGGCATCATGATATCCAGCAGGATCAAGTCCGGCTGGAGATGGCGGGCGGTATAGAGCGCGTTTTGGCCGTCCGTGGCGGTCAATACGCGAAAACCTTGCTCGGTCAGGTATTCCTGCAGCAGTTGGCGAACACTGGATTGGTCATCAACGACCAGGATGGTTTTTGTCATGGCACTCCACGGCGGGGCGGGCGCCCCTGTCCCTTTATTGTACTCAGGTTAACCGAAAATTATTCAGATTTTGTTTAGATTTGAGAAGGATTTTGTTTAGATATATATCGAAAATTGCAGGAATTATTCATTCCTTCTAAATAAGATCTGAATAAGAGAGAGATATCCTATAACCAGCAAAGACAAACAACAATTTCTTCTTCTCCTCCTCAAATGTCCGGCGCATCAGTGGCAGCTGATGCGCCGGATGCATTTAACGGAGCTTTTCTTGCTAAGAAATTCACAAATTCTAAATCAATTCTAAATAACCTGGGGCTATGATCATCATGTTGGACTGTTCCATCCATTTTCAAGGAGAAGATCGCAAAATGACCGTTCAAAATAAACCCAGGAAGAAAAGCGTCAAGAAAATTGTCATCCCCGTCATCATTGTTTTGCTGCTCGCCGGGGGCGCTGTGGGATACTATTTTTACAGGCAAACCACCACCGCCTCCGCCGCCACCACTGCGCCGGATTACAACACCGCCACGGTGCGGGTTGGCACGCTTGAGATTTCAGCCGACGGCTCCGGCACCTTGACGCCTGGCAAAACCGTCAATTTGAGCTTCCCGGTTTCCGGCAAGCTGGCTGAGGTCAATGTGAAGATGGGAGATGTGATTGAGCAGGGCCAGGTGCTGGCCAAGCTGGCCGATATCACCTCCCTGCAGGCGGCGGTGGACTCGGCCAACCTGACCTTGAAATTAGCCCAGCAGGCCCTGGATACGTTGAGCGGCGATGCCGCCTCCAGCCTGGCCACGGCCCGCCAGGAATTGGCGGATGCCCAGCAGGCTTATTATGACGCCAAGAACGCGGTTGTGACCAAGAACCAGACCCGCTGTGAAGAGGCAACGATCCAAGCATATTATGACACTTACCTGGCAGCCAAGCATAATTATGAAGAAGCAGTGGCGAATGGCTCGGAGAGCGACTACCGCTATTACACTTACACCGTCAAGCCGCTCAAAACCACCATGGACTCGGATTATGCCGCCTATACCAAGTGCCTGGGTTACACCGATTATGAAATCCAGACCACCCATGACGACCTGACCATAGCCGAAGGGACGCTGAAGACTGCCCAGTCAAAGGTGGATGCCCTGGTGGCCAATAACGGTATTGACCCCACCGCCTATGCCCAGGATCAACTGGCCGTGGTCCAGGCCCAATTGGCCCTGGAAACCGCCAAAACCAACCTGGAAGGCGCCGTGATGACCGCTCCCATCTCCGGGACGGTGCTTTCCGTGGGGGGTGAAACCGGCGATATGGTGGGGACCAGTACTTTCATCTCCATCATCGATCTTGCCCACCCGTTGGTAAATTTCTCGGCCGACGAATCCGACCTGGCCCTGGTGGATGTGGGTAAATCCGCCGAGGTGACCTTTGATGCCCTGCCTGACCTCGTCTTCAAGGGGACGGTGATCAGCATGAGCCCCAGCCTGAACAGCACCCAGGGCTACAACGTGCTGACCGGCGTGATCCAATTGACCCTGGATGATACCAACAAGGATGCCCGCCTGCTGGACGGCTTAAGCGCCAGCGTCACCATCATCAGCGGCAAGGCTGAGAATGCCGTCCTGGTGCCGGTGGAAGCCCTGCGCGACCTGGGAGACGGCTCATACGGTGTGATGGTCATGGGCAGTGACGGCAAACCGCGCTTGACCGTGGTCGAGGTTGGCCTGATGGATGCTACCTACGCCGAAATCAAGAGCGGCCTGAAACAGGGCGATGTGGTCACCACCGGGGCCGTGGAGACAAATTAATGGATGAGAAACCTGTCATTATCGAGACGATTGATCTCGAGAAGATTTACGGCAGCGGCGAAAGCGAGGTGGTTGCCCTGGAAGGGGTCAACCTCACCATTCGCGAGGGTGAATTTGTTGCCATCATGGGGCCGAGCGGCTCCGGCAAAAGCACCCTGCTGAACATCCTGGCCTGCCTGGATCGCCCGACCGCCGGGCGCTACATCCTGGCCGGGGAGGATGTGAGCGGGTACAGCCGCAAAGAACTGGCTCTCATCCGCGGCAGGGAGCTTGGCTTTATTTTTCAATCCTACAACCTGCTGCCGCGCGCCACCGCCCTGGAGAACGTGATGATGCCGATGATGTACATCCGCGACGGCCGGGTGAGTATGGCGGAGCGCCGGGAAAAAGCCCTGGCGGCCCTGGAGAACGTAGGCCTGGTGGATCGTTCGCACCACCTGCCCAATCAGCTCTCCGGCGGCCAGCAGCAGCGCGTGGCAATTGCCCGCGCCCTGATCAACGACCCGATCCTGATCCTGGCGGATGAACCCACCGGCAACCTGGATACCCACTCCAGTTATGAAATCATGGAATTGATGCACAACCTGAATGACCGCGGCCGCACGATTGTGATGGTCACCCACGAGCCGGATATTGCCCATTACACCCAGCGCATCCTGACAATCCGCGACGGCCGGCTGGCCTCGGACAAAAAGAACGGCAAATTGCCGGATCGCCCGCAGGCAGTCGGGCAGGCGGTGGAAGGGGAGGCGGCATGAACCTGGGAGAACAAATCAAAACAGCCTGGAAGAGCCTGCTCTCCAATAAACTGCGCTCCCTGCTGACCATGCTGGGCGTCATCATCGGTGTGGCGGCTGTGATTGTGATGATTTCCATCAGCGCCGGCACTGAAGCCACGATTTCCGAGGCCATTAACGGCCTGGGCACCAACCTGGTATTTATCTCCAGTTCCATGACGCGCATGGGTCCCGGCGCTCCCGGTCAGCAGGAATCCGGTGGCCTGGTGTATGACGATATGACTGCCATCAAAGAAAAGATCAAGGGCATTGCCGGCGTGACCGTCGAACAATCCACCAGCACCACGGTCCAGTTTGGCACCAACATCCTGGAGAGCATCACCATTGTCGGCTCCACGCCCGACTACCCCACGGTACGGGATTTAAAGGTGGCTTCCGGACGTTTTTATACCGCCAAGGAACTCGACAAGACAACCAAGGTGGTGGTGCTGGGCAAAAAGGTGGCCGAGGAATTGTTTGGTACGGCTGATCCGATCGGGCAGACCGTTATCGTCAACAAGATCAAGATGACCGTCATCGGTGTGATGGCCGAAAAAGGACTGGTCTCCGGGGTGGATTTTGATACCCAGGTCTATACCCCCATCACCGTCGTGTTCAAGAAACTCTCGCCCCAGATGTTCGCCCGCTTTATGGGCGACCGGGTCCGCCAGATCATCGTCTCGGTGGATAAAAATGCAAATATGGATAACGTGATCGAGCAGATCAAGCTGCTGCTGGTCAAGCGTCACGATGTGACCCTGGATACGATGGATTTCAGCATCCGCACCCAGGCGGATATCATCGCCACGCAGGAATCCACCACGGCCTCCTTCCGCACCCTGCTGGCCTGGGTGGCTGGGGTCTCGCTGATTGTTGGCGGCATTGGCATCATGAACATCATGCTGGTCAGTGTAACCGAGCGGACGCGCGAGATTGGCCTGCGCCAGGCCACCGGGGCAACCCCGGGCGATATCCAGGCGCAGTTCCTTTCGGAGGCGATGATGCTCAGTTTGCTGGGCGGCCTGCTGGGGGTGGTCGCCGGCATTGCCGGCGCGCTCCTGTTTGGTAAATTCAGCGATATGCGCACGGTCATCCTGCCCTATTCGGTTGCGCTCTCGTTCGGTTCGGCCGCCCTGATCGGCATTTTCTTCGGGTTCCTGCCGGCCCAAAAAGCCGCCCAACTGGACCCGATTGTAGCCCTGCGGCACGAATAACGCGGGACCCATAATGGTAAAGATTCAAAACTCAAAAGGAAACGCTATGAAAAAGAAACTTATCCTCGGTATTGCCATCATTGCCCTGCTGGCCCTGGCTGCTGCCTGCAGTTCCACCGGCGCGGGAAGCAGCTCGGCAGCCACCCAGACGGCGGCTGCCTCATCCCCTGCCGGGGGCGTGGGCGCCAACGCGCCGCTATCCTCGCGCCTGGCCATCGGCACCCTGCAACTGGAAGGCACCGACCAGGCAGTGACGAAAGATGAAGCCAAGACTTTACTACCGCTGTGGAAGGCCATCAAGAGCATGAGCAGTTCCGACACCGCCACGGCTGAGGAAATCCAGGCGGTCTATGACCAGATCGAGGAAGCCATGACCGCCGACCAGGTCACGGCCATCAAGAACATGGAAATGACCCAGGAACAGATGACCGCCCTGATGGACAAGTTGGGCATTGATCCGGGCCAATTTGGCGGCGGTCGAATGGCCAACCTGACGGAATCAGAACGTGCCACGCAAATCGCCCAGTTTCAGGCTCAGCGTGCTGCCGGTGGGGGGTTCACTGCCCCGAATGGCCAGGCGCCTTCCGGTGGATCCTCCGGTAGTGGTTCTTCTGGCAGCAGCGGCGGCCGGACCTTTACCGGCGGTCAACCGCCCTCCGGCGGGATGACGTTTTCCGGCGGCGGCCCCGGCATGGAGCCCGGTATGACCGGCGGCACGGGGACGGGCACGCAATCCACCCAGACAGCCGGCAGCACGCAACGCCGGATGGGCGGCATGGACCGCATGTTCCTGGATCCCCTGATTAAAATCCTGGAAGAACGAGCAGGCTCGTAATTCTTCATTTCTCTCCCCTCTGGACGCCGGCGCTTCAGCAATTGCTGAGGCGCCGGTAAGTTTACTCCCTTACCGGGCGGTATAAAAATGAATTGCATCGACCGGACGAAGCCAAATCGATGCAATTCATAATCAAACAGGGTTGAAGGTTTTTATGGAACCCAGTTGGACAGGACGGCCAGGACCAGGTCGCCGTTCTGTGGGTCGTTGGAGGCCAGGTGCAGGCGGAAGTCGTGCGGTCCGCCCATATCACCTTTCATCGTAAATTCCATGGAAACCGTGGTGCTCTGCCCGGGTTTTAACGTCATCGAACCGATGACCGGAGTGGGCGGTCAACACCCTGCTCGGACTTCAATATAGGGTTCCTGGCTGAACCTGAGCGTTCCGGTGCCCGTATTGGTCAAGGTGAAGGATGCCTGCACCGGCTGACCCAGTTTGACATCGCCAAAGTTGATCTCGGATTGATCCGCCACCAGCTTTGGAACACCTCCAGCAGTCGATGGCCTGTTGAGCAGAAAGAAGAGGGCCATTGCCAGGATCAATAGGCCGCCCAGGATGACCAGCAGCGGTACCTGCCGCGGGACTTTTGAAGATTGAGAATTTGTCATGCAACCTCCTCTGGTTTACAAAACCATGGGTGCTTACCGCGTGGCGGTGAAATCAATTTCCAACTGGACTTCGTTGGTCACGTTGGCCACGTTGGGCACGTTGGGGATTTGCAAGCCGAAATCCGAGCGCAGGACGGTGGTGCTGGCTTTGCCCGTCAGTTGGGACTCACTCGCTGCGGTCACTTGGGCAGTGAAGGTGACCGACTTGGTTACATCGCGGATGGTCAGGTCGCCGGTGACCTGGAAACTGAACGAGTCGCCCACTTTCACGCTGGCCGGCAGACCTGCCAGGGCGGTGGGCTTGAAGGTGACAAACTCGTAGGTATCCGTATTCAGGATCTGGTTCTTGATGGCCCGGTTGCGGAAATCATTGTCCGTTGCCAGGGTGCGGGCATCCACCTTGATTTCGCCGATGCGGCTGGCGGAGGGATTCGCCAGGTTGACTTCGATCTGCCCGGCCACCTGGTTGGTCTGGCCGATCACAGTCTTGGGGGAGCCGGCCAACACTTCATTGAGGGTAAAGCGGACGCTGGATTGGGTGGGGTCAATCTGGAAAAGCAGCAGGTTCGTATCTGCACCCGGGGCAGCAGTGGGGGAGGAGCCGGCCGGCGTTCCCACCGGGTAGGTGGTTGAGGAGCTCAACGGAACGGCTGAAATCGGTTGGCTGGCTGCCCTGGGGGCGCGGAAGACGGCGTAGCCAACGAAACCGCCTCCGATCACCACGGCTGCCGCCAGGAGAAGAATAATTCTGCGTTTCATGGATCGATCTTCCTGAAAATCACTTGACGTTGAACCATTCTAGCGAGCGTTGATTAGAAGGTGATGAATTGGATGTTAATCATCGCAATTTAGTCTACAAAAACAGGTTCTCCGGCTGAGAGGAGAACCTGTTTTCACTTCCCGGCGCGCAAGGGGACTGGCAGCGCCGGCCGGTGAGCGATTAGACCTGGTAGGGCACTTCCAGGATGACCAGGTTGGATTTGAAGAGCAGCGCAAAGCGCAGGGTCAGAGCGGTCTGGTTGTGCAGCAGGTTTTCCCACCAGTGCTTGGGCACAAACTGCGGAACCACCACCGTCAGGCGCTCATTGGGCTGATTGTGCGCCAAAAGGTTTTCAATGTAGACCATCAGCGGTTCGATGAACAGGCGGTAGGGCGATTCCAGCACCACCATGCGAATGCCCTCGCCGAAGGTAGCCCATTTCTCCACCACCTTCTCGGTTTCTTTCGGGTCGATGGAGACATGCACGGCCGTTACGTCATCCGACAAGTTACGGGCATACGCCAACGCAGCCAGCGTACCGCGGTGCACCCCGGCCACCAGCAGCACCACCCGGTTGTGCGAGATGCGGGTTGGCGAGGTGTAATGGTCCAGGGTCAGTTTTTCTGAGAGGGCTTTGTAGTGATGGTGAATTGACATGAAGATCGCCACCATGGTCGGGATGATAAAGATAATGATCCAGGCGCCGTCCTTGAACTTGGTGATGGCAAAGGTGATCATCACCACCAGAGTGCAGATGGCACCAAACCCGTTGACGGCCATCTTTAGTTTCCAGTTCTGATCATGGACGATGGTTGAACCGGGTTCAACCACCTGCTCACCGGGTTGGAGATGGCCGGATTTCCACCAGCGCCGGGCCATGCCGGTTTGGGAAAGGGTGAACGACATAAAAACGCCGATGGCGTAGAGCGGGATCAGCCGGTTGACGCTGGCCTGGAAGAGCACGATCAGCAGCGAGGCTGCGAGGGCCAGGGTGACAATTCCGCGCGAATAAACCAGGCGGCTGCCGCGGAAGGTTAACTGGCGCGGCAGAAAGCCGTCGCCTGCCTGCAAGGCGCTCAGGCGGGGGAAATCGGCAAAGGCAGTGTTGGCGGCCAGGATCAGGATGATTGCAGTCCCGGCGATAATGGACAGGTACAGGAAATTCCGCCCGCTATAAATGGTACGCGCGATCTGGGAGATGACGGTTTCCGCCTCCGAGGGGACGGCATGCACCTGGCCGGCCAGGAACGAGATGCCCAGGAAGAGAGAGGCCAGGATGGCGGACATCCAGACCAGGGTGATACCGGCATTCTTTGAGCGCGGCTCCTTGAAGGCGGTGATGCCGTTGGAGATGGCCTCAATCCCGGTCATGGCCGAAGTACCGCTGGAAAAGGCGTGCAGCAGCAGGAAGGGCGTGACCGTGGTCAGCAGCCCGGCGAAGCCCATTTCTGGCGGGTTGACCACCGTTCCAAGGTTGCCGGAGAGGTAGTTGAACAGGCCCACGCCGACTGTAACGAACATAGTAACAATGAAGAAATAGGTGGGTATGGCAAAGGCAAACCCAGATTCCTTGACACCGCGCAGGTTGATCAACATGACGAAGAAGACCAATCCCACGGCAATCAAAACCCGGTACTGGTAGAGCAGCGGGAAGGCAGAGGTAATTTGCGCCACGCCGGAGGAAACGGAGACAGCCACGGTCAGGATGTAATCAGTCAGCAAGGCGGCCCCGGCCGTCTGGGCCGGGAGTTCGCCCAGGTTGTCGCGCGCGACAATGTAGGCACCGCCGCCGCCCGGGTAGGCGTGGATGGTTTGCTGGTAGGAGATGGACACAATTACGATCAGGACAACAATGGCGATGGTGATCGGGAAAACATAGCCCAGGGCGCCGCTGCCGGCAGCCGCCAGGATGAACATGATTTCCTGGGTGGCGTAGGCGGTGGAGGAAAGCGCATCCGAAGCGAAGACCGCCAGGCCCACGGCTTTCCCGATGGTCTGGTGGGGGGCATCAGCGGTTTGCAGCGGCCGGCCGATCATAAAATTGCGCCAACTCTTGCGCGGCTCGATGGCGGCGGTTTCTTCAAAAACGGTGGCGCCTGAAATATTCTTGGTATTCATTAAAATTAAAAACCTCTCTACAATCAGCCCACCCCATGGGGGGAGACTGTTTTCAATGGATTAATGGCTGGTGATGCGATTCCAGAGCAGGACCGCACCAAACTCGGCGGAGATGAAGACCCCCAGCACGATGGCATGTACCGTGCCGTGAATGGTCGGCTCGAACTTGATTTCCAGCAGGGTAAAGGCGGCAATGATCAGCAGGAAGCCGGCCCAGTGCAGCAGGCCGTCCGTCCAGTCGCGGATTTGTTGCCGCTGCGGATGGTAGTATCCGCGCAGGGTCAGCACGGGGGCGGGCAGCAAGCCGGCCAGGAACTCGTCCAGCGGGCGGACGCGCAGGAAGCCGTTTTTCACCGTCTGTTCGGCCTGGCAGACGAGGGTATCGCCCGGGCGGTAGATGCTGCGCAGGGCAGCCAACCAGTCAGGCGTGGAAACCAGCCGCGATCCAACAGTGAGAATGCCGTCCGATGTGATGGCTTTCATCGTGGCCAATGCGCGCGAGATCTGCAGGGTTTTCTCGTCATCGTCGACGAGCACCAGGTAAAACACATCCGCCTGGTTTTGGCGGGCCAACTGGTGGACGGACCGGGCCAGGGCCAGGTTGCCCTCCAGGCCGGTCGGCAGCAGTACGATCAGCCGTGGGCGGGATTGATTTTGGACGGAAACAGACATATCACTCTCCTTCGGTGAACACAGAGAGTTTAAGCAAAAGGCGTAAATTTCCTGCAAAAAAGGGAGAGAAAAGTATAAAGAAATTATAAAGATGGAGGATGGATCGGCTTTCAATCCCCCGTTTTGAAACGGTAACCGACCCCCGGCTCGGTCAGGATGATTTGCGGCTCGTCCGGATTTTGCTCCAGTTTTTTGCGCAGCTGGCCGATATAGACCCGCAAATACTCCACGTGGTCAAATTCCTCGAAGCCCCACACCTGGGTCAGGATGGCCTGGTGGGTCAGCACCCGGTCGGGATGGGCGGCCAGGTAGGCCAGCAACTTGAACTCGGTTGCGGTCAGGCGCAGTTCCTCGCCGTTGAGGGTGACTACGTGGCGGGCCAGGTCAATGCTCACTCCGCCGGCGGTGATGATGCTGCCGCGGTTGCCCAGGGATTGCTCCGAGTGACGCAGGGCCACCCGGATGCGCGCCAGCAGTTCCTCGCTGCCAAACGGTTTCACCAGGTAATCATCCGCACCTTTATCCAGGGCAGCCACCTTGTCCTTTTCGCTGTCGCGCACCGAGAGGATGATGATCGGCACGCGCGACCATTCGCGGATTTGCTGGCAGACCTGGAAGCCGTCCATATCCGGCAGGCTGAGGTCAAGGATGATCACATCCGGCGGCTGGGCGACGGCCTGGGCAATGCCCTGTTCGCCGTTGGCGGCGGTAGCCACCCGGAAGCGGTTGGCCGAGAGGATGGTTTTCAGGGCGCGCAGGATTTGCGGCTCGTCATCGATGATCAGGACCAGGGGGTTTTTATCCATCGCCAGCCTCCGTGGGGATTTCCGGCAAGGCGCCGTCGAGAGTGAGCGGCAGGGTGAAATGGAAGACAAACCGCCCGGGTTGATTTTCCGCCCAGATTCGCCCGCCGTGCGCCTCGATGATCCCTTTACAAATCGAGAGCCCCAGCCCGGTGCCGGTGATGCGCTCGGCGGCCGTCACCCGATAGAACTTGTCGAAGATGCGCTCCAGGTGCTCCTGCGGGACGGACGGCCCCTGGTTGGCCACCTGGACATGCACGCAATCGCCTTCCTTCCGGGCGCTCAGTTGGATCTGCGTGCCGGGTGGGGCGTACTTGGCGCTGTTGCTGAGCAGGTTGGTGAAGACCTGCCCGATCATGACGTAATCCGTGGGGACGAGCGGCAGGTCGCCGGGTAATTCAATTTCCAGTTGATGATCCTGCAACTGCTTGCGCATCTTGGTCACCACGCCCAGGGCAATCTCGCTGATCGAATTCCAGCGCTTGTTGGGCTTGAGCGCCCCGGATTCGATCCGCGACATATCCAGCAGGTTGCCCACCAGCAGATTGAGGTGGTCGGTTTCCTCTTCAATCGTGGCGAGCAGTTCCTGGCGGGCGGCGTTGTCCCAATCCACCGTGCCGTCGCGCAGGCTGGAGACGGAAGCCTTGATGGCGGCCAGCGGGGAGCGCAGTTCGTGCGAGACCGAGTTCAGCAGGGAGGATTTGAGCCGGTCGCTTTCCTCCAGCACGCGCGTCCGGTTTTCGGTCGTGGTCAGGCGGGCGCGCTCCAGCGAGAGCGCGGCCTGGCTGGCGTAGGCCTCCAGCAGGCGGGTTTCCTCGGCGCTCAACTCCGGGCGGGGCAGCCACAGGCGCAGCTCGCCCTCCACCTCGCGAGCCGTCACCAGGCGGATGCGCGCAGTGGGCGGCGTTGACTCCAGGCTGCCTTCCGGCAGGACGGTGGCGGGCTGCTCGCCGAATTTTTGCGGATCCACCGAAACTTCAACCTGTATGCACTGGAAGGTTTCCAGGGCATGTTCGGCCAGGGTGCTGGCAATGCTGCGCGCATCCTGCAGGCCGGAGAGGGCGGAGATCAGCTCGTACATGCGGGTGGCTTCACGCTCGCGGCTGCGCGCCAGGCGGATACCCTCGCGGGCCTGGCCGATCAGTTGCGACATGATGACGACCACCACCAGGAAAATGATCAGGGTGATCAAATCCTGCAGAGCGTGCACCTGGAAGGTGTACAGAGGCGGCAGAAAGAAGAAGTTAAAAGAAAGAAAAGCAGCAAATCCGGCCAGCAGGCCGGGCGTCAGCCCCCACAGCACGGTACTGATGATAACCGGCAGCAGGTAGAGCAGGACGATGATCTGGATGGAGAGCAAATGCGAGAATGGACGCAGAAGCAGGGTCGTCACGGCAACGGTTGCCAGGGCGGCCAGGTGGCGCAAGAGGAACAGGGCGGGCTTGCTGCGAAAAATATTCATCTCTGTGATCAATTATATGTCAGTTGGTGCGTGGAATTTTAATTAAAGCCGGGAATTCTGCATCTCAGGCGGAAGCCCCGGCACGGTTTGAGATAGACAATTTTATCCGCCGGGAGTGATGGAGCCGATGGCCATGAAGGAGAAGATCATCACGTCCTGCAGGAAGTGGATGAACCAGGCCCAGAAGAAACCGCGCGTTTCCAGCATGGCCTTGCCGAGCATCCAGCCGAGGAAGGTGGCCATCAAGACGCCCACGATCCCGTAGGGAACGCCAAAGTAATGCCCGATGCCGAAGAAGGCGGCGGCTATCCAGACTGCCTGGCGCGCGCCGACGGCATTTTCCAGGCCGGCCAGCAGGGAGGAGCGGTAGGTCATTTCCTCGTTAAAGGCGTTCATGGCGGCAAACAGCAGCACCATTGGCAGCAGGGGCAGCACCCCCAGCAGCTGGCTCCCACTGGGGCGGCCGCCAAGGACCAGGAAGAGCAGCGTCCCCAGGCTGATATAGATGGCAAACTGGCCGCCGAAACGGGTCCACGGATCGGGTTTGGGAAAGCCCAGCCAGCGCACGGGAGTGATGGGAGCCTTCAGGTCGCCGCGGGTGAGGAAGAATTGCCTGCGCGAATAGCCGAGCAGGCTCAGTGCGCCGATCATCAGGATTGAGACGAGCAGGCGGCTCAACTGGATGCCAAGCATGTTTTGCGTGAAGGGGGCGTTGCCGCTGCCGAAGAGCTTTACCCAGAAGGGAAACTTGACGAATTGAGTAACGGCTTCTTCAATCAGAAACAGGAAAATCAGGATGAAGAAGAACGGCCGCAGCGGGCGCAGGCTCTTCCAGAACAGACTGGCCAGGGCCAGCAGGACCAACAGGCCGAGTTTAACCCAGGTCAGCCAGGCGGGAATGGAGTGGCTGACCAGCTCGTACCAGAGGATATTGGGCAGGATGCTGACGAGCAGCATGATGATCCAGGCGGCGCTGGTGGAGAAACGCTGCGCAGGTGAAGATGGGGTGGTTTCGGCCATGTTTGGTTTCCTGACTGCGTGGAATGAAGAAAAAAGTTGCAGACAGGTTCTATTATAGGAATTTTTGCTGGAAATGAAACGGGAGGAATGTCACTTGTGGAGCGGTAAACGAACCTCAAACGTGCTGCCCTGGTCCTCGGCGCTGGTCAGGCGGATTTCGCCGCCGTGGGCGCGGACGATTTCATCCACAATCGCCAGGCCCAGCCCGGAGCCGGTTGGGGTCTCTTCGCCCTCGTTCTGGCTGCGCGCGGCATCCACCCGGTAGAAGCGGTCAAAGATGTGCGCCTGGTGTTCGGCGGAGATACCCGGGCCGTTATCGCTGATCCGCAGCCAGGCGGTTTCCCCCTCGCTGCCGGTTTGCAGGGTCACCTGCCCGCTCCGCGCCGGTGAATACTTGATGGCATTCTCCACCAGGTTGCTGACCACCTGCAGCAGCAGGTTGCGATCTCCGGTCAGGCGGGTTTCGGGCAGGTCGCCAAAGGCCACCGCCACGCCGCGCCGGCGGGCCAGCGGATCCAGCCGCTCGGCCACTTCCACCGCCAGGTCGCTCAGGTCCAGCGTCTCCTGCTTGAGGGATGCCCGCCCGGCATCCATGCGCGAGAGCAGCAGCAGGTTGTTGACCAGCCGCACCATGTACTCGTTCTCGGTCTGAATGACGCCCAGCGAGCGCTTATACTCCTCCGCCGGGCGGTCGGCGGCCAGGGCGTGGCCGGTTTCCAGGTTGATGATGGTCAGCGGGGTGCGCAGTTCGTGGCTGGCATCCGCGGTGAACTGGCGCTGGCGTTCAAAAGCAGCCTGTAGGCGGCCGAGCATGGCATCGAAGGTGGCGGCCAGTTCGCCCAGCTCGTCGCCGGATTTCAGGTTGATCCGGCGGGTCAGGTCGCTTTCGCTGATCTGGCGGGCAGTGTGGGTGATGGCCTTGACCGGGCGCATGGCGTGGTCGGCCAGCCAGTAGCCGCCGAACATGGCCACGGCCAGCAGGGCACCGCCGGCCAGGATGAGCGTGGTCAATAAGCGGCGGGCCTGGTTGTTGGGATCCACCGGGCTGCCGAGCACCAGGTAGGCGCGCTGCAACCTGCCCGAATAGATGCTGGCCGTGACGCAGATGTACTCCGGCCCGGCCGTGCGTTCCTTGTTGGAAGCCAGGGTGATTTGGTAGGCCTTGCCGGCCAGCTCGGTATTGGCGGCGGCGCTGGCCAGGGCTGCCTTGTCCGCCTGGGTCAGCGGGCCGTAACTGGCCAGCTCTTTGCCGGCCAGGTCCTGGACGTAGAGGATGTCATCCTGCTGCAGCACCAGGCTGGGGTCGCCGGCCGGGGCCGTCAGGATGATGGCTCCCAGGTTGACCTGGTAGACAGTCTGCAGGCGGCTGAGGTTGTACTCCAGCCGCGAAAGGGTCTGGTTGCGCAGGGCGCGCACCTGGGTGGTGTAGACCGAGGTGATGAACGCCGCCAGCACCAGCGCGAGGATGAACGTGAACCACAGCGTCAACCGGAAGCGGATGCCGCTGAAGAAAGTTTTTAGGTGTGGGAAAAATTTCTTCATACTAAGATATTCACCACGGAGACACGGAGGGCACAGAGAACACGGAGAAAGAGATCATTTTGAAATCATTTATTCAAAAAACTCTATGGCCGCAGTGTCCTCCGTGCCTTCGCGAAGCACCCTTTACTCGAAGAGTACCCTGTGGGTAGGGCTGCGGTTAAAAATCTTGTCCAGCCGGCGGTTTGACCAGGCGGTAGCCCACGCCGCGGACGGTTTCCAGCAGCTTGGGCTCAAAGGGATCGTCCATCTTGGCACGCAGGCGGCGGATGTACACATCGATCACGTTGGAAACCCCGGTGAAATCGTAGCTCCAGATATGGTTTTCCGCTTCCTCGCGGGTGATGACCCGGTTCGGGTTGCGCAGGAAGTATTCCAGCAGGGCAAACTCGCGGGTGGTCAGGTCCAACACCTGGCCGGCGCGCGTGGCAATGTGCGTGGCCGGGTCCAGGGTCAGGTCGGCGGCGCTCAGCACGGTGGCCTTATCCTCCGCGGTGCGCCGCAGCAGGGCGCGCAGACGGGCGCGCAATTCGCCCACCTCGAACGGTTTGACCAGGTAATCATCCGCGCCGCTGTCCAACCCCAGCACGCGGTCCTCCAGGGCATCCCGGGCGGTCAGCATCAGGATGGGCGTGGCAATGCGCTGGCTGCGCAGATCGCGGCAGAGGGTGATGCCGTCCTTCTTGGGCAGCATCAGGTCCAGGATGATCCCGTCGTAGGGGTAGGTCAGGGCCAGGTCTTCGGCCTCGGCGCCGTCAAAGGCCGGATCCACCGCGTAGCCGTCATCCTCCAGCGTCATGCGCAGGGAGTTGTTGAGATGCTTGTTGTCTTCCACCAGCAGGATGCGCATAAGAATATTATAACGAAGCTGGATGAAAGGAGGATGACAAAATTATTCCCAAAATAAACAGCAGTTATAATTTTGATTAGGGAGGATCGGGGGTGATGAAGATTAAAATCAAAAGATTGATTCTCTTCTTTTTAGCAGCCCTGGCTGGCTTCGTGTTGATCATCTTCCTCATGCGAGCCAATCAACAGGATCAAAATATTGCCAACCTATCAGCTCGTCTGAAGGATGACGGAGTGCCGGTCAAGGAAGCCGTCATCACCAGCCGCCTGCCGTACCGGGTGAGCATTACGCTGCAAAGCGCCAGCGGAGATAGCCACCTAACCCCTCAAGACCGCTGGAACCTGCTGCTGGCCCAGCATGAGTCCGCCTTTGCCTACCGCTGGGGGCCGCGCTTGAGCAGCTTTCGAGTGGTGTTGCTGAACACCCTTGGCGAGGAAATTTACTCCGTTGAAACTTTTTTGCATCCGCAGGATTTGGACCAGGCCAATCCCACCGGCCCGGTTTCCAGCCTGGAGGATGCGGCTGCCGCCGGGATCATCCGCAATGGACTGGAGCTGGGCGGTTTCACCGTGGCCCGACTGGATGTGACCCGGGAGTTGAAAACCGAGCCTGCCAGCCAGGTGGCGCAGATCGGGCTGAGCGCACCCGACCTGGCGACGGCCAACCAATCCCTGGCGGGTCTGCTGGATTCGTTCACCCGCTTGACGGATACCATCAACCAGCAAAACGGCGCGGCCCTCGTCCTGGTTCACCTGCAAATTGTGGATGCACAGGGGGAGGTGCTGCTGGATTATTTCAAAGACCTTGAATCCGGTTACGCGCTCTGGAACCTGGCCGATGGTCTGAACACGGATTGGTTCCCACATCCGCCGCCGGATGGAAGAAGCAACAAGAGTGCTACATCTCCTCCACCTGGAACACAATACCCTGCACCCGGTGGGATCCAACCGACATCGACGCCCACTCTCAAATCATACCCATAATTGACTTCTTCTTTTATCGATTATATATTCCGGGTAGGTCAACCAAAATATGGTTGGTCTAATACCATACGCTCCAGTTGGCCAGCCCGGAGACATGAATCCAGTAGCCCAGGCCGGGGAGCATGGCAGGCAGCGTGTTGGCATACGGTGCGGCAGAGCGGTCGTAGATCTTCCACGGCGAAATGATATCGGCCGGCAGATAGGTGAACACGATGAATGGGCTGCTGCCCAGGCCGCTGGCGCTCAGCGCATCCGGCAGTCCGCGGTTGGAGGCGGAGGGGTAGCCAACCAGGTTCCAGCCGCCGGCATTGGCGATGAGTTGGATGGTCGTGGAGGAAGCCGCGCTGCCGGTGATCACCAGTTGATCCGCTGCCAGCATGTGGATCCAGAAGCCGCGGGTTTCATCCAAAGTTGTCAGCGTATCCGGCGAGATGGGGATATTGTCGGCTTTCAACCAGTTGCCGGCCGTTGCATCCCAGGCGTAGACCAAATCATAATTTCCGGCGGCACCCTGCAGCACATCCGCCAGGGCCGTGCTGAGCGGATGGATGTTGAATGAGACCAGGTTCCAGCCCGGCAGCAAGTCGATGGTGTGGGTGACGGCCGCCAGCACGTGGACGGTCACTACAGCCGGAGCGCTGGCCAGCACGCCGTCCGACGCCTGGTAGGTGAAGCTGTCTGCCCCGGTGTAGCCCGGCGCGGGGGTATAGACAAGGTGATCCGCATCCGCCGCGGCGGTGCCGTGCAGGGCAGCAACGGAGATGCTGTACGTCAGAACCGGGCTATCCACGTCCGTGCAGGCCGGAACCGCCTGCAGGGGGTAGTCCTGCAGGGTGGTGAGCATTAAAGCGGAGCAAACCGGGGTATCGTTGACCGGCAGCACCTGGACGGAAGCAATGTAGATGGGGCTGTTATCCGTGCCGTCGTTCACCACCAGCGGCACCGAGAGCGTGCCGTTAAAGTTGACCTCCGGGGTGATGGTGTTATTCAGAACACTGTAATGGGCGCCTGCCCCGACCGTGAGCGTGAAACCGGTCGGGTAGGGATCGTCCGGGTCGGTCACCAGCAGGTCGTTCAGTGTGATGGTTAAGGGTGTATCCTCATTGGTGGAGAGCGGTACCTGCCCGGTAATCAACGGGGCTACATTGGGGATGAGCGTGAAGTTGGCAACCAGGGTTTTATCCGAATTCATGCTCAGCGACCAGCTTCCGTCGCCGTTGTTGACCGGGTCGCCGGCGCTGGCCCCGCCCCAGCCCGCAAACTGGTAGCCGCTGCCCGGCACCGGTGTCAGCCGGACGACTGTTCCAGCAGAAAAGCTGTTCCCGGTTGGGTTCTGGGTGACGCTGCCGATGCCGCTGGTGCTCAACGCCAGGGTGTGGGTCAGGTTGGGGTCCGCCCAGCGGTGGTAGTAGACGTTGAGCAGCTGGACGAACTCCGCGGTGGCTTTCTGGTTGCCGGCGTAGGTGGGATGGCTGTCGTCCACGGGGTAGGCGGCGTAGTTACTATTCACTGTCTGGATGTGCTGGACGGCCCCGTTCCACCAGCGGTGATGGTTGCCCGTTTCCGAGTTCACGTCATTGAGGTCGGGGTTGCCGCCGTTGCTGGTCAGCACGTTGTATAAATCAAACACCGCCACGTTATTGTAGGGATACGCATCCAGCCAATCGTTGACCAGCCAGTCGTTGAGGGCGCGGGCGTTGGCTGCCCGGCTGGCATCCGTGGCGGATTGCATAAGCGGCGGTGGGGTAATCAGGATAAAGAGCTTGTCCTGGCGGGTGGCAAAATAGACCAGCAGGTCGTTATAGATGCCCTTGGCATTCGCCACCGTGTACGTGTCGCTGCCAGAGGTGGCGCCGCGCATTGGGTTGTCGCCGGTGGTGGGCGGATCCGTCGGGCTGCCCAGGATGCTGGAGTTCGGGTAGCAGGATTTGAA
The DNA here is from genome assembly GCA_964405455.1 of uncultured Anaerolineaceae bacterium. GTDB lineage: Bacteria > Chloroflexota > Anaerolineae > Anaerolineales > Anaerolineaceae > CALESS01. The sequence goes on along the minus strand of CAYOOA010000018.1, from coordinate 3,031 downwards.
CAGGATGACCTGGTTTTCACCGCCCGGATCGGTCGCCAGGCGCGGCCAGGAACTGTAGGGCGGATTGTTCTGGTCGTATTCCGTGTACAGGGCTGCCGTATAGGTGGCGCTCTGCGGACCGCGGAACCAATCCCACCATTGGCCGATGTCGGTGCGGTCGCCAATTGAATCCGGCCCCCAACCCACGTCCGTTCCGCTGACGAAATAATTGTTCTGCATCAAGGCTTCGCCCAGGTCGCCGCCGATGGGGGTGAAATCGGAATCCGAGAGCCAGTTGTTGCCGGTGGAGTGGTGGATGAAGATCAGTTTGACCGGGTGGGAGGGCGGCAGGGGGTTATCGGCTTTGGGCGCCTGTGGGGCAGCCGGGGAGGATCCTGCTGACGGATCGGGGACGGCCGGCGGATTGCCTGCCATCAGGACCAGGCTGGCCAGGCAGGCGCTCAGGCAAAACAGCAACTTCTTCATGTTATCTCCTTCACCGGGAGGGACTGCCTCCGGGTGACCCCTGGAAATAATCACTTGGATAAAGCCAGTCAATTCAAGGTGAACGGGTGTAGATGCTGTCGGTGACGAGGTTCAATTCCCGGCAGAGAGAATGGATGCTTTTGCCTTGCTTACATCCAGATTGGTTTCATTGTAGCGCAAAGACAGGCCCGATTCCTTAAAATTGTCGATCCAGGACAGTTCCTACCCTCCTTTGCGAATGGCCGGTAGGAATAACCTAACTTGCGGGGCGGCATCTGCCCAGCGGTGGTAGTAGACGTTGAGCAGTTGGACGAACTCGGCGGTGGCCTTCTGGTTGCCGGCATAATTCGGGTGGCTGTCGCTGGCGGAAAGCGGGTAGGCGGCGTAGTTGTTGTTCACCGTTTGGAGGTGCTGGACTGCGCCGTTCCACCAGCGGTGGTGATTGCCCGTTTCAGAGCCGGCGTCGCTGGTGTTGGCACTGCCGCCGTTGCTGGTCAGCACGGTGTAGAAATCAAACACGGCCACGTTTTTCAGCGGGTAGCCGGTCAGCCAGTCCGCCACCAGCCAGTTGTTGAAGGCGCGGGCATTGGCGGCCAGGGCGGCATTCGTGGCGGATTGCACCAGCGGCGGGGCGGTGATGACGATGAACAGCTTCTCCGGGTGGGCGGAAAAATAGACCAGCAGATCGTTGTAGATACCCTTGGCGTTGGCCACCGTGTAAGAGGCGTCCCCGGCGGCCGCACCGCGCATCGGGTTGTCGCCGGTCGTGGCCGGGTCCGTGGGGTTGCCGGACAGGTTGGAGTTGGGGAAGCAGGCCTTGAACAGGATGATTTGATTCTCGCCGCCCGGGTCTGTGGGCAGGCGCGGCCAACTGCCGAAGGAGCCGACGTTCTGGCCGCTTTCGGTATATAGCGCGGCGGTGTAGACGGCGCTCTGCGGGCCGCGGAACCAATCCCACCAGTGGCCGATGTCGGTCCGGTCGCCGATACCATCCGGCCCCCAACCGTAGTTGGTGGCGCTGACATAGTAGTTGTTGTTCATCAGGGCGCGGCCCAGGTCTCCGCCCAGTCCGTTGGAGGCCGGGTCGGCCAGCCAGTCTCCGCCGCTGGAGTGGTGGATGAAGATCAGCTTGACCGGGTTGGCCGGCGGGTTGGGATTATCCCCCGCGGCGCCCAGGTTGGGGATCTCGGTCTGCACCGGGACCTGGTCAATGGGCGAGGCCGCCGAGGAAGCCGGGTTGCAGGACAGGATACTCAGGCAGAGCAGGGCGGCCGCAAGGATGGATTTCCACTGCTTCATGGGGTGCCTCCTGGAAAAACATGATCCATAGATGACGAAGGTGCAAGCAAAGAATGAATATCAGGTCGTTCAATCAAGATTATAGCATTGCCAGTCAGCGTTTTTTTATATGGAAGATGAAAGGGGAAACAAATAGGAAATTTGTCAGTGGACACGCGGAGCAAGAATTGTTATATTAAGAACCAGAAAGGGAGGGTTTAATGGCTGAATTATCTGAAGAGACCAAACGGAAATACGTGCAGCGCGAAGAATACTGCCCGAACAGCAGTGATCCGAATCGGCCCTGCGGCGACCCCATTCCCACGGGTGGAGGCAAGGTGCAATATACCCATCGGCGGATGAACTTTGACGGATTCGGTGAGGAAGGTTTTTGGTCCTCCTCGCATTATGCCTATTACACCTGCCCGGTTTGCGGGCAGCGCAAGAAGGTGGAAGTGAAAGAAGTTTAATGAGAATTGTGATAACCATGAAACGGCCTGGAAAGTAGAACGATTTCCCGGATGAAAAGCACCTCCACCCGCCAGCTCCCTGAAAACTACCGCCTGATCTGGCGGCTGGATTTACGCCGCCGGGTGGGGCTGCTGGTCTGGCTCAACCTGCTTGGCCTCGTGCTGCTCCTGCTGGGCGGCTGGCTGTGCCTGGCCTGGCTGCACTGGCTGCGGCCGGCGGATTTAAACGTGGTGTTGGTGGTGGAAGGCGGCGCCCGCTTCTGGGGCTTTTTGGCCTTGCTGCTGGGGGTGTTTGCCGGCATGCTGCTCGTTCACGAGGGCATCCACGGCCTGTTCTTCTGGCTCTTCACCGGCAAGCCGCCACATTTTGGCGTGGGGCCGGGTTATGTCTACGCCTGCGCGCCGGATTGGTACATCCCCAAGCGCCAGGCCCTGGTGGTGATGCTGGCTCCGGCCGTGCTGATCACCCTGGGCGGGCTGCTGGGGCTGGCCGTTGCTCCGGCCGGCTGGTTGTGGGGCTTCACCCTGCTGGTGACGCTCAACCTGAGCGGGGCCGTGGCGGATTTATACGTGGCCGTGCGCTCCGCGCGCCTGGCGCCGGAGTGCCTGTATCATGATACCGGTCACGTGATGGAAGTGTACGGGCTAGAGCAGGGGGATGCCGTTGACCAGGAAGGCCGGGACCCAGAATTTCCCGATCCCGAACAGGGATAACGCAGTCGAAATCAGCAGCAGACCCACGCCGCAGGCGATCAGGATCCGATCGCGGCGGCGGTATTTTAATTCCTGCAGCCAGGTGCGCGGACCGACGCCGAAGG
>CAYOOA010000017.1:0-37784 GCA_964405455.1 uncultured Anaerolineaceae bacterium | reverse complement strand
AGTCCACCTCCGGGTAATCTATAACAATCAGTTCCCCCAGGGTGGGCAGGGTGCGGTGCAATTCCCAACCGAGCTGACCGTTTTTACCAAATAGCAGGATGCGCATTATTTATCCCCATCCGGCCGACGAATTTTATACAGGGTGGTCAGGATTTTCCAGGTGCGGCTTTGCTCCAGTGCATCCCAACGCTGCTGCAATTCATTTGTCTTTTGATGGGCCTGCTGCAGCTGGCGTTCCAATTCACCGATTGCGGTTTCACTGGCACTGCATTGTTGAACCAACTCAGCCCGTGTAGTCTCGACCTCTTTTCGGACCTGATCCAGCAAGGTTTGCAGCGCCTGGACCTCAGCATCCCTGCGGCTGGCAAGATCGGTCAATTGATCCTGCAACGATTGCCGGGGCTGCTCCATCTCCAGGCGGGCGGCCTGCAGTCGATTGTTTAAATCCTGGATTTGAGCATCCATCTGGCGGATCTGGTCGCGCAATTCATTGGAAAGTTGACGAAGATCAGTATTTTCCTTGCGCAGCAGCCAAAAGCGGCGCTCATAATCATAAGTCAGCTGGTGGACCGGCTGGTCCCTACGGCGGTAACGGGTTGCCCAGGCGGTGATGTAACTGGCTTCGTAATCCACATCCCTGAAGAAACCATGGCGGGCAAATTCACGCGACCATACTTCCGGCGGTTGCACGTTGTAGTGAGTGGTTTCTTTATAGTCAAACGGGGTGGATGTGAAAATAATATCGTCCGCGTGAGCGCACAGGTTGGCAATGGCCTGTTCACCTTCCGCGGGCTGCATGTGTTCCAATACCTCGATCGAGATGATCAGATCAAATCTGCGCCCAAACGGCTGGGTGATGGAACCCACCTTACAGAAGGGGCGGATAGATTCGTGCACTGAGGCAACGGCAAATTCCGAAATATCCACACCCCAGGCTTCCACTCCGCGCTTGCGGAAGCCCTCCACCAGGAAACCCTTGGCACACCCGGCATCCAACACGCTGTTCGGCTGGATATCTTCAATAATCCGGTCTGCTATGGTTTGGAAGAATGCCAGCCAAACTTCATTGCGCTCATACGGAGCACCGCAGCCGTGCTGGTAATAATATTCATCGAAGACGTTTTGCGGGTCAAATGGCTTGCCCACAGCCTACCCCATCTCTCCGCGTGCCAGGCGCAGCAGGTAGGCACCGTAATTGTTGCTGGCCATGCTCTCACCCAGCCTGTACAGTTGATCTGCGTTAATGAAGCCCATCCGGTAGGCAATTTCCTCCGGGCAGGAGATCATCAAGCCCTGGCGTTCCTCCACCGTCTGGACAAAGGTGGCGGCCTGCAGCAGGGATTCGTGCGTACCGGCATCCAGCCAGGCCACGCCGCGCCCCAGGATCTGGACGCGCAGTTGGCCGTTTTCCATGTACAGCCGGTTCAGGTCGGTGATTTCCAACTCACCCCGCCTGGAGGGCTTGAGGGAGGCCGCCAGGTCGCTCACCTGGGCATCGTAGAAATATATACCCGGCACGGCGTAATTGGAGCGCGGGTGCTGCGGTTTTTCTTCAATGCTGATCGCCCGGTGTTCGGCGTCAAACTCCACCACGCCGTAGCGCTCCGGGTCGCGCACCGGGTAGGCAAACACCACCGCCCCATCCTGCAGGCTGACCGCCTGGCGCAAGGTGGAAGGCAGGCCGGTGCCGTAGAAGATATTGTCACCCAGGATCAGGCAGCCGGGTTGACCGGCCAGGAACTCCCGCCCGATGATGAATGCCTCCGCCAGGCCGCGCGGTTCTGCCTGCTCGGCATATTCAAAGCGCACGCCCCACTGCTCCCCGCTGCCCAGCAGGCGGCGGAAAAGGGGCAGGTCCTCCGGCGTGCTGATGACCAGGATCTCGCGAATACCGGCCAGCAGCAGCATGGAGAGCGGGTAATAAATCATCGGCTTATCATAAACCGGCAGCAACTGCTTGCTGATGGCCATGGTCAGCGGATACAGGCGCGTGCCGCGCCCGCCTGCCAGGATGATCCCTTTCATTTTGCTCCTCCGCGGGCTGTGTAATTCTTGTCCATCCAGCTCTGCAAATCGCTCTGGCGGCGGATCTCCTCCACCCAGGCAGGGTTCGCCAGGTACCAGGCGACCGTCTGGCGCAGGCCGGTTTGCAGGCTCTGGCGCGGTTCCCAACCCAGTTCCGCCCCAATCTTTTCGATGTTGACATCATACCGCCGATCGTGCCCTGGCCGGTCGGCCACGTGGGTCATCAGGCCGGCATGCGGGCGGAAGGGTGATTCGGGTGCAGCTTCATCCAGGATCTCACAGATGGTGCGCACAATCTCAATGTTCGGCGGTTGATTATTGCCGCCCACATTGTAGGTTTCCCCGACGCGCCCGGAAAGGATCACGCGTAAAATCGCCTCGCAATGGTCCTCCACGAACAGCCAATCGCGGATCTGCATCCCGTCGCCGTAAATGGGCAGCGGTTTACCGGAGATTGCGTTGAGGATCATCAGCGGGATGAGTTTTTCCGGGAACTGGCGCGGGCCGTAGTTGTTGGAGCAGTTGGTGATGCTGACCGGCAGCCCATAGGTGTGAAAATACGCCCGGGCCAGGTGGTCGCTGGAGGCCTTGGAGGCGGCATACGGCGAGCGCGGGGCGTACGGGGTGTTCTCGCGGAAGGCCGGGTCGCCCGGGCCGAGCGTGCCGTAGACCTCATCCGTGGAGACGTGGTGAAAGCGCACCGCGTCCTGCGGGCGGGTTTTATCCACCAGCCAGGCCTGGCGGGCGGCATCCAGCAGGGTGAAGGTGCCGACGATATTGGTCTGCACGAACTGCCCCGGCCCCAGGATGGAGCGGTCCACGTGGGATTCCGCGGCAAAATGCACTACCGTATCCACTTCGTACTCGCGCAGCAGGCGGTCCACCAGCGGTCGATCGCAAATATCCCCCTGGATGAACGTGTGGCGGGACGGGTCGGGCAGGCTCGCAAGGTTGGCCTGGCTGCCGGCGTAGGTCAGCGCATCCAGGTTGATCACCTGTACCTCCGGAAAATGGGCCAGGAGGTAATGGACAAAGTTGGATCCGATGAAACCGGCCCCGCCGGTTACCAGCACATTTCTCATCCCAGGCTCCTATTCATAAATTTCAGCATCTGCCAACAATTTGCCTGCCGCATCCCTGGCGTTCAAGATCGGTTGTTCTCCAGCCGTAAGAGGCCAGTTGATCCCAACCTGCGGGTCGTCCCAGCGTAACGAGCGCTCAAATTCAGGCGCATAAAAATCAGTGGTCTTATAAACAAATTCCGCCCAATCACTCATCACCAAATAGCCGTGAGCAAATCCAGCCGGGACCCACAGCATCTTGCGGTTCTCCGCGCTGAGGATTTCACCGGTCCATTGGCCAAAGGTCGGCGAGGAACGGCGGATATCCACGGCTACATCAAAAACAACTCCAGCCACCGCCCGCACCAGCTTGCCCTGCGGCTGGCGGATCTGGTAATGCAGGCCGCGCAGGATGCCATGGCGGGAGCCGGAATGGTTATCCTGCACAAATTCAGCGGTGATGCCTGCGGCGGCAAAGCGGTGGGATTGATAAGTTTCCATGAAGAAGCCGCGTTCGTCACCAAATACTTGCGGTTCAATGCAGACCACTTCCGGGAGGTTGGTAGGTATAAATTTCATTGCTAACGTCCCCGCAAGCCCAGTACGTTGCTGATCGTGCGGAAAATAATGACGATATCCAGCACCAGGCTGCGCGCTTTGATGTAATACAGATCGTATTCCAGCTTGATCCCCGTATCCTCCACCGTGGCGGCATAGCCGTAATTGACCTGTGCCCAACCGGTCAGGCCGGGTTTGACCAGCAGGCGGGCGCGGTAGAAGGGCACTTCTTCCTGCAATTGCTGCACCAGCACTTCCCGCTCCGCCCGCGGACCCACCATGCTCATCTCACCGGTCAAAACATTAAAGAACTGCGGAAGTTCATCCAGGTGGCTCTTGCGCAGGAAATGCCCCACCCGGGTGATGCGCTGGTCGTTGGCCACCGTCACCTGGACGCCGTTCTTTTCCGCATCCTTGACCATGGTGCGGTATTTATACATGATGTAGTTTTTGCCATTCCGCCCCATGCGTTCCTGCTTGTAAAGGATGGGTGCTCCCGTCTCAATGAGGATGGCCAGGGCAATGAATGGATAGGTAATTGCAAAAACGAACATTCCCACCAACGCAACCAGCACGTCCATCACCCGCTTGGCCGGTTCGTAAAAGCCGCGTGAACGCGCCTGGTCCAGGAAGGACCGCAACAGCCAGTCGGATTGCAGCAGGAAGATCGGCACGCGGCCGAGTAATTCCTCGTATACCACCGGCATGGTGGTGACATCCACGCTATTTTCCGCGCAGCGCAGCAGGGCAGAAAACATCTCCGGCTGCATTACCCCGCTGATGGCAACCACGATATCGCTAATGTGCTCGCGGGCCACAATCTCTTCCAGGTCGGCGCTGCTGCCGATGACGTTGACCCCGGAAACCAGGGTGTTGAGCTTGGCCGGGTCGTCATCCACCAGACCCACCAGCAGGAAAGGCTGCGGTTTGAGCCCCGCCACCACTTCCGCCAGGCGGCTGCCGGCCTTGCCTGCCCCAACGATCAACACCCGGCGTAAAAAGGCCGGTTGGGTGAAGATGGAGATATAGATAAGGCGCCAGATAAGGGTGAGCAACGCTGCGGCGGCGATGAAAATCGCTACGCCCCGCCGGGGCAGCGTGTTGGGCGTGGACGAAATGAAGAAAACCAGCAGATACAGGCCAATGCTGATCCCGGTGGCGATGAGAATCCCGCTCAGGGTATCCCGGCGGCGGCTGGCCCGGCGCACATCATACAAATCCAGGATGAGGAACAGCCAGATGACGGGCAGCAGGTAAAACCAGACCGGGATACGCACCCCCAGGAACTCCCAGGTCAGGTGCAGAAAATCCTTTTGCGACCACAATACCAGGGCAATCACCAGGGCCAGGATGGCGGCCACCCCATCGCCAAAGAACATGATCACCCGGCGCTCAGATGTGCCCAGGCGCATGCGGGGTTGATACGCAGTTGAAGAACCAGGTTTCATGCAGTCTCACTCATCCGATGGATTTTCTCTCTACCATTGTAATTGAACTCGAGGATTTGGTAAATTGCTCACAGCTTCCAAAAGCTGTCCAAAATCATTCCGGACGGCCAGGGGTGCCCGTCGAACCTGCGAACGGGAGAAAGTCAGCCTGTCCCAGGGAAGCCAGCGCCCCGTTGAAGAATAAATCCCGAAAATAGGAACTGATTTCCTCCGGCGTGTACTGCTTGGCCTGCTCCAACCACCAGGTCATCATCCCCAGCATGGAGGCAGCGAAGGCGTGCACGGTCACCTCCAGCGGCACCCGCGCAGCCGGATGGGCCGGGCCTGACAGGGAGCGGAAATGCTGTTCAAAATACTCCAGCGCTGCCTGGCTGATGATTTCACGGATGCGCGCCAGCACACTGTTGGCCGCTCCCCCGCGCAGGATGATGCGGTACAGCGATGCATTCCGGGCGGCATGCTCAAACACCAGCAGGATGGGATTGGGCGGAAAGGCCGCGCCTGCTCCGCCCTGGATATAACCATCCACCTCGCTGCGTAAATCATCGGCAATGGCTTCGATGCTTTCCAGCAGCAGCTCTTCTTTATCACGGTAATGCAGGTAGAAGGTCGTCCGCCCCAGGTCGGCTCGCTCGGTGATCTCCTCGATGGTGACGGCATCATAGCCCTCTTCCATGATGAGGTCAAATAATGCCTCACGCAGTTGACGGCGGGTACGGTTGACGCGGCGGTCATTTTTTATTGGTTTCATATTTCTGCACGCTTGTTCATTATTGTACATCCGGGTTCGATTGCTGATTGACAGGCCAACACTGCGCATTATAATCGGTTTTACAAACCAGATACTGTACAGTATGTTTATTTTACGACAAAACGTTTATGATTGAACGATCCAATTTCAGCCCACCTACCGGCCGCCAGCCGCTCATCCGCCTGCAGAACGTGGTGAAGACCTACCTCACCGCCGCCGGGCCGTTCACGGCGCTGAAAGGCATCAACCTGGAGGTCTTCCCGGGGGAATTCCTGGCCGTCATGGGTAAATCCGGGGCGGGCAAAACCACGCTGGTGAACATGATCACCGGCACGGACGACCTGACCTCCGGCGAAGTCTGGGTGGGATCGGTCAGCATCCATAAAATGAGCAGCAACCGCCTGGCGCAGTGGCGCGGGCGAAACATGGGTATTGTCTATCAATCCTTTCACCTGATTCCCAACTTGACCCTGCTCGATAACGTCATGCTGCCGATGGATTTTTGCGGACAGTACCGCCCGCGTTCCAGCCGCGAGAAGGCCCTGCAATTGCTCAAGGAAGTGGAGCTGGAGGAGCACGTGAACAAGCTGCCGGCCCAGATCTCCGGCGGGCAGCAGCAGCGCGTGGCGATTGCCCGGGCGCTGGCCAACGATCCGCCCGTGCTGGTGGCGGATGAGCCCACCGGCCGGCTCGATTCGCTGACCGCCGAGGTGATCTACCAGGTGTTTGAAAGCCTGGTACGGCAGGGCAAGACCATCATCATGGTCACCCACGACCGCAGCGTGGTCGGGCGGGTATCGCGGGCGCTGGAAATCCAGGACGGCGAGGTGAGTGCACATGTCCCGGCTTAATTCCTACGATCTACCCACCTTCACCTGGGATTGCTCCCGCCCGCTGATCGAGATGCACCAGATCTTCAAATCGTTCAAGACCACCGCCGGGGATGTGCCCGTATTGAAGGGTATCGACGTGAATTTTGAATGCGGGCAGTTCGTCAGCGTGGTGGGACGCTCCGGCAGCGGTAAATCCACCCTGGTCAACATGCTGACCGGCATCGATCATCCCACGCGCGGTTCGGTGAAGGTGGCCGATAAGCCCATCCACCAACTCTCCGAAAGCGAGATGTCCGTCTGGCGCGGGCGCAACCTGGGAATTGTCTTCCAGTTCTTCCAACTGCTGCCCATGTTGAGCCTGGTGGAAAACGTGATGCTGCCGATGGATTTCTGCAACCTGTACCCCCCGGCGGAGCGCGAGAAGCGCGCGATGAGCCTGCTGGACCAGGTGGGGCTGGCGGATTTTGCCCACAAGATGCCCGGCGCAGTAGCCGGCGGGCAGCAGCAGAGCGTGGCCGTGGCGCGCGCCCTGGCCAACGACCCGCCCATCCTGATTGCCGATGAACCGACCGGCAACCTGGATGCCCGCACCGCGGAACAGGTCATCCAATTGTTTGAAGAACAGGTGGCGCAGGGCAAGACCGTGATCATGGTCACCCACGACCGCGACCTGGCCCGCCACGCCGGGCGCATGCTGGTCATCGTCGACGGCGAATTGGTCAACGAAACCATCTCGCAGACCTTCCCGGAAATGCGCCACCGCAACCTGCTGGCCTTAACCCGCGCCGCCCAGGCCCGGACCTACCCGGCTGGACAGGAAATCCAATTACCGGCGGACGACGCGGAATACCTGTATATCCTGCGCAGCGGCGCGGTTTCGGTTCGTCAGCCCGGAATTGAGCCCGGCCCGGTTTTCGCAGCCGGGGAGTGGTTCAATACCGACCGCCTGCGGCAGATCGGTGCAGCCGCCCTGCAGGCCGGCCCGGCCGGGGCGGACCTGCTGGAAATTCCCACTCCGGGCATGAGTCTGCCAATCGATGCAGGGAGGAACCCATGAGGCCGCGCTGGCACAAAGTCCTGGCGGACCTGTGGAGCAACAAGGCCCGCTCCCTGCTGGTGATCGCCTCGATCACGGTGGGCCTGTTTGCCATCGGCATGATCTCCACCCTGCATTCCCTGCTGCGCCAGGATATGGGTAACAGTTACGTCAATGTCAACCCGGCCAACCTGATCGTTCGCTCGACCGGTTTCAACCAGGATTGGCTGGATCACATCGCCAACCTGCCCGGCATCCAGCGCGCGGAAGGCGCCATTTTCTATTCGCTGCGCATGGAAGTCGGCCCGAGCGAATACAACAACATCGATTTGCGCGCCTATCCCAACTACGAGCGGATGCAGATCAACCAGGTCACCCTGCTGGAAGGCAAATGGCCGCCGGAGAAGCGCGAAATCGTCATCGAAAAGAACAAGCTGGCAGATACAAAGGCCAAAATCGGGGATGAGATTACCATCAAGCTGCCCTCCGGCAACACCCGCCAACTCAAACTGGTCGGCGTGGTGCACGACCTGACGGTTGGAGCCGGCTCCGTGGCGGGCGGTTTCTTCCTTGCGCCCACCCAGGGATTTGTTTCACAGGATACGATCGAATGGCTGGGGCTGCCAACCACCTTCTCCTACCTGTATGCCACTGTTTCCAGCCAGCCGGAGGACCTGGAGCATATCCAGTCCGTCCTTGACAACGTGCTGCAGGAATTTGATGCCCAGGGGCTGACCGTGGTCAACTCCATCGCCCGGCGCAGCTCGGATCACCCGCTGCTGATTTACCTGGATGCCATCACCAACGTGCTGTTCGTGCTGGGTTTCCTGGTGGTTTTCCTGAGCGCCTTCCTGATCGCCAACACCCTTTCGGCGCTGCTCAACCAGCAAATCCAGCAGGTGGGCGTGATGAAAACCATCGGCGGAACGCGCCTCCAGATCACCGCCATCTACATGGTGCTGATCCTGGTCTTCAGCCTGATCTCGCTGGTGATGGCCGTGCCGCTGGCCAACCTGGCCGCCTCGCTGGAAAACCGTTTCCTGGCGGATTCGATCAATTACGTGGCTGGCCGCCAGCGCTACATCCCCTCGGCGGTCCTGCTTCAATTGGTTATGGCCCTGCTCGTGCCGCAATTGGTCGGCGCTTTCCCGGTCATCCAGGGCACGCGGATCAGCATCCAGGAGGCCTTCAACGGCTCCGTTTCGCGGATCGACGACCAGGGGCGGATTTACCGCCTGCTGGCGCGCCTGCGCGGCTTTTCCCGCCCGCTGCTGATCTCGCTGCGCAACACCTTCCGCCGGCGCTGGCGCTTGATCTTGACCCTGTTGACCTTGATCCTGGGCGGGGCGATTTTTATCGCCACCTTCAACGTGCGCGGCTCGCTGGACCGCACCATCAGCCAGTTGACCAAGTACTTCCTGGCGGATGTCAACCTGACCCTGGCCCAACCCTACCGGATCGACAAGGTGCAAAACCTGGCCGCCAGCCTGCCGGAGGTGGTGTACGTGGAAGGCTGGGGCTCTGCCCAGGCCGAGATGGTGCGCTCCGACGGGCTGCAGGGGGATGTCGTCTACCTGCAGGCGCCGCCAGCCAACAGCAGCCTGATCAAGCCCATCCTGCTCTCCGGCCGCTGGCTGGACCCGGCCGATGAAAACGCCCTGGTGGTGAATGAACTATTCCTGGATAAATTCCCCGGCCTCAAGGTGGGCGACCGCCTGCCGCTCAAGATCAACGGCGAGCAAAAGGACTGGGTGATTGTCGGCTTCTTCCAATTTGCCGGCAAGAACACCGGCCTGGTGGCCTACACCAATTTTGATTACCTGGCCCGCCTGACCCATACCACCGGCAAAACGGCCGTCTACCGGGTGGTGGCGGCCGAAGGCTGGCACAGCCTGGCCAAGCAAAAAGAGCTGGCCGTGATGCTGGAAAAACTCTTCAACGATGCCGGTTACACGGTCAACGAGGTGCGCTCCGGCAGATCCATCCAGACCTACACCGTGCAGGGGCTGAATACCCTGACCACCTTCCTGATGATCATGGCGCTGTTGATGGCCCTGGTCGGCAGCATTGGCCTGACCGGCACGATGGGCCTGAACGTGATGGAGCGCACCCGCGAAATCGGCGTCCTGCGCGCCATCGGCGCCTCGGACGGCACCCTGATGCGCATGGTGATCGTGGAAGGGGCGTTGATCGGCCTGATCAGCTGGCTGTTTGCCTGCCTGGTCTCGGTGCCCATCAGCAAGTTGATGTCGGATGTGATCAGCTCAGCCATCTTTGGCCGGCCGATTACGTTCACATTCATCTGGTCCGGCGTATTGATCTGGCTGATCCTGGTGGCCATCCTGTCCATCATCGCCAGCATCCTGCCCGCCCGCAACGCCGCCCGCCTGACCATCCGCGAGGTGCTGGCGTATGAATAATCGTATGGATCATCATGAAACAATCCTTGGTAAGGGCGAAGCAGCCGGAAACGCCGCTTCTTCCATCGTACAAATCCAATCCGGCTGCTTCGCCCCTACTGCACTTTGATGGCTTTTTGAGAAAAGGAGAGCCGCTCATGAATAAAAATCTCTTGCACACCTTATTCTTTGTTTTGCTGGCTTCCGCCCTATTGCTTGGCGGGTGCAGCCTGATCTCACCGACGCCCCAACCCACCCCCATCCCGACGGTAACCGGCAGCGGGAACATCACGGCGGAAGGCCGGGTGGTGCCAAAGGAATCGGCGGTGCTGGCCTTCCCCATCGCCGGGCAGGTGTCGGCCATCTCCGCCGTCAAGGGCGCGGAGGTGAAAGCCGGCGACCTGCTGGTGCAATTGGGCAGGCGCGAACAGGCCGAAGCCGCCCAGGCAGCCGCCAAACTGGCCCAGGTGAACGCCCAGCAGGCGGTGGATAAGCTCAACCGCCTGGCGGACGTAGCCCGCGGACAGGCCGGGCTGCAGGTTGCCGCCGCACAGAAGGCGCTGATCGATGCGCAAAAGGCCTACGATGACCTGGATACCCAGGCCTTCCGGGATGAATTGGACAAACGCCAGATCGACGTGCAATCCGCCAAGGACAAGCTGGACGACGCCCAGAAGGAATTTGACAAGTACAAGGACCTGGACGCCAACAATGCCACGCGCAAGAACGCCCAGACCAAGCTCGATGACGCCCGGGCCAAATACGACCAGGCCGTCTACGACCACGACCTGTGGCAAAACCAGCTCGACCAGGCCTCCGCGGCGCTGGCCCTGGCCAAAGCCAATCTTGCCGAAGCCCAACGCGCATTGAATGCACACAGCAGCGGCCCGGATCCGGATGACCTGGCCCTGGCCCAGACCGGCCTGGAGAACGCCAACGCCCAGCTAACCGCTGCCGAAAAGGCGCTTGAAAACTACGACCTGAAAGCCCCCTTTGACGGCCGGGTGATGGATGACAAGAGCCTGTATGTCGGCGAGTGGCTCTCACCCTACCAGCCCGCCCTCGTCCTGGCGGATCTTTCCAGCTGGTACGTGGAGACCAAGGACCTGAACGAACTGGACGTGGTCGATATTGAAGTTGGACAGAAAGTGGAAGTCAAGGCGGATGCCCTGCCGGATGTGACCCTGAGCGGCGCGGTGGAGTGGATGGATGAGACCTACGCTGAAAAGAGCGGCGACGTGGTTTATACCATCCGCATCAAGCTGGATGAACCCGACAGCCGCCTGCGCTGGGGCATGACGGTGCAGGTGGAATTCCTTAAGAAGTAAGCTGGAAAACTTTTTCAAACAGGCACGGGGTGATTTATAGACCCCGTGCTTTTATTTTTGTCTCCCCAGCCTGCCGGCTGCGACGGCCAGGCCAAAGGTCAGCCAGAGGTAGGGCAGGCCAAACGTATCCACGCTGAAACCCTCAATCAATAGCGCCACAACGGCCAGTTGCCCGGCCAGCCCGGCGATGCGGACGGCCGTCGGGGCATCCTTCTTCAGGCTGGCCGCACTTTTCCAGATGCTGAACAGCCACGCCGCGAAGAGGGCAAACCCGGCAATACCCGTCTCGGCCAGCAGGCGCACCCACAGGCTCTTGACGTTGGGGATGCCCGCCATGCGGGACATGACCGTGTTCGTTTCCAGCAGGCCCCAGCCAAAAGCGCTCATCTTCTGCGGGAAGTAGTAACCGGCGTTGCCCAGCCCCACCCCCAGCGGGTGATCGTTCCAGATATCCCAGCCGGTCTTCCAGTACACCACCCGCTCGGAGAAAACCAGTTGGTTGGCGTAGGCCATGAAATCCATCTGGCGCAGGGCGGTGAAATCGAACAGGGTACGCATGCGCGGATCAAACTTGCTGAGCAGCACCGCCGCCCCGAAAAATGCCCCCAGGTAGGCCAGCAGCATCAGGCCGATCAGCAGCCCGGAAATCAACGGCCGTCCCAGGCGGGCCAGGCGGCTGGAGCGCTGCACCATCCGGCTCAGCCAGCCGTGCAGCCAGCGGTTGAAGCGCCAGAGCAGGTAACCCAGCGTGACCAGGAAGGCCAGCAGTCCCACCCGGGAGAGCGAGAACCATAACGCCGCCACTCCACCCAGCAGGAGCAGGTTTTCAAAGGAGACCCAGCCCAACCGCCAGCGGTGGGCCGAGGTGCGCAGGAAACTGGCCGCCGCCCAGATCGGCAGGTAGAGCATATTCAACTGGTGCGCCAGCCAGGAGGGCTCAAAGGCAAAACCCGAGGCGCGCCCCTGGTAAAGCTCCTTGAGCGTCAGCCAGCCCTGGATGGTTTGCATCCAGCCCGGAAAGGCGCGGGAAGAATTCCAGAAATACGTCTGCAGCAGCGCCCAGACCACCATCACCAGCCCGCTCCAGTTGACCAGGCGCAGGATCCAACCCAGGCGCTGCGGAGTCTGCGGCCAGGCCACCGCGGCCAGGAAGACGCACAGACCCATCGCCAGGGTGACAAAGCCCTCCAGCTCGCTGCGCCAGGCGGGGACATCGCGAAAAATGGGCAGTGGGAAGAAAAACGCCGCCAGGGAGACGATCAACGCCACCCCGAGAAAGGCCAGCAGGGGCAGCACGGCCGCGGGCAATTTCATCCCGCGCCAGAGCGCCGGCAGCAGCCAGATCAACACCAGCGCGCCGGCAAACAGCACGGAAGGCGGCGCCACCATCGTCCCGCCGGCCAGGCGCGAGAAGAGCGGCAGGCTGGTCAGCGGCAGCAGCAGGAGCAAGCCGGCCCACAGGATCGGCTCAAGCTTGCTGATCAGGCGTTGAAACATCCGTCCTCTTGGATTTGACACGCAGCCCGGGCAGCCAACCCAACCCGGTGAGAAGGAGCGCCAGCACCAGGCCGATGCCCATGCCGGCCGCCATCATCCCGGCCCGGCCGTAGAGCACGGGCCGCTCGGGCAGGGTGACCGGCTCACCTTCGCCGTACAACACCGCCGTGGAAAGTCCCAGGCTGGCAGTTCGTTCCTGCTGGTAGGCCGCCCCGGTGGCCGCCAGTTGCGCTTGCAGCTCCGCCAGGGTCTGGATGCTGCACAAACCGCCGGCCGGGTCCACCCGGGCGGCATCCGCCAGGCAGGTCTCCAGTCCGTCCACCTGGCGGCGGAGCTCCTCTGCCTTGAAAGCGTGCTCCATCGCCCGGTCGAGGGTCTTCAGGCCGGTTTGCAGCCACAACTCCGCCAGGCGGGCGGCCGTCTGCGGCCGCGGATTGAGCACGCGCAGGATCCAGGTGTAGGAGCGGCGCTCCAGGGCCAGGCTTTTGAAGAATTCATCCGCAGTGATGGAAATTCCCTCGGCATTGGCCGCCGCGGCCGTCTCCTCCAGCACCGGGCGGGAGGTGAAGACGAACCCGGCCAGCTCAATCGCCCGGTCCTCCTCGATTTCGTTCGGCCAGCCGGTGCGGGTGTAATCGATGCCCATGCGCAGGGTGGCGCGGCCTTCGTAGAGCGGGGTGCGCAGCGAGTGGATCAACCAGCCGAGTAATCCACCCATTAAAATGAAACCTGCCACCCAGACCCAGGCACCGATCACGCGGCGGGTTGCGGCAGCAGGCGAAAAATCATCCGTCATGAGGTATCATCACCCTTCCAGTTGGGATGATCAAATTATACCCTAGCGGTTGATGATCGGGATATACACCTCGTTGATGGCTTGCATCTGGACAAAGTTGATCACCACCAGGTTGGACTGGCAGTCGGCGCGGGTGTCAAACGTCACCGGAGCGGAGAGCGGCTGGCCGGCGGCATCCAGCAGCTGGATGGTGAACGCGCCTTGCGTCTCCAGCGGCGCACTGGATAGCTCAATCTCGTAGCCTCCCACCCCAAAAGCGGGGGCCAGGCCGGTCAAACCCAGCCACTGGTGCAGCTCGTTGTTGAAGACGCCGGTCACCACCACCGTCCAGTTCTGCACCGGCTGGCCGGCCAGGTCAAAGGCCTGACCGCCCACACCCAGCCAGTTGCAGGCTTTCTCCTGGTGGGTGAAATTGGGCAGGTAGCTGGCCGGCTGAGCCTGGACCGGGTAGAAAGGCTCCGGCGTGGCGGAGGGGGTGAAAGTCAGGGTCGGCTTGGGCGTGGCCGTGGGAGGCAGGGTAGGCGCCAGGGTGGGTTCGGGGGTGGCCGTGATCTCCACCGGCAGCGTCGGCTCCGCAGGGGCGGACTGCGTCGGAGGGAGAACGGTATCCGTTGGAAAGGAAATATTCGGCAGGTTGATCGCCGGCAAGCTGATGCAGGCCAGGCTGAAGAAAAGCAGGGCAATCGGGAGCAAGGGGGTCAGACGTTTCATGCAGCCTCCATACGGGAGGGGGTGCAAGATGGATGCCAGGGGGCAAAAAAGATAAGCCCCCGAATTTCTTCGGGGGCCAGTGTAGATCTTGGAGTAATTATTGGATCGGGATGCCGTTGTAGTCTTCGCAGGCTGCAACTCCAAGCGAAGTGTTATAGGTGCAAACCCGACCGATTACAGCCAGAGCAGTGCCAGAAGGCGCTTCAACCACTGCACCACCGCCGATAACACCCGCCACTGCATAACCAAATTCGGCACCAGCGCTACCGAGTTTATAAGCATTGGAGGAATACTTGCCATAGACCGGGATAGCAGAGGGATTGGTATCTGTGCCAACCAAAAGGCCGTTGACGTCATAGTACTTGATCTGGATAACGCCAGCACCAATTTCAGCGTTGCCAACATTCTGAATGGCGATGTTGACTTGCTGGCGAGAACCCGTAGTGTACTGCGTCTGGGACCAACGCACATACGGCATAGTGATTTTGCTATAGCCCTGCGCAAACCCAGAGTAAGCAGTGGAATAACCGCCATCACCACCGACCTTGCCAATCGCCACAATACGGCCACCGGTAGATTCAATTACTGCGGAGCCAAGGAAATCCACACCGTTAAGTGTTCCAGAAATACCGCATCCAGGGAAGCTGCCCTTAGCACCTGGGGCGATAGTGACAGGGCCGTCAACATGGCCATTGCTGTAGGTAACCGTCACAACTGCATCTGCGCCACCGGCAGCTTCAAAGTTCTGGACGGCAAAAGCAGAGCTGACATTATCATACGCGCCCCATTTGCAGAATGCAGAGGGCATGTAGATTTTATTCGCACCAACAGTAAAGCCATCAAAGGCATAAGCTTCATCATTTGTGATGCCAAGTTCCATGGAAACAACTACTACAGCGCCTGGTGTTGAGGTTCCGTGTTTCACCGATTGGACAGTGAGAGAACCATTAAAGGAGGCTGCTGTAATTTCTGCAGCGGTTGCCATGTTTACAAAATAAGCTGATCCTGATGGGAGATTGTTCACTGGCACGACAATATTTGAGCCAGAGACAGGTTTGAAAGTCACGGTCAGGTCGGCAGCAACACCATCAACATTTTGAATTGAAACCATGGAATGCTTATTGAAAGTATTCTTCAGCACAGTCGGGACCAAAACGTAAGAAGAACCTTCAGCCATACCATTGGATAGTGGGCGAACCTTCACTGTGGAGCCGCTCGGGGGTAACTGGACAAGGGTGGCAACTACTGGAACATTACTGGTCATTACAGCAGAGCCATTGAAACCAGTCCCAAGTTCAGTCAATGAGCCAATGAACAGTGAAGACGCCGCCATAGATGGCAGTTCAGGACGAGTGATCGGAATTCCGGTACCACTCTGTGTCGCATAGAATGTCAGGCCGATGGTCGCCGGTGAGGCCGAAACATTTTGATAGGTAATTGATGTGGTGAAAGTCAAGCCATATGCGGCCGCCTGCACATTAGCTGGTGCAGCAAACGCAAACAGCAACGACACCAACATAATTACTGCAAACAATTTGCTCTTCATCTTTTCCTCCATCGAGTATAATTTGCTTAGTCCTACAACAATATTTTACCGATCTATCGAATAATATCCATAATACCTTTGTGTTATTTCTTTGAGGTGCACTGTGAAAAACAAATCATTTCTACTGATCCTCACCATTGTTACCTTGGCCGTTATGGTTCTTGTTGGCTGCCAGAGCTTTTCTAAAAAACCGGCGATCTCTACACCAACGGCGGATAAAGCAATCATCACCGGCCGCTTGATCAATGCGACAGACGGTAAACCTATGAGCGGGATTCTGGTGAGGCTGGCTGAGGTCTATCGAAACGATGCAGGAGAAGGATCTTATGTTTTGGACCAGGCGTTAAGCCCGGGTACTGAATCCGACGAGAATGGTTACTATGTATTTGAAAACCTTACCCCTGGAGAATTTGTGCTGGTATTAGGAGATCCACTAGTAAAGTACTTGATCATTAGTGAGCCGAATTCCGAAAAAGCCAAGGTTTGGAAAGTTGAGCCAGGAAAAATCCTGGATATTGGGGAATTGAGTGTGGATTTCTAATCACTCTTTTTCATAGCGAATGAGGACAAATTGATTGTCATCGGATGCATAGTCGATGACAAATTTGAAGCCTGCAGTTTCCTGTGGGCCAATAAAACCATGGCCAGACAGGAATGTTTTTATCTCATCGGGGGTTGAGTTCTTGGTTAACCCGGAGTAACGAAAATAATAGTGCGAAGCAATGTAACGGTATCCCCTCTGGTAGGCCAGTTCCAGCAAACGATGCTCCCGTAACGCCTGGAGTGCTTCGACATCCAGGGAAAACCCTAAGGCTGACATGCCGGTAAAGCCAGTACTGTAAGTGATGATGCCATCGTCATATTCCAACATCCTTATTTCCTGTCCGGCATAGTGGACACGGATCTTTTGGGCTTCCTGGTAAAACCACACATTACGGTAGTTATAAGTAGTACTGTGATAGATAAAAGCATTGAAGCCAATACAAAAGGAAAACAGAGTCACTCCAACAATAAGTTCGGCTCTGGCGGATAGCCGAATCCGGGTCAGCCACTGGACAAACACCATACTCATGAACAGGATGGATACTGGAAAATACCAGTGGCCCTGGTCAAGGGTGGGTACATATAGAAAGTTATACAACCCTAGCAACAAGCAGGTGAGCGAGGATGTCAGCCAGATACTGCTTTTGAACCGGTTTTTCTGGTTCTTCCAGTAATCAATCACAGAATAAATAAGCACAGGGATAGATAACATCAGGGGAAAAATGATCTGAGTATAGCGCCAGATATTGGCACCAAATGTATCCTGCCCAAATTGTGGTAAAAGGTATTGGAGTTCCTTCAGCTTAAGACTGGCTGGAAGTGCATTGGGAAAAGTGGATTTTTCCGCTCCGCTGACGGGCATCCAGATACCCATCGTCAATTGATTAGTCAATAAGTACAGGGAAACAATCAGTCCAGCGATACCCAAGGCAATAGCCACCCTGGCAATCAATTTTTGATCACGATCGACTGCAAACCGGAACGCCCAAACCGCCCCGATCGCCGGAACAATAAAAATATGGTCCAGCCTGGATAGCACCACAGCCCCCAGCACGAGGCCGGTTAGAACAGCAGACCGCATAGATTTCATCCAGCCTTCTCGTGACATCAGCCAGACCAGCAAGGCATAAAACAAAATCAACGGCCCGCTCTCCATCCCGTTGGTAAAGCTCCAAAGCGTGCCGTAGCGCGGGTGGATGGGTGCCATCAGGATCGCATACAGCCCCACTGGCAACAGCAGAAACCAGACCGGGATTTTGCCAAGGAGATTCTGAAAGCTTTTTCCAACCAGAAAAATGGCGACAGCAATGCAGGCCAACGAAATCGATAACACCACCACCAGTGTGGCCGGATCCGAAAGCCGGAGCCAGCGGGCCATGGTGTAAATGATCCCGGTCCAAACCTGCCATAACGGATGAAACCCATTGGTCAGGTGCTCACCATCAAAGGTGAACAGGCGTGCCACCGCATAGTTTTTGGCAATCGTCAGGTAATAAAAGGTATCTGCCGCGAAAAACGAGAAAACCCGCATCCACCCGTTAATAATTAAGTCTGCATACACTGGCAGGATGTAAATGGCCAGTGTCAGGATTAGGATTCCATTATCTTTGCTGAGCTTCCGCCTCTGTTTCATTCGTTAATTCTCCCGTTGCACTGGAAGAATGTCAATGGATCTCCGGGAGTAGTAGAGGTCCAGATATTGCCTGGCAACTTCTGCAATTAAGTACTTTTCCGCCTGTTGAATAGCTGCCCGGGCGACCTGCAAATACTCCGCATCCACCGCCAGGTGCTGCACCAGAGCCTGAGCCAGTGCCGCCGGATTTTGCGGCGGAATCAGCCAGCCCGTTATGCCATCTTCAATAATATCCGTCACCCCCGGGATGTTTGAGGCCATCACGGGCGTACCGCAAGCCATGCTTTCCAGGAGGACTGTGGGCAATCCTTCCGAAAGTGAAGGCAGGACGAACAAATCCATCTGCCGGTAGAGTTCCGGCATTTTTTCCTGCTGCCCCCAAAAAGCCACCCCATTTGAAATCCCCAGCGCCTGGGCTCCTTCCTCCAATGGGCGGCGTAATTCTCCCTCACCAATGATCCACAACCGTGCATCCGGAATCGACTGGCGCACGATCTGGAAAGCGGCCAGCAAGTCCTCCAACCCTTTGCCGTGGGTCAGCCGTCCAGCCGTCCCCAACACCATCTGCGAATGCTCCCGGTACAACCGGCTTTTGGCCTGCCGAAGCTGGTCGGCGTATTCCATCGGCAGGGCATTGGGAATCAGACGGATCGGCTTGTGCCTCCAGCGGGCAGCCGACGAATGTTTCAGGTGGTTGAAGATGGATTGGCTGACCGCCACCTGGGCATCGCAGGCTAGGGGAAAAATCCATTCCGTGGCCAGGGCCCGGGCAGCCCAGGCCAGAGGGTGGTTGCCCCACTCTCGATCCGTATGGACAGTCCGCACAAAGAAGAACCTCCGCCCGCCAATCAGGGCAATCAGCAAGCCAGCAATCTGGCTGTGTGATTGAACAATATCCGGCTGAAATTCCCGCAGTAGCCTTCCCAGGATCCACAAACTGCGCATGACCTGTAATTTTTGACCCCTGTGCAGGAATACCACCTCGCAACCCCGGCTTCGCAATTGCTCAAGGCATTGGGATTCCACTGTTGATCCAGTCTGATACATCACCCCGAACATTTGCTGATCCACCCGGGCGGCCAACTCCATGCCGAGCACCATGGCAAACTTCTCAGCGCCTCCGGCCAGGTTGCCAATATCCAATGATCGAACCAGGTGCAGAATTTTCATAAGATCAGGATTTTCTCCTGTTCTGCAATAGCTCCCGGTAGAGTAGCGCCATGGTTTTTGCCACATTCGCAATGGTGAAGTTTTCCAGTCGTCGGGCGGCCTCCCGAGCAGCTCTTTCAGCCGCCGGGCGATCCTGCAGGATCTCCACAATTTTATCAGCCAGCGCCTGTGGATTGCCGGGTGGAACCAACCAGCCGTTTTCGCCATCCTGGATGATATCCGTCACACCTTCAATGCTTGTGGCCAGGACGGGTGTGCCACAGGCCATACTCTCCAGGATCACCGTGGGCAGCCCCTCCCAACGGGAGGAACACACAAAAAGATCCCAGTTTTTCATTTGTTCCAGTACATCCAGTCGCCGTCCGGGAAATTCCACCCGGTCGACCAATCCCATTTCGCGAGCCCGGGCTTCTAACTCAGCCCGCAGCTCACCCTCACCGATGATGGTCAGGTGCAGGTTCGGCTGGTGGGTGGCAGCCAGCGCCTCTAGCAGGTCATGGTAGCCCTTTTGCGAGGTCAACCGCCCCACACTGCCAATCCGAAAAACACCTGCATCCCGTTCAAGCCGTGGCAGACCTGCGGCGCGGCGGATAGTTTCCGACGAAATAGAGTTATAGGTCAACACCGGCTCATGCCTGGCCAGAATTCTTCCGGGGTTAGCCTGCAATTCAACCAGAATCGGCCGGGAGACGGCAGTTTCTCCATCCAGCAACATCGGAAAAAGCCAGCCGCCTACAAGCCAGCGCTTCAATCCCACCAGACGACCGTAAGCCCACTCAAATTTCATGGGGTTATGAGCCGTCCGCACCACCCGCCGGGCCAGGCCCATGCGTCGCATTTTCAATCCGGCCCAAGTGCCCAGTTGAAAGTGACTGTGAACAACATCAACACTTGCAGTTTGGACTTGAATGCGCAACGCCTTCAAACCGTTGAAAAAATTAAGGTATCGGCCGTCGCCCTGCCAGCGGGTGCAGGTGAAAGCTCGAAATCCCTCGTTGCCCAGGCTGATCAGCCAGTTTTTCTCCAGCTCCGAGCCGGTCTCAAAAAAGCCGCATAGGCTCACTTCAAATTGATCCGCCGGCAGGGCACGAGCCAGTTCGATAGCGAATTTTTCCGCCCCGCTGACGTCAAAGGTTTGGAATAACTGTAACACCCGGATACGCTCATCCGCCATGACGTTGATACTCCCGGGCAATTTCCACGGCCGGCAGACTGGCTGCCCGACAGATTTCCGGCAAGCGGTTTGCCAATTCCTGTTTCATCATTTCCCGCTGGCTCCAGGCCCATGCCATTTTCTGCCACAGATCTTCCTCGCGGATCTCCTCAATCTGGATCATCCAATCCGCCAGGCCCAGGGAGGTGAGCATACCGCGAGTTTTGGTCAGGTAGCCAATGAATATGGTGGGGATTCCCATGCCGAGCGAGAAGATGCCAGAATGCAGCCTGGAGGCCAGGAACAAGTCCATTTGCCCATAGCAGGCCTTCAGCACATTCGGAGCGAGGCCTTCATCCACTAGATGCAAGAAGTCGGCATCCGCACCGGCTAGCTCAATCACCTTTCTTGCACCGTGGCGGTCATCTTCGTATTGGGTGGGACCAAACACCTGGGGAAACAGAAAGACCTGGATACCAAATTCAGCGTGCATCCGACTCAACACAGCCGCCAGCGAAGCATAATAAGTCTCCCGGGTGCGGGAATCAAACCAGCGTCCCATCATTGGCAGCACGGTCACACCCAGAGCAGGCTGTTCTTCCTGATATCCCCACTTGCGCAGCAGTAATTCCGCCTGCCCGGGTTCAGTAGCAGGAAGCAGGAATGCCGGATCGGGGGCATATTTAATCCGGTCTACCGACAAACCCAGTTTTTGCATCACATGCAGGGAAATTTCGTCCCGCACAAAGATCAGGCGCCCTCGACCGTACGAGGTTTTTACCCACCCCCTCTCCCAGTCCCGGTAAAATGGGCCCAGCGATTGGGGAAGGGTGTAGAACGGTTTTTTGCAGTAGTGTGCCAGATCCGCGGAAAGCATCGTCAGCGGGAAAGGCCAGCCGAATTTGCCCGAAGCCAGCACCTGGTTTCCGGAAACCCCGACCACCAGATCAGTCTGCTGATAGACATGCAACAAATCCCGCCACGGTTTGCCACCCGCCAGGTGAAGGTGGCGCAATCCCCCGATTTCGGCCAACCCCCGCAGCCAAGAGAGCAACTGCCGCCCATTGGAAGCTTGCCTGCCCCGCCCGCAAATCCACCAGGGGGAGGCAACCACCCGCAGGTTATGCTCTTGAAAGTAATCCTCCTGCGGAAAGTTGGATACAATCGTGAAATCCGGTGCATCAAATGCCTGTCCCAGTTGCGTCAGGGCCATCTCCAACAGCGCCAGGTCTCCAGCATTCTTCGTGGAATGTACGTTGATCAGCAAAATTCTGATTGTCATATCATCCATCACTGGCAGGCTGATCAGATGTCCCAGATTGGCGCGCTGAAAACAGGCCGTACCCCACCATCAGCACGAGTTCGCTGGCTACATAAGCAAAGGAAGAACCAATCACATTCAACATCGGGATCAACATAGAATTCAGAATTACATTCACCAAGGCAGAGGTAGCCTGAGGAATAAGTCGGTCTTTTTGTCGTCCGCAGGAAACCAGTAAACCAGCAAAGCCGAATGAGAAGGACTTAAGCAGGATAACATAGGATAACACTTTCAGGACCACGGCCGAGGGCGCATATTGCTCCTCCAATAATACTCGAATAATCCTGTCCGCTCCCAATTGTAGCAGCAAGAAGGTGGCAACCCCAAGTCCGGCCAATCCCACCATGAACCAGCCTGAAGCCCGCCGGTATTTATCCCGATCCTGCTGCCAAAGCCGGGAAAGCCGCGGCAGATAGAACGAGAACGCCGACCCCAGTATGGAGATAAGGCCATTGATCATACCCACCGCGGGGGTATAGAACCCGACGGCTGTATCTCCGGCCAGAAAGACCAGCAGGGTGGTGTCAATCTGGGCATAAACTAGGGTTAGCATATCTGAAAACCCATAGGGTAGAGCCTTCCTCCAAGTGAGGCGCAGCGGGCTCATGAGGATTTGCCTAGCCTCCATCCGGACCACGTGACAAGAATAAGCCAGACTAAGGAGGGTGGAAAAAAACCGGATCAACAGGAAGTACAGGATGAAATCTTGCTTCAACCAGATCAATCCGGCCGCCCCCAACAACCGCCCTCCGCGCGAGAGTGCCAGCGAGACGAAGATCTGCGGAATCTTTCTGCCAATATTCATGGCAGTCAGTGCAGTGTTGTTCAGGCTCTCCATCCACAGGTCCAGCGCACACACAAGCACAAACAACAGGGAGAAAAGGTCCGGACGCACCCATGGCAGAATCAACAACAAAAGTACCGCCCAGACAGCACCAAAGGCCATTTTGATTTGTACCACCCGGGCGGTCAGCGAGCTCAACTGCTGTGAGTTTTTGCCGCCTTCATGCAGTAACCAGGTATCCAAGCCCCAGTTAATGAATACTGAGGAAAGGCCGACTACAGAATAAAGAGCAGCAAAAATACTGAACTCCGCTGGACCTAACCAGCGGGCGATGATAATGTTATAGATGAAGGTAGCCAATTGGGCAGCACCCTGTGCCCCCCCGAACAGCAGGAAGGAATATAGCGAACGGGCGATACGAGAGATGATCGACCCGAAAGAAGGTGGTGGATTTTTCATTGCAGTGTCTGCTTCAATAGGTTTTCCAAGTGCTGTTTGTACGCTATTCCCAATTGCTCAATGGTGTAATGCGACTGGAACAGGTGTAGCGCATTTTCACCAAGTTTGTGCCGCAAATCTGGCTCGCACTGCAAGCGCAGGATCGCCGCAGCCAGGTCAGACGGATCCTTCCGGTTACATAACCATAAGTGGACACCGTGTTCAAAAGCTTGGCGCACGGCTGGACTATCGCCAGAAATTACTGGTTTACCGAGCGCCATCCCCTCAAAAATCTTGTTTTGAACGGTCATTAGGGATTGGGGAGTGTCGCCAAATGCCCCCAGCAGGGCTGAAGCTTTGCGCAACCGGTTAACCAGTTGAGGCTTACTCAGCCAGGAAATAAAGGTGATGTTTATGAGTTCGTGCTGTGCGACATACTCCCGGCACCAGGCTAGGTCCGGCCCCTCGCCTATGAATTCAAATTGGATGCCCGATTGGTTTCCGAGCAGGCGGATTGCTTCAAAGATATACCGTAGGCCGTGGTTGGGAATGAATGACCCATGATAGGTGACACAGAAATCGCTGCTCGTGGACATCTCTTCGGGGGCCGAGTCTGGGAAAAAAATGCGGTTGTCTGCCCCGGTGGGAACTAGGGCAAACCTCTCCGACGGGATACCATGGGTGGTGTGCAGCCACTCGACATACTGGTTGGTATCCTGAATCAACAAGTCCGGCAACCGTAGGGCTGCCCGTTCAATCCACCGCATTAAGTGGATAATGAAACCGTTTCTCCTGTCTAGGCCGCGCTCGCATGCGATCAAGTAAATGGACATGAACACGTCCCAGACCATGGGCTTGTGTTTGAACCAGGCCAGCAGCCGGGCGAGCAGGGCATCAAATTGCCCGGGGTAGCCGATAATCAGAATGTCGTAATGCGGTTTCAATTTGAAATATTTGACCATCAGCCTTATATACGTGCCCAACACCCGCAACCAGAATCTCGGCTTACCCCAGCCACCGCTTACCGCCTGAACCCGATCCTCGATCCCCGACCACAGGGGTTCATTACATTCCACCACCTCCACCCCTGCGCTTCGGAGAGCACCAATCATGGAGTTGTTGCGGCTGTAATCGGCAATGTATGTGCCAAAATAGAGGACTTTCATTGCGAAAGCATCCTTCGCATCGGGCGATGGTTCAAAACCTCAACGGACATCACAAAGCTGAAAGATGGACACATTTGCTGCAGTGTAAATCAGTCGGGCGCCGGGATAATGCAAAATTATCTCTGGGGATAAACCCCTTTCATCAAAGTTGGGTTTGGCTCCGATGTAGACATAATGAAAACCTTCGTCGCACAACGCCCGGGCGGCTTGGGGGTCAGTTTCCAACTGGACTGCCAAGCGGCTAATCTTCTGCGTGTATTGCCGCTCTTCCACCAGTTGAAGTGAAAACAACATACTTCCAGTGGTTGTTTTTCGACTGGTGAAGTATTGTATCCAGTATCCGCCATCCGTGCCGTGTGGAATGTAATCATTCCAGTATATGGTGTTCACCACAAACCCGGCATCCTGCGGCAGGTTCTGGTTGATCCACCCCATGGCGGCCACATCCGCCGGGGTGACAAAGAACCGGTATTCTTCCAGGCCGATTTCGCGGTAATGTCCACCCCAGTAGCCGGCTGCCAGGATCAGGCCAATCAGCGGCACTTGCAGGCGGTTTTGCCACGTGCCCGGCAGCAGCGACCACAACCCCTCCAGGCCAGCCCCCCACAGCAACGCCACCGGTAAGGAGATGGAGATTAAAAAGCCGGTGAAGTTGGTCACATTCAACAGGGGGATGCCCAACCGGTAAGCATAAGCAAAGAAAGCAAACACCGCCAGCCAGAACACAGTCAGGATCACCAACCGCCGCGAGCGCCAGGCCCCCAGCAGCAGCCCCACCCCGCCACCGATGAAGATCCACAACTGCGCGCCGATGAGAGTGAAGGTTTTCCAATCCCAATAATAATAGGCGCCTTCGCCGCTGGACTCCGCTGCCACCACCCCGGCCGAGGTTTTTACCTCAACATAGCGCTGCAGGGCCGGGATGAGCGCCGGAAGCACCAGCAGCAGGGCTGTACCGCCCACGGCCAAGATGCCCGCCAGGGTGACCCCAAGGCGGTGGGTGCGCAGCCCGCGCCACAACTCCCACAGGGCTGCTGCAGCCAGCAGCGGCAGGAACAGCGCCGCCAGGCGGAAGTGCAGCAGGAAGACCCCGGCCGTCAGCAGTCCGCCGGCCAGGGCCAGCGCCAGGATTTCCAGGCGTTTGGCCGGCCACTCCTCGCGCCAGGTGCGGATGGCCTGCCAGCTCAACATCAAGGCCGGCAGCAGCACCATCTGGCTGGCAACCTGGGTGAAGCGGCCCCAGTTGACAAACCAGGCCGGTTGGAAGGAGAGCAAACCCACCACGGCCGCCGCCAGCACAGCCCCGCGCCGCCCGGCCAGGCGGTCCACCACCCAGTACACACCCAGCCCGCACAGCCCGTTGAGCACCTGGGCCATCCACAGCAGGGCGGAGTGAGCCGGTGCCCCGGAAAGCAGCATGGTCGGCCCGGTCAGGGCGTATAACCCCAGGTGATACATATTGAGCGGCGTGGGCTCGTAAGGCTCCAGCGTAAAGGGCAGTTGGCCGTGCGCGGCCGTCAGCAGGGTCAGGTAGGTATGGTGCAGCGAATCACTCCAGGCCGGGTAGGGCCGCAGGTGGGCCACCCACAGGCGGGTGAAGAGAGTCATCCCAAATACGGCCAGGGCAGCCAGTTCCCAGCGGTCAAAGGCAAACTGGGCTTTCCAATCCCGGCGCAGGAAAAACACGATCAGCAGCGCACAGAGAGCCAGCAGCACAACCAGCTTGTTGACCCCCATACGCAAATCCGGCAGCAGGGCGCGGGCCAGGTAATAGAGAACAGGGAAGAAAGCCGCACTGAAGGAAACGGCCACAATCCAGCGGACCAGCGTGGCAAACCGCCGCCACAAGCCGCTGACCGCCAGGAAAGCCCAGCCTGGCAACAGCAGCAGGCAGGCAATTGCCAGTACCAACCGCGCTTCCTGCCAGTTCATTCTTCGGTCTCTTCCCCCTCTTTGCCATCCCCCCGCTTGACCCGGTACAAAATCTCCTCCAGGATCTTGCGGTTGAAACTGATCAAATCCGCCACCAGGCCGATCAACCAGGTCTGGAAGCCGACGATGAGCAGCACCGCCGCCACGATGACGGACTGGACGTGCCCGGCACCGTTGCCCATGAAGTAAAACACCAGGTAGCGGATGGCCAGGGCCAGGCCGAGCAGGATGAGGAGGCCGCCCACGTAGGTGAAAACACGCAGGGGTCGGTAGAGGGTGTAGGCGCGCAGGATGGTGACGCTGGAGTGGGCCAGGTAGTCGGGCATGCCGCGCATCAGCCGGGAGGGGCGGCGCGGCGGGTTGGTACCTACCGGCACGAACTGCACCTTCACCAGGCGGTTGCCGGCCTGGATGAGAGTCTCGAGGGTGTAGGAGTAGCGGCTGAGGACGATGGTACGCAGGGCCACCTCGCGCGTCATGGCGCGGAAACCGCTGGTGGCATCCGTCACGGCCAGGCCGGAGGCTGCCCCCACCACCCGGCTGCCCAGCCGCTGCAGGCGGCGCTTGAGCGGCGAAAAGGCCTTATTCTGCATCACCTCGCGGTCGCCGATCACCAGTTCGGCTTCACCGCTCAACAGCGGCGCAAGCAGGCGCGGGATATCCCCGGCGTTGTACTGGTTATCGGCATCGGTGTTGAGGATCAGGTCGGCGCCCAGGCGGGTGCAGGCATCCAGCCCGGCGGCAAACGCCCCGGCCAGCCCGGTGTGATGCGGCAGGCGCAGGATGTGATCCGCCCCGGCTGCCCGGGCCACCTCCACGGTGGCATCGCTGCTGCCGTCATCGATGATCAGCACTTCCACCGTGTCCACGCCGTCCAACTGGCGCGGCAGCAGGGAAAGGGTGTGCGCCAGGTGCTCGGCTTCGTTATAGCAGGGAATCTGGATGATCAGTTTCATGGGTCAGGGCGCAAAAAGGACGTGCTGCTGTAAAAACTGCTCGGTGGATTCGTAGTAATCGACGATGGTTTCAGTCTTGCGGAAGCCGTGGTCTTCACCGGGGTAGAGTTTGTAGAGGTGCGGGATGCCCTTCATGCGCAGGGCGGTGACAATCTCCTCCGCCTGGGAGGGCGGCACCACCCTGTCATCCGCGCCCTGGAAAATCGCCAGCGGCCGGCTGAGTTGGTCAAGGTGCAGGGCGGGCGACCAGGCCTGGTACTTTTCGGCTGCTGCGGGCAGTTTTCCCACCAGCAGGTTGGTGTAATTGGCTTCAAATTTGTGCGTATCCTGGTCGGCAGTAAACAGGTTGCCGACCGGGTAACGGGCCACGCCGGCCTTGAACAGCTCCGGGTAGTGGATGAGCACATTCAACACGGTGTACCCGCCGGCGCTGCCGCCCATGATCACGATCCGCGCGGGGTCGGCCAGGCCTTGCTCCACCAGGGCGCGGGCTGCCCCGGCGGCATCCTCCACGTCAACCTCGCCCCAGCGGCCGTAAAGCGCTCGCAGATACGAGCGGCCGTAGCCGCTGCTGCCGCGGTAATTCACTTCCACAAAGGCATAGCCGCGCGAGGTGAAATAGAGCGCCTCCGGATTGTAGCAGACCGGCTCCTCGGAGCTGGGCCCGCCGTGGATGGACAGGATGGCCGGGGGCAGACCCTCCCCGCAAGCCTGCGGGTGGGTGGGCGGAAAATACAGGCCGTGCACGGTTGTGCCGTCCGGCGCGCTCCAGTTGAAGGAACGCGGCCCGGCAAACCACTCCGGGCCCAGCGCTTCGGGCAGGCTGCGTGCTTCCACGTACATGCGGCCCTCGGCCAGGCGGATAATGCGCGGCGGGACGGCGGGCGACTCGGCCAGGAAGGCCAATTGCTCGCCGACTGGCGCAATTGCAAGCTGCCGCAGCCAGGTGTAGGGGGCTGTGTCCACCTGCCGGAGCAGGCCGCTTTCCTCTTCCACCACCCACAGGCTGGCACGGCTGTTGGCATATTGGATGAAGTAAATCCGCCGGTTGTCGGCACTCCAGCCGTAGGTGCGCATACCCTGCACCCAGGCCGGCTCGCACAGGTGAAAGCCCTGTCCGTGCACCAGCACCCGGCGCTGTAAATCGGGCAAATGGGTCAAGACCAGGTCTTCCCACTCCCCGTTGGATTCAATGTGACTGAGCCAGTTACCGTCCGGTGAAAAGAGCGGCTGGCAGGCCACCAACCCCGGCCCCGCCACCAGCGGGATGACCTCTTCCAGGAATTCAGTGCTGCCCTGGCGGGCCAGCATCAGGCGGGTTTCATCCCACGGCATGCACCCCGCATCCCACTCGATCCAGGCCAGGCGGCCGATGGACTGCTGCCAGGCCGGCTGCATGAAAAAGCCCGTGCTGCTGCGCAGCCTGACCGGCCAATCCTGACCGGAAACATCCGCCAGGGCCAGTCCGTCGAGGGTGCCGTTCGTCCAGCAATACACCACCTTCCGCCCATCCGCCGAAAGGCAGGGGGAGGCCGCCCGTCCCACGGCCGGGGTGATCGGGCTGGGCAGGTCCGCGCCAATCCGGCGGCGGACGAGCTGCCCGCTGCGGTCGGCAAACAGGATCAGGTCGCCGCGCACGGTGAAGTCGCCCCCGCCGTAACTCAGCCCCCCGTCCGGCTGGAAACCTTCGTCCAGTTCGTACCGGGCGGAATCCGGCGGCTTAACCACCAGCAGGGAACGACCGGAGCGCCGCTCCAGCCAGACCAGCGTCTGACCGTCGCCGGCCCACTGCACATCCTCCAGGCGGATGCGCCGGCCGTCCATCAGCGGAGAGACCGGGCTGGGCCACAAGCCGTAAGGCAGGGTCTGGCGGCTCATGAATTATTTCCCGTTCAAATGGGGTGAAAACTTCTGGATGATTTTATCCCGCGGGGTCAGGCCGGAAAAACGCGCCGTCTCTTTGCCGTTGACAAAAAGGATGACGGTCGGTACGCCCATAATACCAAAGGAAGTCACCAGGCTGGGTGCCTGGTCTACATTAACATGCATTAAAACCACCCTGCCAGCCCACTCCGCAGCCAGCCTTTCCAACTCCGGCTCCAGGCGCTTGCACGGCCCGCACCATTCGGCGCCAAACTCCACCATCACCGGCAAGGCTGATTTCAAAACCTTTTCAGTGAAGGCTGATTCAATCACTTCCTGCATACCAACCTCCCGATTGTTTCCGAAATGGGATGAAGGGCTGCCCGGCAGCCCGGGAAAAAGGCTACTTCTTTTCCTTTTTCTCCTTCTTGTCTTTCTTTTCTTTCTTGTCTTTCTTATCTTTCTTATCTTTCTTCTTGTCTCCCATTTCAGCTTTCTCCTTGGATTTCTTATCCCTGGGTTTAGGCTCCTGTTGGGTAGGTTTTTGCTCAACCTTTTCCGCCGGGCTCGGAAGATAAAGCTCAACCAGCTCACCGCCGGTTTCCAGCGTCACTGCCTGCCAGGTTTGAACCGGCAGGAATAGGTGCGCCAGGGCAGCGGTGGGCAGCGCAATAATCTGTCCAGACAACATTTGGACCATCCCCTCCAAACCGGGGTTATGACCAATAACCATCACTCGTTCAACCTCATCCGGCAGGCTGCGCAGGGCAGCCAGGATGGCCTGCGGTTCAGCCATGTAGAGCGCGTCCAGGTAATCAACCGTCCCCGCATAATGGCAGGCCTCCACAACCGCCTCGGCGGTCTGGCGGGAGCGCACGGCCGTGGAGGAAAGAATGCGCTGCGGCACCAGTTCCCGGTCCAGCAGCATCTGGCCCACGTAGGGCGCATCTTTTTTGCCGCGCTTATTGAGCGGCCGCTCATGATCCGCCAGTTCGGGATGTTTCCAGCTTGACTTGGCATGGCGCAAAATCAACAAAGTTTTCATCACGTTCCCTCCGGATAATTCAATGAACAATCCACATCAAACCAGGTTAAGTATAGCACAAAGCCCCCGTCTCCCGCCTTTCTCATCCGCCTAAAAGAAAGACCGGCCGCAGGGTGGACTGCAGCCGGTCAAGCTTATTATGGATCTGCTACCGGGCGTGGCGGACGAAGAGCACCGGCACCGGGGATTTGGCCATCACCCGCGGCGTGGCGCTCTCCTCCCAGAAAGCGTCAATGTTGCGGTGGCCGTAGGTGGCCACCACCACCAGGTCGATCTGCTCTTTTTCAATCGTCTCGAGGATGCGCACAACCGCCTCGCCGCGCTTTACAATGCCGGAAGCGGAAATGCTCTTGCGAACCAATTGGCCGGTGATCCGCTCGAGGTATTCCTTCGCCTCGTCCGCGGCAAAATCCAGCGCCATGGTGGTGGAGCCAGGCAGCAGCCAGCCAATGGCAAACTCCCGGTCGGGCAGCGTCCCGGCAACCGGCACAACCGTCAGCAGCCGGATGTTGGCGGAGAACTTTTCCGCCACCGCCTGGGCCGCAGGCAGGGCGGCTTCGTGGATTTCGTTGCCGTCCAGCGGAACGAGGATGTTCTTCCACTCGCCGCGGGGAGGCTGGCCGCCCGGTTCCGGGCGGATGAACAGGACGGGGATATCCTCCTGCTGGATGACCTGCTGGGCGATTGGTCCAATCACGAGATCCCGCAGGCCGCCCTGGCCGTGGGCGCACAGGGCTACCAGGTCCGCCTTGAGTTCGCGGGCGTGCTCGCGGATGCTGCGGGCAACATCCGAGGCCGGGTTGTCGTGCACCTCGCTTTCCACGGGGATGCCTTCGGCAATGTATTTCTGGGCCAATCCGCCCAGGTATTCACAGGCTTCGTCCTGGTGGGCCAGGTGGCGCTGGCCGTGGATGGTTCCCGAAGCATCCTTTTCCAGCACGTGAAACAGGATCAGCGTGGACTGAAATCGCTTGGCCACATCCCCGACCAGGGGCAGAATGGATTCAGCCAGTTCCGATCCATCCAGGGGTACAAGAATTCGTTTGAACATGGCTAACCTCCGTAGAAAATCGTGCGAATCAGCAGGAAGATGTTGAGCGCAACCACAATCATTGCGATGATGGAAGCGGCAATTGTCATGCCGCGCCGGTTGACCAGCACCCCCATGACCTCTTTGCGGGAGGTGTACACCACCAGCGGGATGATGGCAAAGGGCAGGCCAAAGGAGAGCACCACCTGGCTTATGACCAGGGTGCGGGTCGGGTCCAGCCGGAAGCCGATCACCACGAAAGCCGGCAGCATGGTCATCACCCGCCGCACCCACATGGGCAGCTTGCGGTGGATGAAGCCCTGCATGATGATCTGCCCGGCCATGGTGCCCACCGTGGAGGAGGATTGCCCCGAGGCCAGCAGAGAGACGGCAAACAGGGTGGCTGCCGCCGGTCCCAGCAGCGGGGTGAGGGTCTTGTAGGCTTCCTCGATGGTGCCGACATTGGTCATGCCCTGGACGTGAAAGGCGGAGGCCGCCATGACCAGCATGGCCGCATTGACCAGGCCGGCTACGACCATGGCCACCCATACGTCAATGGTTTCGTAGCGGAACAGGCGCTTCATCTTTTCGGGGTTGCGGGTGCGGATGCGCCCCTGCGTCAGGCCGGAGTGCAGGAAGATGGCGTGCGGCATGACCGTGGCGCCCAGGATGCCGGCCGCCAGCAGGACGCTCTCCGTGCCGGAGAACTGCGGCACCACCGAATGAAAGGCGATCAGGCCCCAATCCGGCCGATCCAGGATGGTTTCGACGATGTACGAAATCGCAATCACGCCGATGAAGCCGGAGATGACCGCCTCCAGCGGGCGGAAGCCGCGCCGTTCGAGCAGCAGGATGACAAAGGTCAGCAGGCCCATCAGGATGGCCGGCACGAGCAGCACCGGCAGGCCGGTCAGGTTGCTGATGCCCCCGAACAGGCGCGGGAAGAGCAGGTAGATGCCCAGGGCTGCGCCCAAAAATTCCGCCAGGTCGGTGGCCATGGCGACGATTTCCATCATCACCCACATGGCCACGCCGCCCCAGTGCGGGTAATGGTCGCGGATCATCTCGGCCAGGTTCTTGCCGGTGGCGATGCCCAGCTTGGCCGCCAGGGTTTGCATCACCACGGCCATCAGGTTGCAGGCGAACACCACCCACAGTAACTGGTAACCAAATTGCGCCCCGGCCTGGATGTTGGTGGCGTAGTTGCCGGGGTCCACGTAGGCCACGGCGGCGATGAAGGCCGGCCCCATGAAGGGCAGCAGTTTCAGCAGGCCCTTCTTTTTGCTGCGGCCTTCCAGGATTTCGTTGGCGGCCGTGACCGTACCCACGTCCGCCGCCCCGATCCCGCCTTCCATTTCCACCTCGACCAGCGCGGAGGGCTCTCCGGCTGCCGCAGCCGCGGAGGATGGCTCGGCAGCGGGCCGGGCTGTTTCCGCCCTTTCGGCGCTTAATTCTTCTGTTTGTGTTTCAATCGGCTTGATATCTTCCATATTCCATTCCCATTATTTCTTTTCATCCACCGGTCGGACGAAGATCTGCCCGGCTGCGGCTGGTCCAAACGTGCAGGTTTGCTGCCCCACCCGGATGGTCACCAGGCCGTCCAGCGGTTCCACGCGCTCCACCTGGAAAGCCGCATTGGGCTGCAAACCCGCCTGCTGCAGGCGGGTCAGCAGCGCGGCATCCCGGTCGTTGACCTCGGCGATGACCGCCCGGGCCCCGGCGGGTAAATCCGCCAGGCGCAGCCGGGGAGAAACGCCCAGCGCTTCACCGCCGCGCGGCGGGATGGGCGAGCCGTGCGGGTCGACCGTAGGATGCCCCAGCAGGTCGTCGATGCGCTCTTCCAGGGTATCCGAAACAGCGTGTTCCAGCCGCTCGGCCTCGCCGTGCACCTGCTCCCACGGAACATGCAGCACCTGCACCAGGAAGGTTTCAATCAGGCGGTGGCGGCGCAGCACTTTGAGGGCCAGCCGGCGGCCGGTTTCAGTCAGAGTCACACCCTGGTAGGGCTCGTACTCCACCCAGCCGAGGGCGTGCAGCTTCTTCAGCATGCCGGTGATGGTGGCGGGGGAGAAACCGAAGCGCCGGGCCAGGCTGCTGGTGGAAACCGGCGATTGCTCCTGCTCCAGGGCATAAATCTCCTTAAGATAATTCTCGTCCGCCTCGGTTCTCATTGCACTCCTAAAATATTATTTAGGTTATCCTAAATTTAATTGGATTATATAGAATCGGACGGGTTTTGTCAACTATCAGTTTTCTCTTCTTAGAGGTCAATCGTAGGGGCGAAGCGGCCGGAATAATGTAAATCTTTGCTGGACTCGCAAATTCCCGGCTGCTTCGCCCCTACCAGGCGTCGTGTTCGGCCCACCTCACCTGGAACGCAATCAGTTGTTTGTTGTAATGACTTAAGCTCTTAGTTAATCCTTATAAACTGACATCATTATCCCCCAACAAAAAAACAGAAATCTTGAAAATTTCTGTTTTTTGGCCTGATTTTCGTAATCCATACACAGAATAAATGGGGCTCACGGGAAACGCGAGAAACTATTCTATTATGACGAATTGTCACCCTGAGCGGTAGCGAAGGGTCTGTCAGGAAGATGCTTGGCCAAGGGCCCACATCGTGCGCTTCGCTCGCCAATGGGCGCAAACCGTGCAGTATGACACCATCGTTTTGTGTGGTTGGTAACAGCCTGGCAAACTTATGGTTGGTCACTATTCTCCGCTTTTCATATGTGTAATCCACCCCTTTGGGGGCATATTGTGTCATCTGTGGTTAAGTCTTATCTTCGCCAACACAGGGTCGTTTGCCACCGCCTCGCCCAGCACAAAGGCCGGGTTGCCCAGGTAATTGAGGAACTCGCCCAGCGCCTCTTCCAGCGCAGGTAGCAGCCCCTCATCCGGCGTAAAGCCCTCCTCCCACCACCAGTTGCGCAGGGTAAAGCGCTTCGCCTTGCGGTCCAGGGCCGGGTCCAGGCGGGCGATGAAACGGTCGCCGTAGAGCACCGGCAGCACGTAATAGCCGTACTTGCGCGTCTCCGCCACCTTGTACACCTCCCAGATGTAATCGAAGTTGAACAGCCAGCGCAGCCGGTCGCGGTGCCAGAGGACGTTATCCAGCGGGGCGATGAAAGCCAGGCGCGGCGCAGGGGGAGGTGAATCGATCTCATCGAGCAGGGCAGCGTCTCCCCGGCGGATGTAAAAGGTGTGCCGATTCAGCCCATCCACCTGCACGGGCAGCACTTCGCCCTTCTCCTGCAGGCGCTGCAGGGAGGCCTGGCGCTCCGGCGCCTTGCTGCCGAAGATGCCCAGCCACTGCTCGCCCGCCCCGGGATGGGCCAACCCCAGCCCGCCCACCCGGCGCAGGGTGTGCCAGTCCTGGTGTTCCTCCAGCGTGGCATGCGGATCCGGCGCGGCGTAAATCTCCGGCGGCAGCAGGTTTTCCACCAGGTCAAAGAAGCGCCGCGTCCCCACGCGGTGGTGGATGCCCAGCCGTCCCATGCCGTACTGCGCTTCCAGCACCACCCGCACCAGGCGCGTCCCGCCCCAGTGCCAATCGGCGCGCGCCTCGTGTTCGATATCGATCGAGGAAAGCGGCCCGCGTCTGCGGATCTCGTTCAGTACCATGTTGGTCACATCTTCCGGTGGAATTTCGCGCCCCCAGTGATGCGTCTTCATCCGCTCGCGCAGGCGGGTGAAATAGGGGTAGTCCTGCGCCCGGTAGATGGACATCACTTTGTCAAAACCGTCCCACAACTGGCGGGAGGAGTAGAGCAGGTCGTTGAGCAGGGCCGGCGTGTAACCCGCCAGGCGGGCCTGCAGCACCAGCTCCGGGTTGTGGCCCACCTGGTCCACCGGGTCATACTGGATGCAGCCCAGGCGCTCGAAGATGCGCAGCGCGTCTTCAGGTCCGCGCAGCGAACGCGGCGGGTAAAGGAATTGCTGGGTAAGGAGAAATCGGCGCGCCTGCGGCAGGGAGAGTTCGATCATGGGGAGAGCCTTGAGATGGGATGGGTAAATTATAGATGAATTGTTCTATTAATTCAAGGTTCATCCCGGTTTACACGATTTTCCGGGCGGGTCTGGATATCTATGGGGTTAATCCGCTGTCTGCGGGGACCCGCCTCTACCGCGCTTACGGAGGGGTATAAGTAGAGTCGACGCTCGCGAAGCACCCCCTGCGGGATGCGTCGACCCTACGATTATCACTGTGTAATCTGTGGTTAAGTGCCTTGTCAACCAGCCCTTCCGCTCACTCCCCCGCTAGGTACTTGGAATAATCCCTGAAATTCTCCTGGAAGCCTTCCAGCCAAGCCTTGATGAACGACCGCTGCTCAAACAGGGGCAGCAAATCCTCCGCTAGGTCGGCTGTCTTTATGCCGGCAACCTTTTCAGAGATCATTTGCAGCGCCGATTGCAACGTATACGGTTGGCGGCCGTCCCGGGCTAGCTTTTCCTCCAGCGGACGGATTTTCTGTTGCATAAACCAGAGCAGGTCATAAAAATCCCGCCCCTTGACCAGCGCGCCGGCCCCCTTCTGGAAGTTGCGCTCCAGGCAGGCCAGCATCTTCCCGGCCATCATCGTTTCCAGCGAAAAATGGGCGGCCACAAAACTCCGGCCATACAGCAAAACGGGCGTGCGGCGCACCACGGACACCTGCTGATGCTGGCTGACCTCAACCTTCAGGTGGAGCGGCTCATTGGCGTGGGTGGTCAGGCCCAGGGCATACAGCAGCGGGAACTTCAGGGTCGTGCGCCGCACACCCCACTCCCCGACCTGGGTTTTGGCGCTTACGTCGGGCACGCCCACCTGGGATTGGTAGAAGGTCAGAAGGTCCTGTTCCAGGTTGGACAGGTCAATCCCCGGAGTGTTATCCAGGTCAAGATCCTCGGAGAGGCGGTTCAAGCCGTAGATGACGTGCAGGCAGGTACCGCCGTAAAAATTGAGCCGGCGGTAGAGCGGGTGGTTGTACAAAAAATCCAGCGTGTAGGCCTGCAGAAATTCCTTGAGGATCACCCGCTTCGTCTCGTTGGGCAGGAGAGGATCTTTTTGGGATAGGAGGTTTTGCATCTGCTGGATTAAAGTCGCCATGTTGTCCTCTCCAGGATTGCCAGAATTTGATCCATCTTTTTGCTTTGGCTCAACGCCACGAAAGCCGCAAACTCCTCCCGCTCGCTTGCGGAGAAGTCCTCCAGGTTCAAGCGCAGGTCTTCCGCCAGATCATAACCCGCCGAGCGGGGCCTGGCCTTCCAGGGGCGCAGGTAGAAGAAGTCAAACAACGCCTTGGCTGCCGTCGCCCGGGCGATGGGAATGCCCTGGTACTCGGAGAAGGTGAAGCCGGTGTAAAGCTCCGCCTTGATGTTGCGGTAAGTGAATGTGCCCAGTGGATTTTCAAAGGCGCGGGTTTGTTTGCGGGTGACCGCAGAGACCGGGTAGGTCACTTCCGTCAGGATGCCACTGAGCTGCAGGATATACTCCAGGGACACGTAGGATTGCGGGATCAAGATCGTGCTGACCATGGGCGCAAAATCAGCCTCCGCCCGGTGGCGTTCAAAAAAGCGGCGCGTCATGTACACGCCTTTCTTCAACTGGAGGATGCGCCCGGCCTTCATCCAGCGGTAGAGGGCAGTCCGGATCGTGCCGGCTGCTACAGCTTCATCGCCAAGAAGCTGCTTGACCGCTTCAATGGTGAAGTAGGGCAGGGAATCCAGGGAGGTAAGAATGTTTGATTTCATATAAGATAATAGACGTTTATTGTCTATTATCTTATATATAAATGTTATTTACAAGAGGGAATTTCGCTTCATCCAAGGTCCAAGTTCTTTGCTCAGGCAAATCCAATCTGAGAGGTTGCACTATCAGGTCTTTCCCAACCAATCACCAGCTATGCTTGCTGTAAAAACCTCTACGCCTTTCTTCTCTTCATCTGAACTCGAAAAGCAGTAGGTTTGTATACCTCAGTTTTCCCGAATAGCATGAAAATTGCAAGGCCAAATGTTGCTATAAGACCAATAAACCAAATCATCCAAGCCAATGGGCCCCATTTGCTGGTATTTGAAATGGACGATTTTTCCATTTCCCAGCAATCAGGACCGATTTGAGTCATAGGTTCCCATCCCTCATCCAACCATTTTTGTATTTCGCGCATGATGTATGATTTAGATTCTGACCACCACTCTATTCTAGCTTGGGTCAGTAAATCTACAGTTACAGAAACTTGTTCCATTTCAGGAACTCTCCAGAAGAAATCTTTATACTCCCATTGATCAACCATTTGCAACCTCCCTAGCTAGGATCGACTTTGATTATTTGTCACCTGTTGTTAACTGGAAACCTTTCCTGTTCTTTATCTTTCCACCTTATAGAAAACATTTTACGTCTTTTTTTTTTCAATAGGTAAATCATGAATTGTGGCTAAATATTATGGAATGCGCTCAATTCTGAGCGTACTTTTTCTTTATGTAATGATGATTTTCTATCGCAACGCAAGGTCAAGTAAATCAATACCACCTGATTCATTCAAAACCAGATCCGCATCGATTGGCGGCTTCCCGGGCGGGTCTGGGCATCTATGGGGTTAATCTGCTGTCTGCGCGGACCCCCAAGGGGGTGCTGCGCGACCCGCCCTTACGGCGCACGTGTAGGGGTTGGTCGGTGAATCGTTGTGGCCTGGCTCAATCGCAGTCTAGACCATCTCTGGGTTTTTGAGGAACGGCATGGCAGGTCTGGGGCATGGAACGGATGCCAATCCGCAAAGGATGGT
>CAYOOA010000016.1:0-39572 GCA_964405455.1 uncultured Anaerolineaceae bacterium | reverse complement strand
CCATCGTGCCCACGTTCAGGTGGGGCTTGGATCGATCAAATTTCTGCTTGGCCATTCTTTATCTCCTTCGTACTGCGTACATCAGTTCATGATCAAATCGTTGCGTTTGGCAAAAAGAGCCCTCAATGGGATTCGGACCCATGACCTCGCCCTTACCAAGGGCGCGCTCTACCAACTGAGCTATGAGGGCTTGCCTGTTCGCTTATTAATCTTGTACCAACTGGCACAAGAAAGTGGACGGTGAAGGATTCGAACCTCCGAAGGCGTTCCGCCAACTGATTTACAGTCAGTCCCCGTTGGCCACTTGGGTAACCGTCCATTTTTCGGGTCGTTGTGGGCCCGCAAGTGAGGCGCTCAGCTAACTGACCATCTCACTCACCAACCTGCAACTGAGCCGACGATGGGAATTGAACCCATAACCTACCACTTACAAGGCGGTTGCTCTGCCGTTTGAGCTACGTCGGCGGCTAAATTATTAAGTTGCCTTACAAGCGACGAGATTATACCAAAGCCCCCGCAGCCTGACAAGGTTTAATGGACTGAATCCGTCGAATCTTATTTTGGATTCCCCTTTTTCTGGAACAATTCCTGTTTTTCAGAGACCGATAAAAAGGCAGCCTCCAGCGCGTTCAGCTGCGCCTG
The DNA here is from genome assembly GCA_964405455.1 of uncultured Anaerolineaceae bacterium. GTDB lineage: Bacteria > Chloroflexota > Anaerolineae > Anaerolineales > Anaerolineaceae > CALESS01. The sequence continues at coordinate 38,930 of CAYOOA010000016.1, read as the reverse complement.
GCGAACCTGCGCTTCCGAAAGGCCGGCTGCGCGGGTTGCCATCTCATACTCATAGGGTAAATCAATCCCGCTGATCCCGGGATCATCGGTGTTGATGGTGGCCGGAATACCATATTCAAGGAACTGGCGCAGAGGATGAACCGCATAGTCCGCCACCGTGGAAGTCTGGACGTTGCTGGTGAGGTTGCATTCTATTGGAATTTGCCGTTTGGCCAATTCCTGCATCAACCGCTCATCCTGCGGGGCGGCAACCGCATGCCCCACCCGCTCTGCCCCCAGCAAGTCCAGGGCTTGCCAGATGCTTTCCGGCCCGGCCGCTTCTCCCGCGTGGACGGTGATATGCCAGCCGGCATCCCGGGCGCGCCTGAAGTGTTCCTTGAAGAGCTCAGCCGGCCAGCGAACCTCGTCACCTGCCAGGTCAAGAGCGCAAATGGCATCGCGGTTGGCCAGCAGCGCATCCAGTTCCTTGAAACCAGCTTCCACACCGTAAGTCCGGCTGATGATGCCGATCAGGTTCACTCGCACGCCGAAATCGCGCTGACCTGCAGCCGCGCCATCCGCCACGGCGGCTGTGATGCCCGTTGGATTCAATCCGTGCGCTAGTGACATGAAATACGGGCTGAAACGCAGCTCAATGTAATCGATCCCTTCTCGTTGAGCATCCTCAACATTTTCGTATGCTATCCGGCGGCAAGCTTCCTCATCCACCAAGACGCCGGTCATCCATTCAAATTTCTCCAGGAAAGCCATGACGCCGGGTTTGGGAGTGGTCACCTGCACGTACGGTCGCAATTCCTCCCGCGTCCAGGCAGGCAGGGGCAGGTTATGCGCGCGTCCAAGCTCAAGGATGGTTTCCAGGCGGACAGCGCCGTCCAGGTGGCGGTGCAGGTCAATCAAAGGAAGGTGCGGGTCAATCATTCTTGCTCCTGGCGGTGCAAATCCGCCACGCGTTCACGAAACAAAACATAATTCAACAATTCCTGCATGCTGAAAACAATATGCGGATCCGCCATGAATTCAGGTACCTGGTCCTGGGGGATCTGCGGTAGACGCAGGTGGGCTTCCGGCGTCACCCAGTTGCGGATGAAATCATCATCATTCACGTACTCTGCGGGGAAATAATACACGGCAAACACACGTTCCATATCGTAGTACAGCAGGGGTACGGAAAGCAAGGCTTTGTGTCCGCAGGTTTGGCAAACGAACACGTTCATCCGGCCTTCAAAAAGTAGGGCTTTCTCCGCCGGATTGAGGGTGGCATTCAGTGCATCCCAAACCTTCATTTCCTGGTCTGCCTTGCATTTTGGGCAGCTTACCGCCACAGTTTTTACTTGCGTCATTTACCTATTTCCTTCCTCCGTGGCCAGACGGTCGACCTCGTGAATGAAACTTGATTTATTATCCGTGTATGCCACCCTATCCAAAACAAAACGCAATGCTAATTCTTCTTTCAAATCAGCATACCGTTTCGCAAATTCCGGGTGGCGGATCAGGTAATCCCGAAAGCCCACATGCCGCTGAATTTCAGGATTACCAGTACCATACGTATGCACATGAAACTGGCGCAGCCCTCTTTCGCTGCAGACAAAGAATCGCCTTCCAGGAATGCCATATTCGCCTCGTGCTTCATAACCCAAATCCGCCATGGCCGCATTCAGGGCATCAACCTTGAAGATGTCCGTCACTTCGATCAAGATGTCAATCGTGGGTTTGGCCAGCAAGCCGGGCACCGAGGTGCTTCCGATGTGGTAAATCGTTCCAAGCAGCGGCTCAAACAGCGGCAACAAGCGCGCGGCCTCCTGGCGGAATTGAACCGGCCAGAGCGGATCATAAGGGCGAAGGATCACCCGGTGGGCAGTGGCAGCTTGCTTCAACTGCTCGCCTACCTCTGTGTGATTACCCTCAAGCGCAAGATCCAGCGGGGATTTGCCGTTGGCTGCGGTGACATTCACATCCGCCCCGTAGACAAGAAGTAAGTTCACCATGTCCACTTGGCCATTTTGGGCTGCTGCATGCAAGGGTGTAAATTCTTGTGCCTGCCGGGCATTAACCGGCGCCCCGTGGCGCAGCAAAATGCGGGCAATTTCCAGTTGTCCGGCAGCAACTGCTGAATGGAGCGGCATCACTGCAGACCTGTTGCGGGACGGACTATCAACTTTGGCTCCGGCTTCCAACAGAAGTCTTGAAGCAGTTGGCTGGGCAAAGAAACAGGCCAACCCTAGCGGTTGAAATCCATCCACGGCCCAGGCATTGGCGTTTTCCGGATTTTCTTTCAATAAGGTAGCCAGGCGCTCCACCCTGCCCAGCGCAGCCGCTTCAAAAACATCCAGATCGGTTCGTCCCTCTGCCAGGCGCCCCGCAATGGCTGCCTGACCGTTGTATAAAGCCCACAATACTGCAGAAACGCCGAGCTGGTTCCTGGCGCGTCTCAAATCTGGATCGGCTCCGATCAATCGTTCAACCTGATCCATGTTTCCTGATTCAATGGCCTTGAATAGTTGAGTGAGTTCGTTCACGCGTACCTGCCTGATATTCCTCGTATTTTAGCCGTTTCAAGGGATGGTGTAAAGAACACCAGGTGATTGGGAAAAACAAAAACCCCTGGAGGTTTTTGGGCTTCTCCAGGGGTTTGTCTCTGTTATTTCCATCCACATGCTAGCAGGGCTCAACGTGGATTGTTACATCCGCACCTGGCGAGAGCTCATCCACCTTCTTTTCCAGCAACTCTGTGAGGGCGTGCGTTTCGCGGGTGGGCAAGTCTCCATCCACAACCACGTGCACATCCACAAAAGTATGCGCGCCGCTGGCCCGAATGCGAATGTTGTGGCAATCCTCCACGCCCGGGACGGTTTCAAAGGCTGCCTTGATTTGCTCGGCCAGGCCTTTGGGCGCAGTATCCAGCAAGCCGCGAATGGTGCGTATTCCCAGCTCAATGCTGACATAGATGACGATTAATGCCACCCCGAGCGCGGCAACTGCATCAGCATATTTCAAAAATGAGAGACCGGGAACCAGGCGTGAAAGTAAAACGCAAACCAGCCCGAAAATCACTACACTGGAGGACCAGATATCGGTACTGAAATGCAGCGCATCCGCCTCCAGGGCCTGGCTGTTATACTTTTTTGCTGCCCGGTAAAGCACGCGCGAACGTCCCAGGTCGATCACAATGGATGTTCCCATGACGATGAATGCCCAGATGGATGGATCCACTTCCACGCCCGGCCTGAAGAATAGGCGCTGGATGGCTTCATAAATAATCCAAACGCAGGTAGTGAGGAGCAGGAGGGTTTCAAATAACGCCGAAAGGTTCTCGATTTTCCCGTGGCCGTAGGTGTGTTCCTTATCCGCCGGCTTGCTGGAAAATCGCACTGCAAAGAATGTGACCAGGGCAGCCACCAGGTCCAGCCCGGAATGGGCTGCCTCCGCCAGGATGCCCAGGCTATTGGTCAAGAGGCCAACAATAATCTTGAATGTCGTCAGCCCAATCGCTGCGACCACTGATGTCAAAGCCGCTTGGTTTTTATCTCTTTGCGCTTCCTCAGAATGAACCGTCATTAAACCCTCTCCTAAAATGGATATACATTCGCATCATTTTAGGCCGTTCAAAGCGTTCTCCATGTATCAAAAATCACCTGAATAGTATGCTTTTTATCCCGAATCGCAGCCAGAGAAGAGACGGAACAAACCCTCAATTACCTCATCCACAGCCTGACCCACAGCAGGTGTCAGCTTCGACTCAAATTCAAGGCTGGCCGGCTGGATGGCGATCAAGCCCACCCGGCAATCCGTCTCAGCCATTAAATAACCGGCCAACATCGTCACCGGCAGGCCGTGGGTGACTGCGCTGACGCCATCCACCTCGTCCATTTCCACCCATCGGATTGTGCCGGGCGGTTCGTCCATCCAGGCAGCGTCAATGAAAATCAGCCAGTCTGGCTGCAACCGGCGCAGCGGGCCGCTGAAATTTTCCGGCGAAGAACCTGCATCCAGAAGGAGAAGATTCCCGCTTGGTTGCAGACAGCGACTCAGCCGGCGGATTACCTCTCCGCCGGCTGCATCATCGCCGTTGAGTTCATTGCCCACCCCCACCAGGGCTACCCTGACTGGCGGCTTTCTTTTATTCGCGAGAGCTTGTGCTAACGCCCCGGTCCAGGATTGCCCGGACATCTTCCTCCCTGCCGTAATAAACTTCAAATGGTTGCTTCTTGGTGGTGGCCAGTTCCCACTCCTCATTGGACATATCCAGGCACTTAAACCGGCAATTCAAAACACATTGCTCGCAGAAAGTGCAGCGGTCCACGTGGTAGCGCATCACAAATCGTTTGTTGACCTTATCGACTACCAGGATTTCAATGGCATCCGACGGACAGTCCTTGACACACAATTGACAGCCGGTGCAGCCTTCAGGGTTATATACCAATTTTCCGCGCAGGCGGGTTGGCGCAGGGCGCCGCTCAATTGGATAACGCTCCGTGGCCGGCCGCTTGAACAAAGACTTCACAATGTCACTGATCATCGTTCCAATCTTCATGGTTTCACCTGACCATCTGGATAATCACGAGCACCAGTAATTGCGCCAGGGCCAGCAGCGCGCCTATCCGCCACCACAGGCCCACGGTTTGATCAATGCGCAGGCGGGCAAACAGGGATTGCAGGCCCGCCATAACCAACAATAAGACCGCTGTCTTGAGGAGAAAAGCCAGGGGATTGGCCAATCCACCCAGGTAAAAAGCAGAAACCAGGGTCAGGCCAATCACCAGTTCAACGTTCTTCCCCAGGCGGAAAAGCGCCAGGCCGCGGCCGCTGTATTCGGTCAACGCACCGGAGACGATTTCCGTCTCGGCTTCTGGCGCATCAAACGGCGGCAGCTCAAGTTTGCCCATCAACCCGACCAGGGCGACCAGGAAGCCAACCGGTTGCGTCAGGATCAGCCAGGTATGTTCACCGGCATACTGATTGATGGCCCCGATCTGCCAGGTTCGGGCGGCTATCGCAGGGCCGAGCAGCGCCAGTAGAAACGGCGCTTCATACGAAAAGAGTTGTGTCAGGGTACGGGTTGCCCCGATCAGTGAGAAACGGCTGACGCTGTTGGCGCCGGCCAATCCCAAACAGAGGGTGAGCAAGCCGAGCATATAAAGCGTAACAATCAAATCCCCGGTGAAGGTATAGGCAGGCTGAAAACCAGCCAGGGGCACATAGAGGGCGGCCGTCAGGGCCGCAGCCAGGGCGGCTACCGGCAAACCAATGAACAACGCCTTTTGCACGCCTTGCGGAACAACCTCCTCCTTGGAGAGCAGCTTCACCACGTCCGCCAGGGGCTGGAACCAGCGCGGGCCCAGCCGGTTCTGGAAACGAGCCACCAGCTTGCGGTCAGCCCACTCATACGCCAGGCCGCAGGCCATCAAGAACAGCCCGCCCGGAAAAATCAAGAGAGCGAGGATCGGTTGAATGTTCATCGGTAATACTCGATTCCATATTGACGTAAATCTTCCCAGCTCCAGGTCTGGGAGGACCCACCCCGGCTGACCTGGACCATGCGATCATTGCACGAGAAGCACGGGTCAATCCCGGCCAGGATCATCGGCACATCCGCCAGCTTGTGGCCGACGGCCAGGGTCATCACTGAAGCCCAGTTACACATGGAGGGCGTGCGCACCTTGATGCGGTCCGGCGTATCCAGACCGGTGCTGCGCAGGAAGTAGAACAATTCCCCGCGCGGCGCTTCCACCCGGCTGATTACCTCCCCTTCAGGCACCCGGCGGGGCACGCGCACTGCCAGCTCGCCTTCCGGCATGTGATCCAGGATCTCACGCACCAGGCGGTAGGCTTCGAACAATTCATTGATGCGCACCACAAAACGGGCTTCCAGGTCGCCGCGCTGATCGGTCATGACGTTGACGGGGAACATATCGTAAGCGGCATACGGCGCATCCTTGCGTACATCCCGCTGAACGCCGGAGGCGCGGGCAGTGGGGCCAAGCGCGCCCAACAATTCAGCTTGGTCGGCAGTCATCACACCCACATGGCGCGTCCGCCCAAGGAAGGTCTCGTCCGTGGTGACCACTTTCATATAATAATGTGTGCGATCATCGAGAAAATCCATCCCGCGCCGGATGGCATCCGCCTGCTCCGGCAGAATATCATACTTGACCCCGCCGAGCACATTGGCGGAATAATTTACACGGTTGCCGGAAACCATTTCCAGCAAATCCATGACGGTTTCGCGGTCGCGCCACGAATACATGAACAGGGTGTCAAAGCCGCCTTCGTGGGCAGCCACACCCAGCCAGAGCAGGTGCGAGTGGATGCGTTCCAGTTCGCACATCAGGGTTCGAATAGCCTGCGCCCGCGGAGAGGGAACCACGTTGGCCAATTTCTCCACCCCCAGCACGTACGCCGTGGCATGGATATGCGAGCAAATACCACACACCCGTTCCAGCAGGTAGAGGCTTTGGATCCAGTTGCGCGATTCAACGCCTTTCTCAATTCCGCGGTGCACATAACCCAAACGTACGCTGGCACCGGTGACAATTTCACCGTCCACAGTGAATTCGAAGTGTCCGGGTTCCTTCAATGCCGGGTGCTGCGGGCCGATTGGAACAATAAATTTATTGGGTTTAGATTTGGTTTCCATCAGTCCACCTCCTCACTTTCCGGCAATTCTTTCTCCAGGCCTTTCCAGCCCTTGCGCAGCGGGTATTCGCCGTCCGGCCACTGATCGGGCAGCAGCAAGTGGCGGGTATCCGGTGTGCCGTCCACGATCACACCGAACATCTCCATCAGTTCGCGTTCCATCAGGGTTGCTGAGGGGATCAGGTCGCAGATGCTCGGCACATGCAGGGAGGAATAATGGGGCGCCACCCGCAGGGTTACGCAGGCGGCCCCGTTGCAGAAGACATAATGGACCCGCACGATCCCTTCCTGGCGGGCCGCCTGCAGGAATTCACTTTCGTTCAAGCGCTGCCATTGCTTTTCCTCGGGTTGTGGACCCAGGTTGCCCGGGAAATCCACCCCGAAGATACAGGAAAGATAGCCCCAGTGCGCATCCAGCAGGGCTTGGACCGCTTTTTTCAGGTTATCCCGGCTGATGCTGACCACCAAGCGGTTTGCTTCCGGATTTGTCGCCGAACGCGTCCAGGGGGCCAGTAATTCGGTAGCAAATTTTAGAGCGGTTTCAGTATCCATAGTTCGCTCCTATTTCTTCTTCAGGCTTTCAAGGAGTGTCACCACCCCGTAAATGATCGCTTCCGGGCGCGGCGGACAGCCGGGGACAAATACATCCACCGGGATCACTTCGCTGATACTGCCAACGATGTTGTAGCAGCCCTGGAACACGCCGCCGGAAATTGCACAGGATCCGACCGCCACAACGAATTTCGGTTCGGGCATTTGGTCGTAAATCCGTTTCAACCGGTCGCGGCTTTGCAGCGTAACCGGGCCGGTGCAGATCAAAACATCGGCATGACGAGGGCTGCCCTGCAGCTTAATTCCCAACCGCTCCACATCATAGCGCGGGGTCAAAGTCGCCAGGATCTCAATATCACAGCCGTTGCATGACCCACTGTTGTAATGGATTGCCCAGGGCGAGTTGATCCGCGCCCATGATTTCACTTCATCCAACGCTTTCTGCCAGGGTCCTTCCACCTTTACGGTCATATTTCTCTCCTCGTACCATTAACCCAGGATCAACGCCACCAACACGGCAGCCAGGCCTAGAATATAAACCCAGGAAATCGCAGTCGATTGGCTGGAGCCGAGCACCAGCATACCCAGGTGCAGGATGGCGAAGAAAAACGCCACCAGGAAGAACGGCGTGTAACCAGGCGCGGCATGCTGGGTGGGTGCTTCTTCACCGCTGCCGTACACGCTGGATTTTTCCGGACTGGATTTTTCCGGACCGGCCAGGCGCTTGCCCAGCCAGACAATCACCAGCACCAGGGGAATGTAGACCAGGAACGCAACCGGAGGTGATAATAAAATATTCATAAATTCCTCCTAGAACCCAAAAGCGGCCAGCAGGCTGGCAGCCGCCGGGTCAAACAGGCAATTCAACAGGCTCGGCCAGAAGCCCAGCACAATGATGACAATGCAGGCGACCGACATGGAGATAATCATTGCGGCTGGAATGCGACTGCCCTGCAGGACAATCTCATTCGGTTTATGGCGGTAAATCCGGTTAACCAGGGGCGCATAATAGCCCAGGGAAAGCACGCTGTTAATCGCCGCAAAAATTACCAACGCAATCGCAGGCCATTGACCGGCCTGGAAACCGGCGACAAAGATTTGCCACTTGGACATGAAACCGGCCAGGGGCGGTAATCCACCCAGGCTGAGCAAGGCCACAGAAAGGACAAAGGCTGTGCCCGGGTACCGCCTGGATACACCGTTCAGGTCATCGACCTCCAGCGCGCGGTGGCTGCCTTTTGTCATCAGCAGGCCGTACATCAGTGCACCCACGGCAAAGAAGGCCAATCCCTTGCTCATGGCATGGGTGAACAGGTGAAAGAACGCACCGCCGGCGCCGTTCTGGATGCCGTACTGGATGGCCACACCCAGACCGGTCAGCATATAGCCAACCTGGCTCAGGCTGGAGTAGGCCAGCAATCGTTTGACCTGTTTCTGGCGCAGCGCCATCAGGTTGCCCGCCAGCATATTCACCGCCCCGGCAGCCATCAAAATCGCGCCCCAAACCGGGGTGACATTCGCCAGGGCGCCCAGTGTACGCAGCATGGCCACCAGGCCGGCTTCGATAACAACGCCTGACAGCATGGCGCTGATGCCGCTGGGTGCCTGGGAATGGGCATCCGGCAGCCAGGTATGCAGAGGAACGAGGGCTGCCTTGACCCCAAAACCGATCACGAAGAGCGCCCCGGCTGCCAGAAGCCAGTTATCCCCGGCTGCCGCTGCGGCATGTATGGCAGAAAATTCCAAGGAGCCGGTATGGCCGTAGACCAAAGCTATCCCGAGTACCACCATCGTCGATCCGGCGGCGCTTTGCACCAGGTATTTGACGCCGGCTTCCAGCGAGGCAGGCTGCAGACGGTAAAATGCCACCAGCATATACGAGCTGATCGCCATGGCTTCAAACCAGACCCACAGGTTGAACAAGTCTCGTGTACAACCCAGCCCGATCATCGTGCCGATCATTACGGTCAGCAGGGCGTAGAATTTTTCCTCGCCCTCTTCGCGATTCATGTAGGCGAAGGAAAACAGCACGGCCAGCAAGCCCAGCAGAATGGCCACGGCAGCCAGCAGCAAACCGATCCCATCCAGTTCAAGCCTCACAGCCCCTTCCATGAATCCGGGGGTGACTCCTGCCTGGAAGGCCCGTGCACCGATATAGAGAAATCCGCCGGTGACCAGCAAACTCACCAACGAGAGCCAGCGCGCCAGCCAGGCTTTGCCGCTGGTTCGCACCTGCACCCGGCCGACCAGGTAGATCAACGGCGCAGCCGCCAGAGGTGTCAAGATCATTCCGGTAAATGCCATGTTCGCATCCATATCAGCGCACTCCCAGCAGGACGGCCAGCAAGATCACCAGCCCCGCAAGAATTCCAAACACATTCCAATTCAGCAAGCCGGTTTGTGAGCCGCGCAACCATTCAGCCGCGCTTTTCGTCCCGCGGACGATGCCCTGGTTGATGGCTTCAAAGCCGAAACTATTCCGGGCAGCTTGCGCCGGCAGGTGCAACAGCTTCACCAGCCAGCCCAACCTCTCGCGGAAAATCCACAACAGTAGGCCGATCGCCACCACGCCCAGCGCCATCCAGGTTGCCGGCGCTTCCAGGATATTGATAACCAGTTCGCCGGTGGTTTCAGCTTCCAGGCCATGAAACGGCAGTGTCTCCGATAGCATACGGAAGAAAGGCCCGGCTGCCAGCCAGGATACCAGCGCACCCAGTGCCAGCGGCGCTAACGCAACCCGCATGGCCGGGCCTGCATCATGGGCATGCAGGTGGCTGCGCGGTTGTCCGTAAAAGACCAGCCAGACACACCGGAAAGTGTACAGCGCAGTCAGGCCAACCACCAACAACATCCCGATCCAGGCCCACACAGGTCCGCCTGCCAAGCCAACTTCCAGGATATATTCCTTGCTCCAGAAACCGTTTAAGATCGGCAGTCCCGCCAGGGCCAGGGCTCCGATCACGAAAACAGTGCGCACAAACGGCATCTGCCGGCCAAGTCCGCCCATTTCGCGCATGTCGCGCGTCCCGGCGGCGTGGATAACCGCCCCGGCGGCCAGGAAAAGCAGCGCCTTGAAAATGGCATGGCTGAACAAGTGGAAAGAGGCCGCCGCAACGCTGCCCACTCCGACTGCATAAACCATGAAACCAAGCTGGGAGACTGTGGAATATGCCAACACCCGTTTCAAATCCACGGCAGTCAAGGCCATGATCGCCGCCAAAAGGGCGGAAAGCAGGCCAACTACTACTACCGCCGTCCGCCAGCCCGGGACCTCCGCAAAGGCCGGGTAGAAGCGCGCCAGCAGGTACACGCCGGCATTTACCATCGTCGCGGCATGGATCAGAGCGCTGATCGGCGTCGGCGCTTCCATTGCATCTGGCAGCCAGGTTTGGAAGGGGAACTGGGCGGATTTGGCCGCCGCAGCCGCCAGGCAGCCAAAGGCCATGACGGCCAATACGCCGGCTGGCAGGTCGTGCGTCTGCAGAAAAGTCGGAATATCATAATTGCCCTGGTAGGCAAACAGGAGCAGCGCCCCGGCCAGCAAACCCACCCCGCCCAACTGGGTGATGATGAGTGCTTTCATGCCGCCCGCCACTGCCTTGGGGTCATCATTGTGGAAGGCAATCAAGGCATACGAACACAGCGCGGTGATTTCCCAGAAGACGAACATCAGCAGCAGGTTGGTTGTCAGGACCAGCCCAACCATCGCGCCGATGAAAAACAGCACAAAGGCATAGTAGCGGCCAAGCTGGGCTTCACCCTGCATGTAATCCACGGAGAAGATCACCGCCAGGCTGCCGATCACCGCGGCGATCGCTGCCAGGAACACGCCCAGGCCATCCGCCGCAAAGGTGAAGTGATCAAAAACACCTCCGACCGGCAGATCCAGCACCGGTTTGGCGCTGGCAAAAGCCAGCAATCCCAGGGATGCCGCCCCGGTCAGGACGGAGAAGGCAACTGCCAGGCCGTGCTCCCAGCGCGGATGGCGATCCCCCACCATCCAGACGATGACAGCCCCCAGCCAGGGGATACCAATGGTCAAGATCAATAAAGTGGCTGCCATGTTACCTCCGCAATGTGCGCAAAGCGTTTAGATCCAGCGTGCCGAAATGCTTGCGCACCTGGACAGCCAGTGAAAGGCCAACCACGGCAACAATGGTATCCGCCACGATCACGGTCAAAGCCAGGCTTTGAGCAGCCGCCAGCTTACCGTTGACCGCCCCAGCGGCCACCAGGGCCAGCATGGCCGCCTTGACCAGGATCTGCAAGGCTACCACCACCTTGATCAAGTTGCGCGAGATTAACAAGCCGTAAAAGCCTACCCCAAACAGGAATAAGACCGCAATGATGACCACGGATAAGGGTGACAGGTTCATGCGTGCTCCTCCTTTCCGGCCGCCAGCAACCCCAGCACCCCCAGGACTCCGGAGAGCATGATCACCACCTGCAGCAGGATATCCAGCTGGCGCTCCTGCCAGACGGCAAAAAAGAAATTCGCCTGCGGAATGGCTGCCGGAGTGACGGCTTCGCGCGGCCAGACCAGCACCGCCAGCAAAGCCACCGCTACCAGCATCAATCCCAGGGCAAGCGGCCGCGGGAGAATGGCCCGGACGGTCTGCACCTCTTCACCTGAAATGTTGATGGCAAAGACGAATAACACCGTCACCAAACCGGCCCCCACGCTCAACTCGATGACAGCCACTTCACGGGCTCCCATCAGGTACATCATCAATGCCACCAGCGCGCTGCATACCGCCAGCCAGATGGCTGACACCAGCAGTCGTCCGGATCGAATCGCCCCCACAGCACAAACCACAACCCCCAGCAACAAAAGGATGTGCCAGAAAATATTCACATGCCCTCCGAAAGCGCAAAAACGCCAAATTTGACCAGATTGTTTGTACTTTATTTCACACAATTAATCATGTGGAATATTTCCTATAAAAATCAGTATTCCCGCATGACATTTCGTGCATTATTTATGATATGAAACCAACCTGCATCCGGATGGTTGCAGGTTGGTTTCGATTCATGGATGGCAAAAACAAGTTAATTATGGTTCGATGGTGAAGATCTCACCTGCACTCAACCCTTCCACTTCCGGGAAGAAGGCCAGGTAGGCGTGAGCTGGGATGACCTGGAACTCACCTGCATGCGCAGGCATGAGTTCATAGGTCAGGGTGTAGGTGCCCGCCGGCAGGGATTCGGCAATCCATTGGATGTGATCATCGTACACCTTGGGGGCATTGAACCACCACCAGCCCCATCCTCCGCCCAGCGGATCATACGGATCGTAGCTGGATGTTGAAGGTGTGGGCTCTCCCTTCTGGGTAATCTTCAAAGACCGGTCGATGATCTCTGCCCCGGCCGGGAAGCTATCCACCACCACCACCTGGGACAGGTCATTGGGCACCACCACGCTCAGGCGAACCACGACAGGTTTGTCTTCGGTGGAGAGGGAGTAGGATTGCACCGGCGTGCAGCCTTCTTTCTGGCAATCCGCCCAGTTGACATAGTATTTCCGCTCAACCGAGATCCCGCGGTTGACCGCCTCGGCGCCCTCCACCGGGCGGAATACCTGGAGATAAGTACGATAGTATAAACGTCCGGCATCTCCCGTCCGGCTGAATGTGACGGCGTTCGGGTAATCCGGCACCAGGTCCTGCAGCGCCACGCGGGCACTGACAATGGTCATGTTCTGCAACCCGCCTGCTTTACCGCTGGCCACCGGCGTGCCATTTACAGCCGCGCTAAAATCATACACAGCCTGCAATTCACCCGTCGCGCGCATTACCTCGGTCAGCGAAAGGATGACCCAGGAAGTTTCATAGCTCGACAGCCAGCCGCCGCGTACGTTGCGATTGTAAGCCAGGTAACGCACGGCATCTCCCACCAACGGAGAGGCCGGGTTCACCCGCGCCAGCAGGGTCAGGACCACTGCAGTATTAAAGTTGGGGGTGGAAAGGTTGTAGTAGGACTCGTTGGTATCCTGCCAGAACGCGCCGGTTGCGGAGCGCACCGCCTGCCCTTCCAGGTCGGAGGACAGGGTTTGCACCCGACTGTCCCCGGAATCCAGCGTCTGCAGGGACATGGCCAGCATGGCCTTTGACCAGGGATTCATTCGATCCCGGAGGTCGTACAGGTTATCCAGCGAGACTTCCATACCAGATTCGGTCAGGGCGAAAGCGATGAATACCGCCCGGTCAATCTTCCAATCCTCGTCGCTGATTGAAGGGATGGAGAAGGTTGAATTGACGTACGCTTTGGCGGAGGAGAGCATGCCTCCATCCACTGAAACACCGGCTGCGCCAGCCCGGCTCAATCCATAAAGCACATACGCCGAGAGATAGGCATCCGATTGGCCCCGGTTATACCAGCCCCAACCTCCGTTCGGATTCTGCAGGGTTTGCAGCTTGGTCATTCCATCCGCAATGGCGGCTTCCAGGCGGGTTTTCAAGTCCGGCGCGTTAATGCCCATCTCGGATAGGGTGCGGTAGGTTTCCAGGTTGGGCAGCATCCGTGAAAGCACGCCTTCGGGATATTCATATGGGTAAGCTTCCAGGGCGTCCAGGCCGTGGAGGATCATGGCGGCCATCGAGGGTGCCATCTCCACATCCAGCTCTCCGCCGGTGGGTGTGTAGCTGCGCGGCAGGCTGACCACTTCGGTCAATTCACCGGCCGAGGTCAGCATGCCGGAAGTCCCGAAGGTTTGCGGCGAGCTGAAACGTAGAACCGGGATGGGGTTGCGCTCCGGCCGGACGGCATCCTGGTAGGTATCGTTCACCGCCCGGAAGAGCACATCCACGGATTCAACCACCTGCACCGTTCCGCGCCAGGCCACACGCTGGCGACCGCCGGCCGGTAAATCCACCTTTTGCACCATCGTGGCCGGGTCATCCAGCGTGAAGCCAACCACCTGGATGGAGACATCCGCACTGAGCGGTGCCTGGGTGTTATTCTGTACGACGGCTGCCAATTCCAGGTGATCGCCGGCAACCAGGAAGCGCGGCGTGGACGGTCGCACCAGCAGGTCCTTGCTGGCTACCACCTCGGTGGTTGTTTCACCAACCCGCAAATCTGCCGTCAGGCCGCGGGCAGTCGCCACCCAGGTGGTCAGGTTGTCGGGCAGCGCCAGGGTGACTTCCGCCGTTCCGTCCGGGCTGGTCTCCAAAACCCCGGACCAATACGCAGTATCCTTGAAATTGGAGCGGGTAAAGCCCTTCTCGGCCAACATATCCCCGCCTCCACCCCCGCCGCGCCCGCCGGCCGGCGTGGGGACAATCCGCCGACCGTACTGGGCCAGGCTCAAACCGGTAAAGACACCCAACGCTTTGGGTGAATAGAACTCTTTTTGGATGGATAGAGAGTTCGGATCTGCCAGGGCTAAAACAGCCTTATCTACAACAGAGAGAGAGAATTCTCCCTGGACGGGAGCTCCAGACTGATCCGTCGCCCGCAGGGTAAAGGTTACATTCTCGCCCGGGCCCGCCTGGGGTGGATTGGCGGTCAGGGAGAGGTTGAGCAGATGCGCTGTCGGTGTCACATCCAGGTCCAGGATGCCCATGCGGAAATCTGCCCGACCGTCATCCAACCGGCTGATCAGGATGACCGAAACATACACATTCGGTGCCTCGGCATCCGTGATGGGCAGTTGATAAAGGTAACTGCTGCCCGTCATCTGCAGCACTTCCGCCCGTTTGACGCTGTCCTGCTCCAGGGTAATCAGGGCCAGGGCGCCCTGCGGGTACGGATTGGGAATAAAAATGCGGGCAGTCTGACCCGGCTCATAAGAACTGGCATCTGCCTGCAGATTCAAATGCTGATAGGGCAGGTTCGGCCACTCTGAAGCGCCAGGACCGCCCACCCAGGCATAGATCTGGGTGACCGCCGAGCCGCCGCGCACTTCCAGCATGTAAGTGCCCGGATCACTGGGGGTAAAGGAAATCCGCGCCTTGCCCTGGCCGTCGGTTTGAAAATCCGTGGAGGCCACCGGCGTGTACTGCGGGGTGTAGGTAGTGTATCCAAACGGTGAAGGTGAATCAGATTTCACCCATTCCACCGTGTTAAAGGTGGCGGTCAACCCCAGGTTGCCGAGCGGCTTTTTCAGCCAGTCCACCGTCTGGATGACATATCCTGCCTCGGATCCTGCCTGGATGCCCCATGCTTCCGGGCGGATGCCGATGTAGGCTGCGGCCGGGTGCAGGAGCATGCTGTTTCGGCTGACGACAGCGAAATTGCTTTCATCCATCCCGGAAACTTCCAGGGTCAATTTTGAAAAAACTTCCGGGTCAAACCGTTCACTGATATCCGCCCAGTTGAAATTCAAAATCAGGCGGCCGCTGGCATCCGTCTGCCCATTGCCGGAGAGAATAGCCTGGCCGTACAGACTGCCGAAGCCGTCGTACATCCACCCCATGCGCAGCCAGGAATTGTCGATCTTGCCAACCTGGTATCCGCCTGGCAGGTCAAACCACTCCGAGGCGGCGTACAGCGTCCAGTTAACCGGCAGGTTGCCAGCCGGCGCGCCGAAGTAATAAGTCGCATCCACGTTGGCCTGGATGTTCTGGCCGGCCTGCATCTCATCGGCCGGGAAATTGACGCTGAATTCAAACTCCGGTTTACGGTAATTGGCCACCTTGAATGAAATATCCGCCGAATAAGTCAATTCGGCGATCTTCAACTGGTAATATCCGGGTTGAGCGTCCTCGGGCAGGCTGAATTCACCGCTCACTGTGCCGTAGCGAGAAACGGTCAGGGTCTGGCTGCCCAGTTCCGGCGAGGCATCCAGCGTTGCATCATAGGTGCCGATCAACTTCACGGTCACGGATTCGCCCTGGTAGGCGGAATATTGCCAGCCGCTGACCTGGCGCAGCACAGCCCGGAAGAACACCGTCTGGCCGGGGCGATAGATCGGCCTGTCGGTGTACAGGTAGGACATGTCCTGGGTGGGTTGTTCATAGGTGGAAATACCGAAATCCCAACCGTTAAGCCCGCTGCTCCAACTGCGCCGGCTCATGCCGAAATCAACCAGGCCAGGTTGGCCGGTTACCGCCACCACATCCTCGTAATCCGCGAGGGGTCCATCCGGGTAAGTCAGGCTGGCCTTGCCGTTGGCATCCGTGGTAACCGTTCCAAGCAGGCCGCCCAACCCGTTATATATGCCGACTTCCTCATTAGCCAGGGGCTGCTGGGTGCGTAAATCGACAACCCAGACAAAAGCCTCCCGGCTGGTGGCCTTCAGGGTGATATTCACATTACTGATGGTCGTCAGCACCGGGATGACATAGCGATTGTAATTATTATCCAGTTCTGGGACGCGGAGTTTGAAGAGGTAGACACCCGTGGAAAGGCCTCCGCCATCCGGCGTCAGGGGTACATTCAGGTAGGTACTCTTGTTAGGATCCAGGTTCAGCCTCTGGGTCCAGGAGCGTTCATTCTCAACTTCCAGTTGGGTGAGGGCATCGCCATAACTGGCGCTCTGGGCCATGAACAAATCCAACGGCAGCGTGCCGCCGCTGATATCCACATAAGTAACATTCGTAGCCTGGGCGGTCAGCACCGGCTGATTGGGCTCCAGGAATACGGAATACCCGCCGTTTTGCACCAGCGGGATATTAAAGCTGGGCTGTGCCGGGGAAATCCGGAAGCTCCAGGTGTAATTCACCCCCAACTTCTGGCCGTAAATATCCTCCAGGTCGGGGGAGAGCGTCAGGGTGTACCTGGAATCCGGGGCAAAGTAGCCGTTGATACCGATATCCCAGCCGTCGTAACCGCGATATGCGTTGAAGCCTTGCACCTCCGGTGAAACACTGACGAGATTTTTCAGGGGTTTATCCGCCACTGGCGCGGTGAACTTAATATCCAGGTAGGCATAACCGTCATAATACGGTACCGGCCCCTCCCCGGCTGGCGAGGTGTAATCCACCGCAAATGGTGGCACGGTTTGATATCCTGTTGAAAAGGTCGTTCCCAGGGGAGTTCCGCTGATGGCCGCTGCCTGTTGATCCAGACTCATGAGGAGGGAGGTATTGCGCGGTAAAAGATTGACCGGTTTGAAGACCACCTTGGTATCATTGTTCTGCCATTCAATCTTGACGGGGTATGTCTCGCCATTGACCGATTGCAGGATCAAATTTGACTCGATGCTGCCTCGATCCATGGGCTGGTTGAATTCGATCGAGAATTCCTGGTCCAGCAGGACTCGGCTGTCTGCAGCCGGGTTAAAACCGATCACCATGGGCGCCGAGGTGGTGAAAGTCCAGTCAAGGGTCTGGCCTGCATCCAAACCCAGACCTTCCACACTTTGCAGGGTCGGGTCCACATGAACGGTATAGGTCAAGCCGCCGCCCAGTCCTTTGGCTGCATGAAAAACATATGTGCTTGTATTCAACCAGGTCCCCTGGCCTTCCACGGCCGGTTCCAGGGTAAATGCGGCCGGCCCGCTGCCGGGGTCTTCTGCTTTCAGCGCTACCACCGGCCGGTTGAAAGCCACCACGATGGCGCTGGCGGGGTTGATTTCAGCATCTCCCGGCGTGGGGATGCGCTGAGTAATATTAAGATTCGAGGGAGTATTGAAAACAACCTGTTGATCCTGTACCAGGGCCACCCCATTCTGGGCCTTGGCACTCTTTGCCACCGTCAGGGTGATCTCAGATCCAGCCGGCAGCTCGGTTTGGGGGGTGAAGCGCAGCGTGGCATCATCAAGCCAGTCAAAGATACCTTCGACCGCCGGGCTCAGGCTGAGTGCAGCTTGCACGGTATCGCGCATCATCGGTTGATTGAAATAAAGGGTCAGGGGCGCCAGCAGCCCGATTTCACTGGCCGGCAGGGGATTGGTTTCCACCAGCGCAGGCGGCAGGTTGGGCAGTGCCTTGGGGGTGGGTGCCTGGGTTGGAACCGCCGGTGTGGGGGTTTTTCCACCCAGTCCAGGCAGGGTGCAGGCCAGGCTGGTTATCAGCCAGATGCCAAGAATAATCCGCCAGATACGCCCTTTCGGGTGGATATTTTCGGGGGTCGTGTTCATGTCATCTCCTTATCAAATAGCAAAGCCTGGCTCCCCTTCAGCCGTTACCTCAATGACGACTGAACCGGCCTTAAAGTTCCATCCTGCCTTAACATTATAGCGAATTTGGGTAATCCTTGGCAAATCTCACAATGAAAAAAACCTCCCCGGAGATTGCTTCCGGGGAGGTTTCGAATATATAGCCAGTTGGTTTATTGACCGGCGTTGATGTAGTTTCCAAAAAAGCCCTGGAAGTACTCAAATGCGCCGCTGTTTCCGGTATGATTCGGGCTCCTGGCATCCCACTGGGCGGCAAAGGTTGCTACAACATCATTGGCATCCAATGCTGCTCCGTCGGTGAAGCGTACTTCCCGCCGCAGGGTAAATGTCCACTGGGTCAGGTCACTGTTGGTATCCCATTTTTCAGCCAGGTCCGGGATGATCTCCACGCCGCCCGGCCGATACCGCGCCAGGGTTGAATAAATCAACAGCGCAGGTCGGATGGTTTCGCCGTCTGTCTCATCCCCTGGCCAAAGGGAAATGGGTTCCGCGTTTTGAACGAATATGATCTGGTCGTTGAAGCTGCTCATTTCTTCAAAGTTTTCATTCAACGGCCCAATGGTGACATTCTGGATGGTGGCTTTAAAAGCCGCGCTGCTGGCAGCATGCGCAACCGGGATCATGGGCACGTGCTTTTTGATCATTTCGTTCACTTTGGCGTAGTGCTCACTGCGGATGGTTGCATCCGTGGTCGCCCCGGCCAGGCGAATTTCACTTTCCAGGTCGGCAAAGGGCTGACCAAAATTCTTGGAAGCACCGGTAAAATGAAAATCATAGAAGTTGGTTGCATCCGGATAATCTGCAGACCAGCCCAGCAGGAACATGGCCTCATTACCGGCGGCCACCGAATCCAGAAAAGCAGCCGAATCCATTACATTGATGCGAACTTTCACGCCGATGTCCGCCAATTGGGCCTGGATATCCTGGGCAACCTGTGTCGGGTTTTGCAGGTAGATGCGGCTCACATCGCGCAGGGACAGGGTGATTTCCTGGTTGTAATCAAAATTGGCTGCATCCAGCAGTTGGCGTGCCTGGGTTGGATTGTAGTTATACCAGCTCAGGTTATCGGTATAGCCAGGCGTCAGGGCTGGCGGAACAAATTGTTCGGCGACGGTTGACCCGGCCGGGTAAAAGTCCTCCACGATGCGCTGCCGGTCAATGGCCTGGGCAAATGCCTGGCGAACGGTTTCATTATCAAATGGTGGGACTGTATTGTTCAAGCCGATATAAAAGATATTCAGTGCCTGGCGGTTGTACAACTTCAGGCTGGTATCGGATTGAATGGTGGCAAAATCATCCGCAGAGGGATTATCAATACCATCCACCGCCCCGGAACGCAGTTCCAATAGACGCTGGCTGGGCTCCTGTGACCACTTGAAAATAATCGTCTTGGCCTTGGGAGGCACACCCCAGTAATCCGGGTTTGCTTCCAGGACGAGCTGCTCACCACGGATATATTGCTTAACCCGGTATGGCCCGGTGCCATTCGGATTTTCGGACATGGACACCGAGCTACCCTGGTTGGCATCCAGGAATTCTTTATCCTGGATGGAGAAGATGGCAAACGCCACCTTGGACAAGAAAGCCGGGTCTGCTTTGCACAACGTGAAGCGCACGGTGTACTTGTCGATCGCCTCGATCGATTTGAATTCTCCGCCGTAGTCACAATTGGGCGCCTGGATCACCATGGGGGCAAAGTCGGCTTCTGCCTGGGCGGTGGGCACAGCGGTGGGTGCAGCACCGGGGATGGTCGGCTGACAGGCGGTCAGCCCCAGGCCAAGAATGATCACCAACCCCAACATGGCCTGAAAGAGAGTGGTTTTGTTTCGCATCATTTAAGTCTCACCTCATGTTGGTTTGGAGCCGCGTAAGCGTGGATCCAGTGCATCGCGCAGCCCGTCACCAATAAGATTAAAAGACAATACCGTCAGCATGATTGCCAGACCCGGGAAAAACACCAGGTAAGGCGCATTGAAGATACTGTTTCGTTCTTCTCCCAGCATCAGGCCCCATTCCGGGCGGGGCGGCTCGGCACCCAGTCCCAGGAAGGACAGGGCAGCAGCATCCAGAATGGCGGTTGCAATCCCCAGCGTACCCTGGACGATGAGCGGCGTAATCGCATTCGGTAGAATGCGCAGGAAAAGAATGCGCATGGAGCTGGCGCCCAACGCCCTGGAAGCCTGGACATATTCCGTTTCACGCACGGAGAGCACAGTGGAACGAATCAGGCGGGCAAAGCGGGGAATCGAAACAATACCGATAGCCAGCAGTGCATTGATCAATCCAATTCCCAGTACTGACACAATCGCAATCGCCAACAACAGGCTGGGAAACGCCATCAAGACATCCATTGCCCGCATGATGATATTATCCAACCAGCCGCCTACATATCCGGCCAGGGCGCCGATCAAACCGCCGATCAGAATGGCAAAGGTGATGGTGGCCAGGCCGACCTGGAGGGAAAGGCGCGAGCCGTAGATAACCCGTGAAAACAGGTCGCGGCTGTTACCGTCAATGCCAAAAATATGCTCCGGTTGATCTGCCGGGCAGCCCAGCAAATGAATACAGGGCGGTTCCCGTCGTTTGACGTCCTTCAACACCTTGGTCGGATCATAAGGCGCGATCAAAGGCGCAAAGATGGCCATGATGAGCAACAAGGCCAGCAAGGCAAAGCCAACCTGGGCGGAGCGGTGACGAATCAACCGTCGCAAGGCATCCCCGGCTGGAGTGCGGTATTTCATCTTGGTCTTTTCAACTGAGGGAGGGGTAAGGGTGACTGCCATGGCTCACTCCAACCGGATTCGGGGATCAAGGTACGCATATGAAAGGTCAACAATCAGGTTGACCAACACAAAGATGATTGCAATCACCAGGGTAAAGCCCTGCACCACCGGGTAATCGCGGGCCAGGATGGCCTGTACCAGGCTGGTGCCCACCCCCGGCAGGGCAAACACTGTTTCAGTCAAGACTGCGCCGGAAAGCAGCCCGCCTGTTTCAATACCGATGATCGTTACAATCGGGATCATTGCATTACGCATGGCGTGCTTGGAGATCACCTTCTGCTCCACCAACCCCTTGGCCCGCGCAGTGCGGACATACTCCAATCCCATGACTTCCAGCAGGCTGGATCGGGTCATGCGGGCGATGATCGCCATCGGGATGGTGCCAACTGCAATGGAAGGCAGAATAAGATGATAAATGGAATTCCAGTAGGCCTTCCAGTTGCCGGTGAACAGCGCATTAAAGAAAGCAGTATTGGAAAGTAAATCGATAACGAATTTTGGCAAGCCTTTCAGATTTTCCAGACCCCAGTAGGTTGCCAGGGATTCGAGACCCACTCCCGCATCGAAGCGTCCTGAGGGTGGAATAAAGAAAGGCGTATTTTTCAGAACCAGGGCAAAGAAATAAGCCAGCAGCAGGCCCAGCCAGAAAACCGGCATGGATACGCCAATGTTGGCGATAATCATGGACAGGGTATCCACAATGGAGTTGTGCTTGAGGGCAGAAATCACCCCCAGCAAGACCCCAAATATTGTAGAAAATAGCATCGCACCGAAAGTCAGTTCGATGGTCATCGGCAGGCGCTCGGAGATGATCATCACCACCGGCCGGCCAAAGCGCAGGGAATCGCCCAAATCTCCGGTAACTATATTGACAATATAGCGCCCGAATTGAACTGCAATGCTGTCATTCAGGCCGTATCGCTGCATAAAGGCAGCACATTTTTCCGGGGTCGCCCGTTCTCCCAGCATGGTCACGCACGGATCTCCTGGAATCAGGCGCACAATGGCAAAGGTGATGAGGAGGATGCCAAGCATCACCGGCAACAATAACATCAGACGACGGGCTAGAAATTGGAGCATGCTGGTTAATCACCGGGTTAAAGAATGCGATTGAAGCCAGCCCCGGACCGTTGCCGGGAGCCGGGACTGGCTCCAATCAAGACTTCATGCTTCGTTCAGTCGGTTATTGCGCAGGCGCGTTCAGGAACTGGGTGAAGAACGCGGTGAAGTACTCAAAGGTGGTGGTGCGGCCCTTGTGGTTCGGGCTGGAGGCATCCCACTGGGCGATGAAGGTTGCCACGACATCGTTGGCATCCAGGGTGGCGCCGTTGTGGAAGGTGACACCCTTGCGCAGGTGGAAGGTCCATTCAGTCAGATCAGAATTGGCTTCCCATTTCTCGGCCAGGCCGGGCTGCACTTCCACGCCGCCGATCTTGTATGAGAGCAGGCCTTCGTAGACCTGTTCGCAGGCGCGCAGAGTTTCGCCGTCGGTTTCATCCGAGCACCACAGGGCGGCCGGTTCACCGTTCTGCATCCAGACCAGGGTATCCTTGCCGTTGTTCATGGCGGCGAAGTATTCATTGCCGAGCGGGCTGGAATGGGCACCCTTCACCTCAGCCTTGAAAGCGGTCGCAGAACCGCCGTGGGCCACGGGGATCATCGGGATGTAGTCCTTGATCAGCTGGTTGACCTTGTCGTAGATCGCCTGGCGGGCGGCCACATCGGTCAGTTTGCCGGCAGCGCGGATTTGTTCAACCAGGTCCGGGAACTTGTTACCAAACTGCTTGTTGGTATCGGCCGCGAAGTGATAGTCATAGAAGTTGGTCGAATCCGGGTAGTCCGCGCCCCAACCCAGCATGTAGAAGCCCTTCTGACCGGCAGAAGTGGCATCAATGAACGCAGCAGATTCCATCTGTTCAATGTTGACCTTCAGGCCAACTTCAGCCAACTGGGCCTGGATTTCAACAGCAACCTTATCCGGGGTGGGCAGGTAGCCGCGCACGACATTGCGGTAGGACAGGGTAATTTCAGTCCCTTCAGCGAGACCGGCTTTGGCCAGCAATTCCTTGGCCTGGGCAGGATCGTAATCGTACCACTTGATGTTCGGGCTGAAGCCAGGGTTGAACGCATCCGGGACAAAGTTCTGGGCAACCGTTGAACCCTTGGGATAGTAGTTATCTACGATCCGCTGGCGGTCAATGGCCAGGGAAATGGCCTTGCGGACGTCCAGGTTATCAAACGGCGGGATGGTGTTGTTGAAGCCGATGTAGAAAATGTTCAGGGCTTCGCGCGGATAGAGCGCCAGGTTGGCATCACCGGAGATGGCATCGAAATCTTCCGGGGCGGGGTTATCAATGCCGTCCACTGTGCCGGATTGGAGTTCCAGCAGGCGCTGGGCGGATTGATCAGACCAACGGAAGATCAGGGTCTTGACGGGGGCTTTTTCACCCCAGTAGTTGGGATTCGCTTCGAAGGTGATGCTGTCGCCGCGTTTCCATTCCTTCACAATATAAGGACCCGTGCCGTTCGGTTTCTCGCTCATCTTGACCGAGTCGCCGCCGTTGGCATCCAGGTAATCCTTATCCTGGATGGCCATCGACGAGAAGGCCACCTTGGAGGGCAGAGCTGGATCGGGATTGCACAGGGTGAATTTTACGGTAAATTCATCCACTGCTTCAATCGATTTGATCTCGCCGCCGTAATCGCAATTCGGGGCGGCCAGGCTCATTGGCTCAAAAGCCTTTGGTACAGCAGTGGGGGGAGTGGTGGGCTCGGTTGTGGCAGCAACCTGGGGCTTGCAGGCCGTGAGCCCGAGACTGGCGATCAGGATGAACGCCAAAAGGAAATAAACAAATCGGTGTTTCACTTTCTCCTCCATCAAATCGTACTTGGGAAACGGGTGAATTTGAACCGGGCTGGAAAACCCAACCCCGGTGCGGCGGCGACCGCACCGATGAATAACCGACTGCGATTCATTATACGGTAATTAATGCTAAATTCATAGTAATTTGGCAAACAAATTTGAAATATGAAAAACTAACAAGGGTGCTTTATAATAAACATCCTGTAATTAATCCTGTTTTGGAGTATGACACTGGCACCTTCCCTGGATAAATTTCTCGAATGGGATGAGCAGATTTCGCGCCACCTCCGCCTGCAGCCCGGCTCCAGCCCCTGGTTCCGGCCGGCAGCCATCCTGGCGCATTCGGCTGATTCCTGGTTCTGGTTGGGCGGTCTGTTCATCATCTGGTTGGCTACCCGCGGCGACTGGCACGCCAGGGCAGCCCTGCTGGCTGCGGCCATCTTTGGACTTGCCGTGCTGGTTATGTTGATTAAATTCACGGTCAAACGCCGCCGCCCGGAAGGCGAATGGGGTGGAGTCTACCGTAGCGCGGACCCCCATTCCTTCCCCTCCGGCCACGCTGCCCGCGCCGTGCTGATTGCCGTGGTTTTTTGGAGCATCGGCCCGCTCTGGTTTGCCATCCTGGCCACCATCTGGGCACCCTTTGTCATCCTGGCCCGCGTTTCCACGGGGGTGCACTACCTGCTGGATGTGCTGGTCGGAGCCCTGCTCGGGTTGGCTGCCGGGCTGATTGCCCTGCAAATCCACCCGCTGCTGATTGCCTGGTTTCCATTCATCTTTGCATAATCCTTGCAGCCTGCTTGAATCTCTTCGAACTAGAAAGGATTCCTCCAATGAAAAAAGTACTCTCCATCCTATTGGTCCTTGTTTTCATTGCCCTGGCCGGCTGCACGGCCAAGCCGACCGAAACCGCACCACTAAAGGTAGCCGTCCTGCCGGTGCTGGACACCCTGCCCCTTTATGTGGCGGATAAGGAAGGATATTTCACGGAAGCTGGCGTGAAGGTGGAGCTTGTTCCCGTCGGTTCCGCCCCGGAACGCGATCAACTGATGCAATCCGGTCAAATTGACGGCATGCTCAACGAACTGGTGACCACCCTCTACTACAACCGCGAGGGCTCAAAGGTCAAGATCGTCCGCTTTGCCCGGGTGGCCACGCCGGAATACCCCGTTTTCCGCATCCTGGCTGCCAAGGACAGCGGCATCAAGACGGTTGAGGATCTCAAGGGGGTGCAAATTGGTATCTCCACCGGCACTGTCATTGAATACATGACTGACCGCGTCCTGGCCCGCGCCGGGCTCAAACCGGATGAGATCAAGAAAATTGCCGTGCCCAAGATTGCCGACCGCACCGCCCTGCTGGAATCCGGCGAGTTAAAGGCCGCGGTCATGCCCGATCCGCTGGCTTCGCTTCTGATGCAAAAAGGCGCCGTCCTGGTAATCGATGACACGACCCTGCCGGAGGTGAGCAACAGCGTCTTCACCTTCAGCACCCAGACGCTCAACGCGCGCCCTGCCGATATCAAGGCCTTCTTGAGCGCTGTTGAAAAAGCAGTTAACGCCATCAATGCCGATAAGGCGAAATACAACGACTTGATGGTTCAACTCAATCTCGTTCCCGCGGCTGCCGTCGGCAGTTACCAGGTGCCCACCTTTCCCACCGCCAGTGTGCCCTCTGAAGCGCAATTCAAAGACGCCCTGGATTGGGCCGTGTCCAACGGTTTGATTCCGGCCGCCCAGAAGTACACGGACACCATCGACGGTTCCTTTCTGCCTAAATAGCCGAATGCTTGAAAGATGATCCAGGCCGAGCGACTGACCTTCCAATACGGGAAAAAACTGCCCATCTTCCAGGATTTTTCCTGGGAAGTGGTGAAGGGTCAATCCTGGGCCGTGATCGGCGCCTCGGGCTGCGGAAAATCCACCCTGCTGTACCTGCTGGCCGGGCTGCGCCAACCGGTTTCCGGCCAATTGTTGATCAACAGCCGTCCGACCAGCGGACCCCGTCCGCAAACCGGCCTGATCCTTCAGGATTACGGTCTGCTGCCCTGGGCAACGATCCGTCAGAATGTCTCACTCGGCCTGGACTTGCGCCGCTTTTACGGCCCGGATACACGCCACGCTCCGGCCGAAGGTTTGCCGCCGGATGCCCCCCAACGGGTGACAGCATGGATGGAGCGGCTGGGGATTCTCGGCGTTGCCGACCAATACCCGGGCCAGGTCTCCGGCGGGCAGCGCCAGCGGACGGCCATCGCCCGCACCCTGGTGCTGGAACCCGACCTGCTGCTGATGGATGAACCGTTTGCCTCGCTCGATGCCCCCACCCGCGAAAGCCTGCAAGGCCTGGTGCTGCAGCTGCACAAAGAACGCGACCTGACCACAATCCTGGTCACCCACACCATCGAAGAAGCTCTCTTTATTGGAGAAAAAATCCTGGTGTTGGCTCCGCACACCAACACCAATCCCTTGATCCTGGAAAATCCCTTCATGGGTTGCCCGGCCCCGGTCATGGATGAGGCCTACCCCGCTCTCACTGCCCGCATCCGGGCAGAGTTGAAAGGCGGGATTGAATGAAGCGCTTCAACCTGCTATGGGCTACCCTGGGCCTGCTGGCTGCCTGGCAAATCCTGGCCATGCTGGTCAACAAGGATATCCTGCCGCCGCCCTGGTTGGTCATGCAGGTGTTTTTCAAAGAGATGGGCGGCGAGTTGGGCGGACACTTCCTGGCCTCGGCCTGGCGGGTGCTGGCCTCCCTCGCTCTGTCCATCCTCCTGGCCGTCCCGGCCGGGCTGGTGATGGGCCAATCCGAGCGCATCAACCAGATTTTTTCACCCATCCTGTACATCCTCTACCCCATCCCCAAAGTTGTACTGGTGCCGGTGGTGATGCTGTTCCTGGGTATCAATGATCTTTCCAAGATCGTGATGATTTTCCTGATCCTGTTTTTCCAAATCCTGGTCCTGGTTCGGGATCAGGCTGCCGCCATCCGGCCGGAGTTGATCTATTCCGTTCGCAGCCTGGGCGCCGGTCGGCGGGGGTTGTTCAAGTTTGTCTATTTCCCGGCCAGCCTGCCGGCCATCCTGACGGCGGTGCGGCAGTCCATCGGCTCGGCGGTGGCCGTGTTGTACATTGTGGAATTGATCGCCACCACCCGCGGCCTGGGTTATTATATTTACCTGTACGGCACCACTTTGTACAATTACCCCAAGATGTATGCCGGGGTGGTTGCCATGAGCCTGCTTGGGCTGCTGCTGTATTTCGCTGCCGACTGGCTGCACCGCCTGCTTTGCCCCTGGCAATTCCAATCTAACGAGGAAAATGCATGAAACCACCCCAGGGAGATGCCCGCGTCCCCTACGTCCGGCGGATGTTTGCCCGCATTGCCAGCCGTTACGATTTGCTCAACCGCCTGATGACCTTTGGCCGCGACCGCGCCTGGCGCACGGAAGCCATCCGTCACCTGGCTCCCCGCCAGGGAGAGCGCATCCTGGACCTGGGCAGCGGCACCGGTGATCTCGCCCTGCAAATAACAACCGAACACCCTTCGGTTCAGTGTATTGCTGCCGATCTGACCCTGGAGATGATGGAAGTCGGCCGCCGGCGCCCCGGCGGAGAGCGGATTGCCTGGGTGGTGGCAGATGCCCAGCACCTACCCTTTGCACCCGGCGTTTTTGATGGTGTTATTTCTGGTTACCTTTTACGGAATGTGCCCGATGTGGATGTCTGCCTGGCGGAGCAGTTCCGCGTTTCAACCCCGGCCGGGCGGATTGTTTCCCTGGATACCACCCCGCCGCAGAAAAACCTGCTGCTGCCCTTCATCCGCATCCACTTAAAATACATCATCCCCCTGCTGGGCAAGCTGGTGGCTGGAGATGCAGAAGCGTATACCTACCTGCCGGAAACCACGGCCCGCTTTTTGACCGCCGAAGCCCTCGCAGAACGCTTCCGCAAGGCCGGCTATGAAGTGGAAGGTTTTGTCCGCCGCATGGCTGGCACCATGGCCATCCACTGGGGGCGGAAGAGAACCACAAACAGTTAACCGCCGATCAAAATCCCCGCGGAAAACAGCACACAATAAATCAACACCAGTTGGGCGGTGTTGGCCAGCAGCCGGTTGAATCCCGGCCCGGCCGGCAGCGTGCGGATCTGGTGAAAGAGTTGCACGGCCCGCGGCAGGCTGAGCAGCGGCAGCAAAATCCACGCGCTGGAGAAACCCGCCAGCAGGGTCACAATCGGCACGCCATAGGCTACGATCAGCATCAGCAGGTATTCCACCTCACCGGTCTTGCGCCCCCACACCACGGGAATATTCTTTCTCCCGGCCCGCCGGTCGGATTCGATATCCCGCACATTATTGACCACCAGGATGGCCGTTACCAAAACACCAGCCCCCAGGCCGCCCATCCAACTGAGCGGGGTGAGCTTTCCGACCAGGATGTAGGTCGTTCCCCCCACGGCCACCAGGCCGAAGAAAAGCAAGGCAAACAGGTCGCCGGTGCCGTAATCCTCCATCGCAAAAGGACCAACCGTGTAAAGCACCGCGCCGAGGATGGCGGCCACGCCCATCACCAGGACCGGCCAACCGCCCACCCAGGCCAGGTAAGCTCCGCCCGCTGCAGCCAGTAAAGCCACCACCCCCGCCCCCGTCCAAACCTCCCGTACCGAAAGCAAGCCGGATTGAGTCACCCGGGTCGGCCCCAGGCGGCCGCTGGTGTCCGTGCCCTTTTGAAAATCCGCCACATCATTAACCAGGTTGGCCAGGATTTGCAAAAGCACGGCACAAGCCAGGATGACCAACGCCGGCAGCCAGTGGAATTTGCCTTCGGCCAGGGCGATGGCAAAACCGATCAGGACCGGTGAACTGGCAGCTGGTAATGTGCGCGGGCGGATGGCCAGCAGCCAGCGGCGAAAATAAGGCAGATCTTTGGGGAGGGAGTGCGCGGATGGATTGGTCATAGGCGGTATTATACCGCCGGGCGGATTTAAAAACAGAGGAGGCTGCCTTTCGCAGCCTCCAGATTTCCTAATCACGTGAGATTGGCAAACGAGCCATCTCCACGTCGCTCAACAGCGGTATCTCGACCGGACTGGCTGGCCATAAGCCCCAGCGTGATGCACCGAGATACAGGATTTCCAGGATCAAGTCCTGATAGGATAATCCATCCGCCTTGGCGATGACGCACAGGTCCGAAAACTCGGGCGTCAGGCCGGGCAGGGTATTGATTTCGAGTAAGCGCGGATTGCCTTCTGCATCCATGCGCATGTCCACCCGCGAAACATCCACCGTACCAATGGCCAGGTGAGCCTGGATGGCCAGGTCTTGAAGTTGGCGGGCCAGGGCAGCGTCAATCGGAGCCGGGCAAATGAACCGCGGCACACCTTCTTCGTCCAGACCCAGCGCCTTGGCTTCATAACCGTAGACGCCCGGGGTGACGGAGCGGCTGTTGTCAATTTCCTGGACGGGCATGCGGTGGAAGCCATCTTCGGCGTAGAGATCCGGCCGGTGGGCATACTGGGCGGCATCCGCCCGGCCCAACACAGCCACGGTGAACTCACGTCCGGAGAGATATTCCTCCACCAGGGCGGGCTGCTGGTAGGTCTCGACCACCCAGCGCACACGGTTGCGCAGTTCCGTCTCGTTGTAGACGATGGCACCGGCATCCATGCCCATTCCCGTGCCCTCGCGGGCTGGTTTGACAAACATCGGGAAGTGCATGTCCGGGTTCAAAGGCTCTGAGCCGCTGGCAAATTCCTGGAAGGCGGCAGTTGGCAGGCCGTGGTCGCGCCAGATGTGCTTGGTCATGGTTTTATCCAGGCCAACCGCATTGGCCAGCACGCGTGAAGCCGTATACGGGATGCGCAGCATTTCCAGCAGGGCAGGAACCTGGGCTTCACGGCCGTCGCCCATGATTCCTTCCGCGATGTTAAAACACACATCGGGCCGGAATTGGGCCAGGGCTAAAGGTAAATTGGCATCTGCGGGAAGAAAGGCGGTGGTATGGCCGTCGGACTCAATGGCAGACCGAATGGCCTGGATGGTCTCTTTACGGTCAAATTCCGCGCCCGCGTCGGCTGGGGCATCAATCGGGAGGACACCCTCCCCCTTCACGTTGGCGATTACCGCCACACGCCAGGGCCGAGCCGGGCGCGGGGGAATACTGGGAGGTTTTTCGCCGTCTGAGGCCTCAGCCTCTTGAATTGTGTACAGCTTGTCTTGGTCCATCTTTACTTCCTGTCTCCTCAGATTCACCGGAATTCCACCGGAAAAGAAACAACAGCCTCGTAGTATACGCCGTTTTCGTAAAAATACAATAGTTTTAAAGCACGAATTATATTAAATCTTTTTCAGGTTTTATACCCGAAGATAATCCGTGGATTCCAATCAGTGATAACCCTGGACAGAGTAAAAAGAAACGAATTATTCTCAACCAAACAAATCATTCATCGTCCTTTCATGCACGCTGGAAGGCCTGTGATACAATTTATGCGGGAGTGGATAAGTCCCGGTGGGCTTCCCGGTCTTCAAAACCGGTGGCGGGTCGCGTTGCGGGCCGCGGTGGGTTCGACCCCCATCCATTCCCGCCTATCGTACCTATTGGTAAAGGATTATGGATCATGGAAACCCCGTCGTTTGACACCCCTTCAATGCTTGATCGGGTGACCCCCTTAGTCCAGCGCATCATGGCGGTGGAGGACGTAACCACCGGCGGACCCAAAGATAACTTTGCCCTGCGTTTCCGCGGCCGCCTGCGCAGTGAAGATGTCCCGTCTGCCTATGATGAGCTGTCGAATGCCCTGAGACCGTTGCAAATCACCCCCCTCTTCCGCTGGGATGGAGACCGCCACGCCATTCTGCTCCTGGAAGGGCTGTATCCTACCAAGCCGGCCAACCCGACCATCAACCTGGTACTGTTCATTCTCACTATCATTAGTGTTCTCATCTCTGGAGCACTGTTTGGCATTTCGGACCCGCTCCCGGCGGGCATCATCCCGGCTGCACTGGCCTTGATTGAGCGCGGCTGGCCGTTTGCTGTCAGCCTGATCGTGATCCTGGGTGCGCATGAACTGGGTCACTATTTTGTCGGGCGGGCGCACGGCGTCAATGTCACCCTGCCCTACTTCATCCCCTTCCCATTCAGCCCCTTCGGGACGATGGGTGCTTTCATCAACATGAAGGAACCGCCCAAAAACCGCCGCCACCTGCTGGATATCGGCATTGCCGGACCCCTGGCCGGGCTGGCCTTCGCCATTCCGATCACCATCATCGGGCTTTCGCTCTCCAAATTGGATCCGATCTCCCTGCAACCCGGCACAGCTTTCACCCTGGAAGGCAATTCCATCCTGTACTTGTTAATGAAGTTCCTGGTCTTCGGCAAGTGGCTGCCCCAACCCACCAGCTTTGGCAGCTTGCCCCCGCTGCTTTACTGGCTGCGCTATTTCTTCACCGGCACCCCGGTCCCCCTGGGCGGATTGGATGTGATGATCCACCCGGTGGCCTGGGCAGGTTGGGCGGGTATCCTGGTCACAGCCATGAACCTGATCCCGGCCGGCCAATTGGATGGCGGCCACATGATCTACGTGCTGCTCGGTCGCAAGAATGCCGCCCGACTGTTCCCGGTCATCCTGGTGATCCTTTTTGGCCTGGGCTTTTTCTGGAGCGGCTGGTGGCTGTGGGTCGCCCTGATCTTCCTGCTCGGCCGCAGTTATGCCGAACCGCTTGATCAAATCACCGAATTGGATGGCAAACGCAAGGCATTGGCCATCCTGGCATTGATCATCTTCCTGCTGGTTTTCATCCCGGTTCCACTCGTCGTGGTTCAATAAGGACTATCGAGAATTGAAAGCACCGGCCTGCTAATCACAGGCCGGTGTTCGTTTTAATTCGCTATTCTGGTTGACGCAAACCAGGTATTCCCTGTCGGTTCCAGCCTGGAGGCCAGAACGACCAGGAAATTCCACGGCTTAAAATTAGCGGCGGTTCACACCGAACAACGTGCTGAGGATAAAACTAACCACAGACACGATCAATGCGCCCAGGATGGCACCCCAGAAGGTGGTGGTAAAACCAATGCTGAAATAGGTGCCAATCAGGCCGGAAAGCCAGAACAGCAGGGCATTTACCAGGATGGTGCCCAACCCCAGGGTCAGGATGATGACCGGGCAACCCACTGATTTGACCACGGGACCCAGGAAGGCATTGACAGCCCCAAATATCAGCGCCAGCCAGATGAAATCCAGCCAGTTGTTGGTCTGGGGGGTGATCCCATTATTCTGCAAGAGAAATACAGCAACATACAATGCAACCGCATTGATCGCGAGCTTAATCAAAAATCGTTTCATGGTTTTTTCTCCTTGTTTGTATATACGTCAAATCCGGTCTTCAGTTGCAGCCAAGACACCTTATACGATAATTTCCTCCATCCAGATCAAGGTGTTTTGCTTGCTGTAACCGGCGCGGGTGAAGGCTTCCTCGCCCAGGCCGGCGGGATAATTTACGGTTACCGGGTGGCGACGCGGGATGCGCGAGCGCATGAAGCGCAGCAGGGCTTCCAGGGTTGGTTGATCCTCCGGGTTCTTCACCACCGGCCAGATGGATTCCATCGGATAAGGCGACTCGCTCCAGCTGACTGCACCAACCGTCTCGTTATCCCGCCGGGCAACCCAGTTTTCCACTCGGTCGCCGCGAACGTAATAAACCAGCTGCTTCCAGATGCCCGGGGCAAATGCGTCCGCCCTGAACGGCAGGTTCCATGCCACCACGTCCGGATAGGTGTGCTCCAGCCAATCTTTTTGCAGCGGCCAATCCTTCCGCCGGCGCAGTTGAATGTTCAGCCCGGGTATCGGATCAGGGACAAGGTCAGTTTCCGGCCGGTTCCTCCACAGTGTGCGAACAGCCCGGGGCTGGAACCCCTCCGTTTCATACAGGTGAATGGCCGGCAGGTTGTCCTCGCGAACCTGCAGCCAGGCCGCTGAGGCTTTTTGTTGCCGGATGTGCTCCAGTCCCTGGCGGGTCAGGATCCGCCCGATCCCGCGCTGGCGGAACTCCGGGTGCACAGCCACATTGCAAATCAGGTACACCCACTTGCCAGATTTCTGGAACGGCACCAGGGTAACGTTGCCAATGATTCGCTCCCCCTCCAGGTAGACGTAACCGTGCAGCGGCAGTTGCACCCATTCATTACTCCCACGTACCCAGTTGAGATAATTTTTGTTTTTTGCCGCCCGGCGGATCTGGCGCAGGTATTCCTGGCCGTCCTCATCCATCTGTGCTCCAAAGCAAATTTCGATCAAATTGGCGATTTGCTCAAAATCCGTATCCGGGTTCACTTTGCGGATGGGTAATGCAGCAGGCGGGGTTGTGGCTGGGATGTAAATTTCGGACATAGACATATTCTACACTATCCTTATCTACCCCGGCCCCGTTCTTGCACTTCCGGTTCTAACATTCTTCTAACACCTTGTAAGCATATTATTAACCTTTTGGATGCTATAATCCTACCAGGATCTTTTTGATTCGAAAGGCTACTTACCTATGATGCGATTTGATCGTTTTACTGAACGCGCCCAGGAAGCCGCCCAACGCGCCGCGGAGATCATCCAACGCTACGGGCATAACCAGATCGACACCGAGCATTTACTGCTCGCCCTGATCGAGCAGCCCCAGGGCGTAATTCCCCAGATTCTCGAGTTTCTGAAAGTGGATGCCAATGCCCTGGCCGAACGGCTGGATTACATCCTGCGCACCAGCCCCAAGGCCAGCATTTTTGGCGGCGGCGCCGGGCAGATTTTCATCACGCCGCGGGTCAAGCGGGTGATTGACCTGGCCAATGAAGAAGCCAGCAAGCTGAAGGACGAATATATTTCCACCGAGCACCTGTTCCTGGCCATCTTGAGTGAGAAAAACACCCCGGCCGCCCGCCTGCTGGAAGGCGCCGGGCTTTCGCGAGACCGCGTTTTCGAGGCCATTCAACAGATGCGCGGCGGCCAGCGCGTTACAGACCCGCAGGCGGAAACCCGCTACCGCACTCTGGAAAAATACTCCCGCGATTTGACTCAACTGGCCCGCGAGGGCAAGCTGGACCCGGTCATCGGGCGTGATAATGAAATCCTGCGCGTCATGCAGATCCTCTCCCGCCGCACCAAGAACAACCCGGTGCTGATCGGTGAGGCCGGCGTGGGTAAGACTGCCATTGTCGAAGGCCTGGCGCAGAAGATCGCCCGCAACGACGTCCCGGAAATCCTGATCGGCAAGCGCGTCCTGGCGCTGGACCTGGGAGCCATGATCGCCGGTTCCCGCTTCCGCGGCGAATTTGAGGAGCGTTTGAAAGCTGCCATCGAGGAAGTCCAGCGCGCCGAGGGTGAGATCATCCTTTTCATCGACGAATTGCACACGGTCGTCGGAGCCGGCGCCGCCCAGGGCGCCATGGATGCCTCCAACATGCTCAAACCAGCCCTGGCCCGCGGCGAATTACAGTGCATCGGTGCCACCACCCTGGATGAATTCCATAAATACATCGAAAAGGATGCCGCCCTGGAGCGCCGTTTTGCGCCGGTTTTCGTGGATGAGCCGACTGTCGAGGATACCATCCAGATGCTGCGCGGATTGCGCGACCGCTACGAAGCCCACCACAAGGTGCGTTTCTCGGATGATGCCCTGGTGGCAGCCGTGCGGCTTTCCGCCCGCTACGTCACCGACCGGCGCCTGCCGGATAAGGCCATTGACCTGATGGATGAAGCTGCCGCCAAGCTGCGCGTGGCGTTGTATTCGCTGCCGCCGGAATTGAAGCAGATGAAAACCGACCTCGACCGCCTGATGGCCGAGGAGGAACAGGCCGGCCTGGAGCGCGATTACGAGCGCGCCGCCCGCAAGAAAGCCGACCGATTGCGCCTGGAATCCGAATTTAACCAGGCCCGGGATGCCTGGTCTCAGGAGCATGAACTGGACGAAGTAGTCGATGTGGATGATATCGCCCAGGTCATCTCCCAGTGGACGGGCATTCCCGTCAACCAGATGATGGAAACCGAGGCCGAACGGCTGCTGACAATGGAAGCCCGCCTGCACGAGCGTATCATCGGCCAGGAGGAAGCCATCCACGCCATAGCGGATGCCATCCGCCGGGCCCGCAGCGGTTTGAAAGATCCGCGCCGCCCGATTGGTTCCTTCATCTTTATTGGCCCATCCGGTGTGGGAAAGACTGAGTTGGCCCGTGCCCTGGCCGAGTTCATGTTTGGTGATGAAGAGGCCATGGTCCGGCTGGATATGAGCGAATACCGCGAGCAGCATACCGTTTCGCGCCTGTTTGGGGCGCCTCCGGGTTATGTTGGTTACGAGGAAGGCGGCCAGTTAACTGAAGCCGTCCGCCGCCGCCCCTACCGGGTGATCCTGTTCGATGAAATCGAGAAAGCCCACCCGGAAGTCTGGAATGCGCTGCTGCAAATCCTGGATGACGGCCGCCTGACCGACGGGCAGGGGCGCGTGGTCGATTTCCGCAACACCGTGCTGATCATGACCAGCAACCTGGGTACCGAGTTTGTGCGCCAGGGAGGCACACTGGGCTTCCTGCAAGGTTCTGCCAATGCAGAGGAACGCCAGGCCCATGAGAAGATCTCCAAGGCTCTCAAATCCACCTTCCGGCCGGAATTCTTGAACCGGGTGGATGAAGTGATCATCTTCTCACCGCTTTCCCTGGAGCAGATGCGCGAAATTGTTGACCTGCAGATGCAGGAAATCCGCGCCCGCCTGGAAGAACACGGCCTGAAGGTTGAGATCACCCCGGCAGCCCGCGAATGGCTGGCCCAGGTCGGCTACGACCCGGCCTTTGGCGCCCGACCGTTGCGCCGCGCTCTGCAGAAATACGTGGAAAGCCCGCTTTCCGTCAGCCTGCTTTCGGGTGAATACTCCCGCGGCGATACGGTGCTGGTGGATGTTCAAAACGAATCCGTTGTCTTCACGAAAACCGACCATGTTGAACCGGTCGAAGAAAGCGCTGAACAATAGGTGTATAAAATTATTCACTGGAGAAAACGATATTGAAACAGGTCACCCTTCTACTCATTGTGTTTGCCATCCTTTTGGCAGCCTGCAACGCTGCTCCAAAACCGGCCGCTGAACCTTACCCGGCTGCCCCGGCCGCTGCAACCGCTGTTCCCTCGTCAGCCTACCCGGCTGGCGGCGCAGCCCAGGCGATCGAAATCGCCGGTCCCCAGGCTGGTGATGAAAACCTGAGCCGCGGCGAAGTTTTCCTGGATACGCTCAATATCGTCGCCCAGGAATCCACCCCCGGCCAATATGCCCTCCAGGTGAGCGGCTCGCTCCCCACCCCCTGCAACCAGATCCGCGGGGCCGTTGCTGCAACGGATGCCAACCACAAGGTTGTCGTTGAACTATATTCGGTGGCGGACCCGAACCAGATGTGCACCCAGGTATTGCAAGCCTTCACCGGCACACTCACCCTGGGCACTTTCACCACTGGTTCCTATCCGGTGGAGGTGAACGGTCAGGTCATCGGCCAGATCGACGTGCCCTAAGCCGGACACAAATCTCCATCTTATCACAGCGAAGATTGCAGCGCATCCACTGCAATCTTCGCTGCTTTTCTGGTATATACTATCTTTATGCCCGTCGAACGCGATCAAATTGTGGAACTATTGCAAGCCATCTACCCCTTCCGCCGGCTTGCCCCGGCGGAATTGGACCAGGTGGTTGAAAAAATTCAGCCTGTTGAGTACAAGCAGGGAGAAACAATTTGCGACGAGGGGGAAGAAGGCTATTCCATTTATATGGTCTTCAGCGGCAAAGTCAATCTTACCCGCGGCAAGGGTGACGACCTGGAAGAAATGGCCACCCTGGATGTGGGCGATCACTTCGGACTGGAAGCCGTGCGCAGCGGGGCTCGCCGCCTCTTTTCTGCAAAGGCGGCCGAAAATTGCATCCTGCTCGAATTTGAAAGCACGCAATTGCAGGAATTCATGCAAAGTTTCCCGGTCTTGCGACTGGGCGTCCACATCCTGCACGAAAGTTACCACCTTACCTCCACCGTGAATCAATCCTGGCGCAACCCCGGCGAGGCCGTATTTTATATCGCCCGGCGCTCGGCTTTTTTTCTCTGGCTGCGTTTGATCATTCCCATCCTGTTGGCTGTCCTGACCGTCCCGCTGTTTCTTTTCCTGCTCCTGCAAATTCCGAGTGCGAGCACCCTGTTTGGCATCCTGCTGGGATTGGATATCCTGTTTTTCGCTGGCCTGATCATTTGGAACTACGTGGATTGGTCCAACGATTATTCGATCATCACCAATCAGCGCGTCCTATTCCAGGAACGGGTCATCCTGATCTATGAAAGCCGCCAGGAAGTGCCGCTGGATGCCGTCCTTTCCGAACAAACCACCACCGGGTTCTGGGGCCGACAATTGGATTTTGGAGATGTCATCGTACGGACTTATTCCTTCTCCATGGTCCTGCCCAACGTGGATCACCCGCGCGAGGTGATCGCCCTGATTGAAGACCAGGTGGCCCGCGTCAAAATGCAGTTCTCCCAGGCTGAACAGGAGCGTAAACGCAAGCTCCTTGAACAACGCCGGGAAGCCCTGCGCCAGCCAGCCTCCAGGCGGCCCCGCCCGTCGGCTCCTCCCGCCCAGGTAAAGAGTGGCACCATCCCCAACTGGCTCAATTTCTTCCTGCGCATGCACATTGAGCATAATGGCGCGCTGATCTACCGCACCCACTGGTTCATCCTGATCAAGAAACTCCTTGCCCCCACGATCGTGTTGCTCTTGCTGGTCGTCAGCCTGGTACTGCGCCTGGCCGGACTCTTAACAACCATCCCCCTCGGAACAGCCCTCGGTGTGCTTTTATTCTTCATCCTGCTGGTTGGCCTTTGGTGGCTGTATCAATATGCCGATTGGGCCAATGACCTGTACATCATCACCGATGAGCAGATTATTGATATTTACAAAAAACCGCTCGGTACCGAGCAGCGCCGAACTGCCATGATCAAAAACATTTTGTCCGTAGAATTTGAACGGATCGGTTTCATCGGCCTGATTTTGAATTTTGGCACAGTCTACCTCCGCGTGGGTGAAGAGGAATTCACTTTCGATAATGTCTACAACCCGTCGCTGGTACAGCGCGAAATTTTCCACCGCCTGGCGGAGAAGACCCGCCAGGAACGCCAGTCCAACCGGATGAGCCAGTGGAACGATATTGCCGATTTCTTCGTTCTCAACGAGGGCGTCACCGAGCAGGATGTGATTGCAGCCCAACCGCTGGATGACGAATACGAACCCGTCGATGATGAGATTGAATATTACGAAGATGATGAAGAAAATAACGAAGACAGCGATGAATAAGGTCCGCTCCACAATTACAAGTGGACCGTGATCCTGATTAAGGGTACAATAGCGTTCCGATAGAAATAGAACCGAGGTATAGAAATATGGCGAAATTAGAAATTGTCAAAATTCCTGCGCCGGTCCTGCGCCGCAAGGCCAACCGGATCACCAATTTTGATAAGGACTTGTTGATGCTGGTCGATAACATGGTCGAAACCATGCGGGATGCCCCCGGCGTGGGCCTGGCAGCTCCGCAGGTCGGACTGCCCATCCGCTTGATCGTGGTCGAGTATGGTGAGGATGATGATGAGGATGCCCCCAAGAAGCTCTACGCAGTCATCAACCCGGAAATCGTCGCAGCCAGCGAAGAGAAAGTTAATGGTATTGAGGGCTGCCTGTCTGTTCCCGGCCTGATTGGCGAGGTTGAACGGCATGTGGAAATCATCGTCAAAGGACAGAACCGTTTTGGCAAACCAGTCAAGTACAAGCTGGCAGGCTGGAAAGCGCGCATTTTCCAGCACGAAATTGATCACCTGGACGGCGTGGTTTTCACCGACCGCGCCACCCGCGTCTGGAAGCCTACCCCGGAAGAAGAATCCACCGTCCTGGATTAGGATGTACCTGAAACGAATCGCCCTGTCAGATTTCCGCGCCTTCACCCGCCTGGAATTGGATTTGCCCAGGCGGTTATTGGTGCTTTTGGGCGATAA
>CAYOOA010000015.1:39151-40319 GCA_964405455.1 uncultured Anaerolineaceae bacterium | reverse complement strand
TGCGCCGGGTGATCGTCCACCGCCCGGAATTGAGCCTGCAGCGCCTGACCCCCTCCAACCACGATGCGCTGCTCTTTGACGACGTGATCTGGGTGGAACGCGCCCAGTGGGAGCACGACCAGTTCGTGCAGGTGATGCGCGAGCGCGGCATCGAGGTCTTGTACGTGCAGACCCTGCTGGCGGAGGCCCTGGCTGCCGAGCCGGAAGCCCGCCGCCGGGTGATCGAGGCGGTGGTCAATGATTTCACCATCGGCTGGTCGCTGGTGGATGAGATCCGCGCCTACCTGGGCAGCCTGACACCGGAAGCCCTGGCCACCTGCCTGATCGGCGGCCTGACGGCCGGCGAGGCCGCCGTGGACTGGAAAAAGTTCAGCCGCATCTCGCTGCACGCGGCCGCCCTGGCGGATATGAACGACTTCCTCCTCCCCCCGCTGCCCAACACCCTCTTCACCCGCGATTCCTCGTGCTGGATTTACGGCGGCGTTTCGGTCAACCCGATGTACTGGCCGGCCCGGCGGCGCGAGTCGCTCAACATGCTGCTGATCTACCAGTACCATCCGCTGTTCCGCGAGGCCGGCTTCAAATTCTGGTACCCGGACCCGGCCGACGGCTCCATCCAACGCCTGCTGGCCGGCCAGTCCTCGCTGGAGGGCGGCGACGTGCTGCCCATCGGCAACGGCACGGTATTGATCGGCGCCTCCGAGCGCACCCAGGCCGGCATGATCGAACAAATTGCCCGCACCCTGTTTGTCGACGGCAGCGCCGAGCGCATCATCGCCTGCGTGATGACCAGGGAGCGCGGCCACATGCACCTGGATACGGTCTTCACCCTGCTTGACCGCGACAAGGTGACCATTTATCCGCGGGTGGTCGATCAGATCCGGGCCGTCAGCCTGCGTCCGGGCAAAAAGGCCGGCGATTTCCACGTCACGCCGGAAAAGAGCCTGGTGGAGGCTGCCGGGGATGCCCTGGGGGTGAAGAAGCTGCACGTGGTGGAAACCGGCGGCGACCGCTACCAGGTGGAACGCGAGCAGTGGGACGATGCCAATAATGTGGTCGCCCTGGAACCGGGCGTGGTGGTCTGTTACGAGCGCAACACCTACACCATTTCGCGCATGCGCGCCGCCGGGGTGGAGGTCATCCCCATCCCCGGTTTTGAGCTGGGCGA
>CAYOOA010000015.1:0-39051 GCA_964405455.1 uncultured Anaerolineaceae bacterium | reverse complement strand
GCATGCGCGCCGCCGGGGTGGAGGTCATCCCCATCCCCGGTTTTGAGCTGGGCGAAGGCCGCGGCGGCGGGCACTGCATGACCTGCCCCATCCAGCGCGACCCGCTGTAAGCCAACCAACCGTTCTCCCGGATCATAACCGCCCGAAACGTCGACGGCAGGGGGATGGCTTGGCCCTACCCCATGCGGGCAACCGCAAGGGTTGCCCCTACCGCTTATCTTCCAAATGGTTGTGGATCTTCCTTTTTTAAGATATATGGTATATCATATAATAATTAGACTATCCTGCCTGCCCGGGTTTTTCCATGTTGATTCTTGTCCTGAAACTATTTCTCGCCCCCGCCCTGATTGCCATCGCCACGCTGGCCGGCAAACGCTGGGGACCGGCTGCCAGCGGCTGGCTGATCGGCTTTCCGATCATCTCCGCGCCGATTAACTTCATCCTGGCTCGCCAGCACGGCATTGATTTCGCCGTGAACGGCGCAATCGGTGTGCTGGGCGGACAGGTTTCGATGTGCCTGTTTTGTGCCGCCTATATCTTCGCCGCCCGCAAGCTGCCCTGGTGGATCAGCGCGCCGCTCGGCATCGCGGCCTTTTCCGCCTCAGCCCTGTTATGGAACAACTTCACCCTGCCCCTGCTGCCCACATTTGCGGTGCTGGCGGCGGTCATCCTGTTCTTCAGCTTCGTCATCCGCCCGGAGAATATCCAACTCAAGCCGATCAACGCCTGGTGGGATCTGCCCGCCCGCATGGTCACGGCTATGCTCTTCGTCACCGTGGTGACCACTTTCAGCTCCAGGCTGGGGCCGGAAGTGAGCGGGCTGCTCTCCACCTTCCCGGTCTTCGGCTCCATTCTTTCCACCTTCACCCACGCCCAGCAGGGCGGACGGGCGGCCGGGCAATTGCTGCGCGGCACCATCGTCGGCTCGTTCGGCATTGCCAATTTTTACCTGGTACTGGGTCTGCTCCTGCCGCTGACCGGCAGCCTGTGGATCTACCTGGTGGCGGCGGTGGTTTCGCTGATCTCCAACGGCATCGCCTGGCAATTTACCCGCCCGCGCCAGGCCGTCCTCGTCTCCGCTCCGAAATAACCCGCTTCCCGGTTTAACGCACTCCGCTGATCGAATCCGCCAATGCCTGGCGGATTTTTGCATCTGGCTGTATCCCGGCTGCTTGCATGCCGAGCAGCACGGCCCCCATCACCGGCGGCGCCTGGGTGCGGATGAAATGCGCGCCCGGCGCAACGGCATGGACGACCCTTTTCATTTCCTCCGTCAGCAGCGGGCTGCCGTCAAACAGGCTGCCGATCTGGACCAGGTCAAACTCAATCGATTCAAAGCACAACTGGCGGATGACCGTGACCGCCATCTCGCCCAGCTCGCGCCCGGCCCAACGGACGATCTCCAGTGCCACGGCATCCCCCCCGGCCGCCACCTGGAAGACGAGCGGAGCATCCGCTGCATCCAGTTCAATCAGCCCGCAGATGCAATCCTGCAGCAGCTGCTCCAGGTCGCGCACGCCGTATTTGGCCACAAATGCATCTGCAAGCGCAGTGGCCGGGCCGCGCCCGGTCCAGGCGTAGGCCAGGGCCCGGCTGACCATGAACATTAGCTCACTGGCCCCGGCAAATTCGCCAAATTGCGTCCCGCCGCCGGTAACCCGCCCAAAGCGCTGACGCCCGGCATCCCAGCCGCGGCAGTTGCAGCCCGTGCCGGAAACCACCGCCACGCCCCAGCCGTGCTCCGAACCGGCCAGCAGGCCCAGCTCGGCATCGTTGACCAGTTCCACCGCCCCGCCCAGTTGCAGGGTGCGGATCACCTCCAACATCGGTTGGCGTTCAATCGGCCAGTCGTAGCCGGCGATACCAAAGCCAGCCCCGTTCACATCCGCGGGCTTCAGCCTGGCCGCCTCCAACGCCTGGCGGACGGCCGCCTGCAGGTTGGCCTGGAAGCCGGCATAACCCACTGCCTCGTGATTACCCGGCCCGCTGCGGCCAAAGCCCAGCACGCGGCCGGCGGCATCCGCCACGACTACGTGCGTCTTGGTTGCTCCCAGGTCCGCACCCAGAAAGTAGTCTGTCATCTCTCCCCCGCCCCGCATCAGGATTGCCAGAACTGCGGCAGGTAGGCGCGGTGGGTGGCCAGCAGGTCCTCCATCACGGCCTCAATCTCATCCGCCTGCGGGCCAAGCGGATGGGCCAGCATGGCCTGGTAGAGTAGCTTGCGGTCGCCGGTCACGGCGGCCTGCGCCGTCAGGATTTCATAGGCCTTCACCTGGGCAATCAGGCCAAAACAGGCCGCGGGCAGCGGCTCAGCCGGCAGCGGATGCACGCCGCGGGCGTCCACCCGGCAGGGCATCTCCAGCACCCAGTCCGCCGGCCAGCCGGCCACCGCCCCGGCATGGCGGATGTTGACCACGTGGGTTTCGCCCAGGTCGTTGTAATGGGCGTTCAGCAGTTGGGTCGCCACGGTGGAGTAATACGCCCCGCCGCGCTTCATCAAGTCGGCGGGCGGCTCGTTTTGGGCCGGGTCGGCATACTCGCGCAGTAAGTCCTTTTCCACCTCCATCACCTCCTCGGCGCGGGAGGGCGGCCACTGTTTCTGCTGCTCCAGCTTGTGTTTTGTGCGGTAAAAGTATTGCAGGTAATAATTCGGGATCATGCGCAGGATTTCCAGCAATTGGGCGGAGAACTCCGGCTCCTCCTCGGCGCGCGCTTCGTCAATGGCGCCCTGCAGCACCAGGTTCCACATTTCCTCGCCGTCCACTTTGAAACCGCGGTGCCAGGTCAGGTGGTTCAGGCCGAGGGTATTCAACTCACACTGCTCCGGGTTGATCTTGCGGCCCAGGCTCTTTTCGAGCCTTTCCACCATGTGCATCTTGGTGGTGATGGCCACGTTACACACCCCCACGGCGGTCAGGTTTGGGGCATACATGGCCAGGGCCTGGGTGACCAGGCCGGCCGGGTTGGTGAAATTGGCCAACAGGGCGCCCGGCGCTAATTCCTGCATATCCTGCGCCAGGCGCAGGATGACCGGGATGGTGCGCAGCGCCTTGGCCATCCCGCCAATGCCGGTCGTCTCCTGCCCGATCAGGCCGTGGCGCAGGCCCAGGTATTCATCCTCGCGCCGGGCGGGCATCTGCCCCACCCGCAGCTGTGTGGTGACATAAGAAGCCCCGGTCACCGCCTCGCGCTGGTTGTCGCTCAGGATCACCTTGAAAGGCGCACCGTGGGCGGCGGCGATGCGTTGGGCGAATCCACCCACCACGTCCAGCCGCGCCCGGTCAATATCCATCAGCCATAATTCCGTCAGCGGGAAGGTTTTAACCCGCGCCAAAAAACCCATAATCAATTCAGGGGTGTAGGTGGATCCTCCACCGATCACGGTCACTTTCATGAAATCCTCCAACGTTATTTTTCAACCCCGGTGAACACCAGCCCCTGCATAAAATAGCGCTGGGCGGCAATGAAAATCACCAGCGGCACCACCAGCGCCATCACGGCCGTGGCCTGGATCAGGTGCGGGTTGGTCGAATGGATGCCGTTGAATCGCGCCATCGCCACCGCGATCGGTTGCAGCTCCGG
Source organism: uncultured Anaerolineaceae bacterium (assembly GCA_964405455.1). Lineage (GTDB taxonomy): Bacteria > Chloroflexota > Anaerolineae > Anaerolineales > Anaerolineaceae > CALESS01. The sequence continues at coordinate 35,469 of CAYOOA010000015.1, read as the reverse complement.
GCGGGTGGATAGGTAGATCAGGGGATTGTAATAGTCATTCCAGGCATAAACAATATGGAAAACGCTGACCGCCAGCAGCACCGGCATGGATTGCGGCAGGATGATCGACCAGAAGATGCGGAACGGCCCGGCTCCGTCGATCATGGCGGCCTCGTCCATCTCGTGCGGGATGGTCAGGAAAAACTGGCGCAGCAGGAACACATCATACGCATTGGCAAAAAAGGCGGGCACAATCAGCGGCAGGTAGGTGCCCACCCAGTTGATCTTCAGGAAGAAGGTGTACATCGGGATGGTGGTGACCGCCGCGGGCAGGAAGATTGTGGAAATCAGCACGGTGAAAAGGAAGTTGCGCCCCGGAAAGCGGAAGCGGGCGAATCCGTAGGCCACCAGCGTGCAGGAAATCAAGACGCCAATTTCCGTGCTGACGGCCAGGAAGAGCGTGTTGCCAAACAGGCGCGGGAAGTTGATCAGCTTCCAGACCTCGGCAAAGTTTTCCCAGCGCGGCGCCCAGACCCACGGCCGCTTGAGGGTGCGCCAGGAGCCTTCCCAGGTGATCTCCCCACCTTGCGGGTTAGCCGGGTCAATGAACACGCTGGACGTGCGCCCGGGCTTGAGCATGGCCAGGTTTTTGATGCTCCCATCAGCCTGGGGCACCTTGAAAATTTCCAGATCCTTGCCCTGGTAGGTGTAGGTGGCCTGTTTGGCCGGCCAGATCGGTGCATCCAGGGCGCTCATCTGCTGGGGTGATTTCATGGCGGTGAAAACCATGAACAGGAACGGCGAGAGGAACATGGCCAGCAGGAACAGCGCCAGGCCGGTCACGCCGATGGCCTGAAAAACCTTGCGCGGGTTGGCTGGACGGGTGGATTGGGTCTTCATGGCATTCTCACATTTCCCGCCCGGATTCCCCGGCGTAATAGACCCAGTACTTGGCGGTCTTGAACAGGATCAGCGTGATGACCAGGATGATCACAAACAGCACCCAGGCCAGGGCGGATCCGTAGGACATATTCTGGAAGACAAAGAAGGTCTTGTATAAGTACAGGTTGTAGAACATGGTCGCACCGTTGGGCGCGCCGGTACCGTTTTTCACCACCAGCGGCACCAGGAAGTACTGGAAAAGGTCCACGATGGCCAGGACAAGGGTATAGAAAATGACCGGCGAGATCATCGGGAAAGTGACATTGATGAGGGTGGCGAACCAACCCGCTCCATCCACCCTGGCTGCGTCGTACAGTTCGGTCGGCACGCCCTGCAGACCGGCCAGGTAGATCATCATGCCGTTACCGATGCCCCAGATGCCCAGGATGACATAAGCCGGGTAGACCCAGGTGATTGAGTCCACCCACAGCGGCGGATTTTGCACCCCCAGCCAGCGCAGGACTTCGTTAATCCAGCCAGTCTCGGAGTTCAACATCCCACCCCAGATGAAGACAGCTGCCACAAACGGGATGATGTATGGCATGTAAAACAGCGTGCGGAAAACCGCCTGCGCCTTGAGGTGCTTGCTGTTGATCAGCAAAGCCAGGGCCAGCGGCAGCAGGATGCTGACCGGCAGGGCGATCAACCCGAATTTTAGTACCACCAGCAGGGAATTGCCCACCTGGGGATCGTGGAGCAGCGAGGTGTAATTCGCAAAGTCATTCCACTGCGCCGGGTGATCCATCACCAATTGCAGGTCGGTGAAGGAAAACACCAACGAGGCAATCATCGGGATCAACGTGAAGGCCAGCAGGCCGATCAGCCAGGGCGAGATGAAAGCCAGGCCGGTCAGCGCCTCGCGGCGGGCCAGCGGGCTCAATTTACGCCAGGACACAAATTTTTCCCGGCGCTTCGGCCGGTTGAGCAGTTCACCAATCGCCATGGGCAGCCTCCTGTCCGGTCCTGCCGGGGCGGATCCCCCCTGACACCCGCCCCGGCCTTTGCAATCAGTTACACAAGCCGCTTATTGCTTCTTGTCGAAAATCGTCTGCAAATCAACCCGCAGGTTTTCGATCTCCTTGTCCATGTCCAGACCTTCGGTGCTCTGCAGCATGCTGGTGAAATCGTTGGCCACGCGGGCGCGAGCCTCCAGGTAGTTGGGCATCCAGGCCTCAAAGGAGGGATTGTCGGCATAGGCGATGCCGGCCACTGCCACCTGGAAATCCGGCTTCCAGGGGTACTGCTCATCCAAAGCCTGCAGGTAGGCAACCTGGTCCGCTTTACGGGCAGGCATGGCGCCGTAGGTGTTGAGCAGCTTCAACGAGGCATCATCCAGCAGGTATTTGAGGACGGTGAAGGCGGCATCCGGGTTCTTGGTGGCTTTCAGGATGCGGAAGGTGTCCGCGTTGAAGTTGGCGGTGGTCTTGCCGTTGTAAGACGGCACAACGCCCATGTCCCAGTCTTCCAGCGTAATTTCGCTGTAATACCAGGTGTGGGTCAGGGCCATCGCCACCCGCCCGCCGCCAAACGTATCACCGGCGCCCATCTCGGGGCTGTTGATCACAGCCTGGTTGGGGATGAAGTGATTCTTCCAGGTACCGTCATAAATCCACTTCCAGGCGGCCGCCCATTCCGGCGGGATCTGGGCGGTCTTGCCGTCTGCCGCCACCAGGCTGCCGGCCCCAAAGTAGGAACCCATGGCCCGGGCGTCCTGGTACTGGGGCACATAGCCGTATTGCACGATGTTGGTCGCGTCAAAAGCCGGGTCGGTGGCATCCTTGCCGTTCTTATCCACGGTCAACTTCATGGCCAATTGCTGCACGGTCTCGTAATTCCACTCGGATTGCGTGCCGTCCGGCCAGGTGTACTTTTCACCATATTTATGCGGTGGATAAGCCAGACCGGCTTCGTCAAACAGGGCTTTGTTGTAGTACATCACCGAGGGGTACACGCCAAACGGGATTCCCAGCTGGCCCTCGCCGCCGGTCTTGTAGAAATTAACCGCGCCTTCATCGAACTGGGTCAGGTCATAATTGAATTTCTGGATCAGTGGGGTCAGGTCCAGCCACTGGCCGTGGAAGGATTCCGCCCCATCCACCCCCATCGGGCCGACGATATCCGGCGGATTGCCGGAAGCCAGTTCGGTAGCCAGGGTGTCAAAAGCCGCTTCATAAGTGACCACTTCCGTCGTCAGGTGGATTTCCGGGTGGGCAGCATTGAAGGCATCCACCACTTCCTGCTCGGCGGTAAGCTGGTCCGGGTCGGTGCCGGTGCCCAGCCCGATGAACCAGCGGATCTCGGTCACGGCCGGCGGTTGGGTGGCCGCCTGGGTGGGCGCGGCGGTTGGGGTTCCGCAGGCGGAAAGCACCAGCGTCAACACCAGGAATAACAGGAAAACGGGCAAACCTTTGTGTTTCATCTTACTCTCCTCTTGGATTCAAATCGATTGGTTCGGATAAGTCTGATGATTCCTAATGATGAGAATTCATGCACAGCCGCACGAGGCACGCAGAACCAATTCGGTGGGCAGCAGGATTTCCGGTTCGATGGTCTCGCCCCGAATCAGGCGGATCAACTGGCGGGCAGCCGTTTCACCAACCAGGCGGGTGGGTGCATGGACAGTTGTCAGCGGCGGGGAAAGAAACGGGGACAAGTCCTGGTCATCAAAGCCCACCACTGCCACCTGCTCCGGCACGCGCAGGCCGGCATCCGCCAGGGCGCGCAGCGCGCCGATGGCCGATTCATCATCACTGGTGAAAACGGCATCAAAGGCAGCGCCGTCCGTGATCCAGCGCTGAACGCTGGCCTGGGAAACGCTGCGGTCAAAGTCGCCCGGCGCCACCAGGGATTCATCCCATTCAAGACCGTGTGCCTTGAGCGCTTCGCGGTAGCCGGCCTCGCGCCAGTAGGCATCCTCATTGCCCTGCGGCCCGCGCAGCAGGGCAATCCGCCGGCGGCCGTGCGCCTCCACCAGGTGGCTGACGATGCGAAAGGAAGCCGCCTTGTTTTCCACAGTGACTAGCGGGATCGACAGGCCGGGCGGCGCGGATTGGTGGATCAGCACAACCGGGTGGCCGATCGAATGCAGGTGTTCCAGGTCCTCGCGGCCCAGGCTGTCGAGGAAAACCAGCAGGCCGTCCGTATAGACCGGGCCAAGCAGCACCCGGTTGTAATGCCCGGAGCGCTTGGAAGTGAAAATGAGCAGGTTGTAGTTATTGGCCTCGGTGGTTTCAATCAGCCCGTCCAGCAGCGGCGTGAAGAAATCCCCGCCAATATCGTTCAAAACGATGCCAATGGCGTTGGTGCGGTTGGTGGCCAGGTTGCGCGCCACCGGGTGGGGCGCGTAGTTCAGCGTTTCCATCGCCTGGCGGATGCGCTCGGCGGTATCCGGGGCCAGCGGGGCAGTCTGGTTCAGGTAGCGGCTGATCGAAGCCACCGAAACCCCGGCCAGGCGGGCCACATCCCGAATTGTAGGTGCTGAGTTCAATTTTTTCATGGCTGTAATTAAAAATGTAACCGTTTTCTGTAACCGGTTACATTATAGGAAATAGTACACCTCTTTGTCAAGAGGCAATCCTGGAATCGTTATGCCTGGCCGTAGGTCTTGAACTTTTCCCCCACCCGCTTCATCTCATCCTCCGGCAGGATGACCGGTTGACCGATGCAGCGCGCCTGGTAAAAAATCTGCGCCACCAGTTCAATTTCCTCCGCCACAGTGAAGGCGGAGGACAAATCCCGGCCAACCGCCACCAGGCCGTGATTGGCCAGCAAACAGGCATTATAGGAGCCAATCGCCTGCAAGATGTTATCCGCCAGTTCCTTTGTTCCGAATGTGGCGTAGGCCGCCAGCGGCACCTTGCCACCGGAATATGCCACCAGGTAATGCACGGCCGGCAGTTCCCAGTTCAAACAGGCGATGGTGGTGGCGTATACCGAATGGGTATGAACCACCGCGTTGATCTCTGGACGGTGCTGGAACAAAGCCAGGTGGAAATTGACCTCGCTGGACGGTTTTTTGACGCCTTCCACCACCCGGCCGTCGGGCGACAGCACAACCACATCCTCCGGCCGCATCTCGAAATAATCCACCCCCGAAGGTTTAATGGCCAGTAGATTTTCCGCCCGGTTGAACAGGCTTAAATTCCCACCTGACCCGGTGGTCAGGTGGGAGGTGATCAGTTTCCGGCCGTAAGAAACGATCGCTTCACGCTCTTCATTCAGCAGCATTAGCTTACTCCTTTCGGGAGAAAGAACTACACTGGCTGCGTTTTCGGCATCCAGAAGGCCATCAGGACCGCGGCGACCAGGGCCAGGCTGCCGCCAAAGTAAAACGGTGCAGAGGGACCAAAGCCGCTCCAACTGCCAATCCCCTGCCAGAGTACGCCGGCAATGAACGAGGCCGGGAAAGCCAGCAGGCCAATGATGGCGTTATACGTTCCATAGGCCGTGCCGCGCAGATTTTCCGGGACCAGGTCCGCCACCAGGGCGTTGGCCGAGCCGTAAGCCAGTCCGTAATACAGGCCGTAAGCCACATATAACAACCAGACCTGCCAGGCAGACCTGGCGAACGCAAAGCCCAGGTAGATCACTGCATAGATCAGCCAACCGCCGATGATCAGGCGGCGCCGGCCGATTTTATCCGAGAGGATGCCGGCCGGGGTGGAAACCAGTGCGTAGATCAGGTTGAACATGGCCAACATGATCAGGATACCGGTGACGGTGACTCCCAGGTTCTGGGCGCGCAGGGTCAGGAAGGCATCCGAGGAATTGCCCAGGGTGAAGATGCTGACGATGACCAGGAAGATGCTGAACGGTTTGCCCATGCCCTTGAGGGAAAACTTCGGTGCAGCCCGCTGGCCCTTGACCGCCACATCCTTTGCGCCAATCACCAGGGAGAGGACTGCCAAAAAGGCTGGCAGCAGGCTGATCAGGACAATGGTCTGAAAAGAGGACTTGGAAAGGGCCAGGGTATTCTTCTGCGTCAGCCAGACCACCCCCAGGGCCAGGAGGATGCCCACCAGGGCACCGGCGGTATCCATGGCGCGGTGGAAGCCAAAAGCCAGGCCGCGGCTCTCCTTTGTCACTGAATCAGCCACCAGCGCATCGCGTGGGGCGGTGCGGATGCCCTTGCCAACCCGGTCCACCCAGCGCACGCCGGCAATCAACTCCCAACTGCTGGCAATATAGAAAAAAGGTTTGGAGAGCGCCGAAAAGCCGTAACCGGCCACGGCCAGCCACTTGCGCCCGCCCAGCTTGTCTGAAAGCCAGCCGGAGAACAGCTTGAGGATGCTGGCAATCGCCTCGGCCAGGCCTTCGATCAGGCCAATGATGTTGGTCTTGATACCCAGCACATTGGCCAGGAAGAGCGGGATGATGTTGACCACCATCTCGCTGGAAATATCCATGAAAAAGCTGGTGAATCCAACCGCCCAGACGTTGCGTGGCAAGTTCTTGATGCTGGGGCGTTCAACAGGTTCTGGTACGGTTTCTGCAATTGGTTCTGCCATGATGCAAGATTCCTTCACGAATTGAGATTCACATACTGAAAAACAATGTTACAGGGGAGTGGATGAGTCTTAGCGGTTATCCAGGCTGCCGGGATCAAAACGCATCTTGCGCTCGTGATCCTGGTCCTCGTGTGAAAACACAACGGCGGAAAACTGCTGAAACTCCAGGCGGCATTTTTCCAGCCACTCCAGGGCCTGGCGGCCCGGCTCGCCGCTGAGAAAATCGCGCTGCTGCAATCGAATGAACCAGGTCTCCAATTTATTGAGATCCTGCTCGTTCTCCTCGTACTCGGCAAAGCTGAAATTACTGCGGGAGATTTCGCGCTCCAATTCAGCCAGGAAATCCGCACACTGCTCCTTGAACTCGGCATATTCCTCGGCCCGGTCGGCGGCAAAGCGCTGCAGAATATCCGCCTCGGTTTCCGCGTCCAGCGCATCTGCCAGGAAGGTTTTACTGCTGCCGCCCTGCCCGGCCACGTATTCACGCATCTCGAGGATGAAATCCTCTGCCGCCTGGCTGTGGGGCAGCAGCCACAGGCCGTTATCCAGCCCCACCGAGCCGGCGGAGCGCATCTTGCGCCAGACCGTCACCCGCGGGCTGGAAGGCGTGGCCGGCAACTGCGGGCAAAACAACAACCATTTCATTCCCATGCAACCTCCTGTGTAACACCTGTTACATTTTACTACTCTACTTCAATTTTTGCAATAAGTGTTACAAACAATGATGATCAGATTGAGATTCGAGAAATTCCCGTTTCAAAACACAGGCCCAACCAGGCTGCTGGCTATATAATGATGACAGGTCTGAAGGATATTGTATGGAAAAGCGCTCACCTGCCTGGAGCAGTAAATTTCATAAAAACGTCCAATAAGGAGCCTGGCATGAATCATTGGTCGGATGGATTTGTTAATGTCAATGGGATGCAGATTCACTATTACCGTACCGGCGGAGAAAAGCCGCCCGTGGTCATCAACCACGGTGCGGGAGATGACGGCCTGTGCTGGACGCGGGTGGCCCTGGAACTGGAGAAGGATTATGATCTCATCCTGCCAGATGCGCGCGGCCACGGTAAATCGGCTTCCGGCCGGGGGGATTATTCCAGCCGTGCCCGCGTGGCGGACCTGGTCGGACTGATCCAGGCTTTGAAGCTGGAGCGCCCGGTGGTTGGCGGACATTCGATGGGCGCGGACACCTCCCTGCACCTGGCAGTTGAGCATCCTGACCTGGTACGCGGTATTTTCCTTGAAGATCCGCCGATCATCCTGCCCGGTGAGACTTTTAACACCGGCGGGAAAACATTCAAGATGGAAGACCTCGGTAAAATGATGGCCCGCTTCATGCGCCTGTTCAAATGGATGCCCCGCTTCATTGCCGTCCGCCTGGCCCGCAAGAACTCCCCCACCTACCCGGAAACGGAAATCCAGCCCTGGGTGGATTCCAAGCGGCGAGTAAGTTCCGATTTCCTGGATTCGCTGGGCAGCCTGGATATGCTGGTGGCAGATCCAATTGCCATCTTCCAGGCCATCTCCCTCCCGATCCTGCTGTTCACCGGTGACAAGGAGAAGATGTCGATCGTCTCACAGGAAACCGCCCGGCAGATCGTAACCGCCAATCCGCGCGTCCAGTTGGTCCACCTGAACGGCGCCAGCCACGACATCCGCCGCACCCGCTTTGACGGCTACCTGCCCGCCCTGCAGAAATTCCTGGCGGAGACTTACAGCACCTAAACTCTCTCTCTTCACAACCGGGCCGGCAACATTAGAGGATTCTCAACCAATCTCCCGGTAATTTGTGCATTATTTCACGAATTATTATCTATAATAATCATATCCTGAAGATTCCTTCAACGCTTCAGCCAGGAGATCCCGCATGGAAAAATACGATGTAATCATCATCGGCGGCGGTGTGGTTGGCTGCATGACCGCCCGCTTTCTCTCACGTTACAAGCTCAAGATCCTGCTGATCGAAAAGGAAGCCGATATCGGCATCGGGGCCAGCAACGCCAACTCCGCCATCGTCCATGCCGGTTACGACCCCGTGCCCGGCACGCTGAAGGCCGAGATGAATGTCCTCGGCAACTCGATGTGGGATGTTCTTTCCGGCGAGCTGGGCTTTGACTATAACCGCAGCGGAGATTACGTGGTGGCCGTTGGCCCCGCGGAGCTGCCCACGCTGGAAAAACTGCTCGAACAGGGCCGGCGCAACGGCGTGCCGGGGATGCACATCATCTCGGCCGAGGAGATGCGCTCGCGCGAACCGGACATCAACCCGGAAGTCAGCGGAGCGCTCTGGGCCCCCACCGGCGGTACCTGCGATCCTTTCATGGCTACCATTGCCGCTGCCGAAAACGCCGTCCAGAACGGCGTGCGTGTGCTGCTCAACACCCGCTTTGAGAGCTTCATGATCGAAAATGACCAAATCCTGGGCGTCCAGACCAGCCGGGGGACGTTTGCCTGCCGCTGGGTGGTCAACGCGGCCGGCCTGTATTCAGACGAGGTGATGCACCTGGCAGATGTTCGCCCGGAGTTCACCATCACCCCGCGGCGCGGGGAGTACGCCGTGCTGGATCGGGCGGATATCCAGGTCAACAACGTCCTCTTCCCCGTCCCGACCGAAAAAGGCAAGGGCATCCTGGTCACTGCCACCACCCACGGCAACACAATTGTCGGCCCCAACTCCGTCCCGGCGGCAGACAAGGAGGACGTGGCCGTCACCAGCGCCGGATTGAATGAAATCTGGGAAGGCGCGCGCAAGCTCTTCCCCGGCCTGCGCCCCGCCTCATCCATTGCCATGTTCGCCGGGTTGCGCGCCACCGGCAACGCCAGCTGCCCCAACCGCAGCATTTATTACGATCACGACTTCATCATCGAAGTCACAGCGCGGCCGCGCGGACTGATCAACCTGGGCGGGATTGAATCGCCCGGCCTGACCTCCGCCCCCGCCATCGCCCTGCGGGTGATCGAGCTGATGACCAGCGAAGGCGAAAAGCTGCAGGCCAAGCCGGACTGGAACCCCATTCGCCCACCGCGCCCACATTTCCGCAAACTTCCGCTGGAGGAGCAAAAGAAACTGATCAAATCCGACCCGCGTTATGGGCGGGTGGTCTGCCGCTGCGAGATGGTGACCGAGGGCGAAATCATCGCCGAGATCCACGCCCCCATCCCGGCTGTGACCTACGATGCCATCAAGCGGCGCACCTGGCTGGGCACCGGCCGCTGCCTGGGTTCGTTTGATATGCCCCGCGTGGTTGAGATCCTCGCCCGCGAGCTCGGCGTTCCCCCGGAGGAGGTGACCAAGCGCGGTCCCGGCTCGGCCTTCCTCTTCCGCCGCACCAAGGAATCGGAGGTGCAGCATGGTTAAATCCCGCTACGATGTGATCATCATCGGTGCCGGCCCGGGCGGGCTGGCCGCTGCCATTGCCGCCAAGCAGCAAGGGGCGGAGGATGTGCTGATCATTGAGCGCGACCAGGAACTGGGCGGCATCCTGCAGCAGTGCATCCATAACGGCTTCGGTTTGGAGGTCTTCAAGCAGGACCTGCCCGGGCCGGCCTACGCCCAACGCTACATCAATGAGGCCCTGGCTGCCGGCGTGGAAACCCTGCTGGATACCATGGTGCTGGATATCACCCCCCAGCGGCGCATTTTTGCCACCGGCGCCCGCAGCGGTTTTGTGGACCTGACCGCCCGGGCGATCGTGCTTTCCATGGGCTGCCGTGAACGCACGCGCGCCCAGATTCGCATCCCCGGCATGCGCCCGGCAGGCGTCTACACCGCCGGGACAGCTCAACGCTGGGTGAACGTGGAAGGGTTCATGCCCGGCAACCGCTTTGTGGTCCTCGGTTCGGGGGATATCGGCATGATCATGGCCCGCCGTCTGACGCTGGAAGGCGCCAAAGTGGAAGGCGTGCTGGAGGTGATGCCCTTCCTGACCGGGCTGACCCGCAACTACGTCCAGTGCCTGATGGATTACAACATCCCGCTCCACCTGAGCCACACCGTCAAACGGGTCATCGGCCGCAACCGGGTCGAGGCGGTCGAATCCGTCCGGGTGGACGAAAAGTGGAATCCCATCCCCGGTACGGAAGTCGTCATCCCCTGCGATACGCTGCTGCTTTCAGTCGGCCTGATCCCTGAAAACGAGCTCTCCAAAAAAGCCGGTGTGCTGATTGACCCAATTACCGGTGGGCCGTTCGTGGACGACCGCTTTGAGACCAACGTGCCGGGCATCTTCGCTGCCGGCAACGTGGTGCACGTCTACGACCTGGTGGATTGGGTTTCCGAGGCCGGGCGGCAGGCGGGCCTCAGCGCAGCCCGTTTTGCCTCAACGATCCGCCGCAGCGAAAGCACCCACGTGCCCATCAAGCCGGGTGATAACGTGCGCTACATCGTCCCGCAGACCCTGGATCGCGAGAGCCTGGCCGAGAGCACCGTCCGCCTGCAACTGCGCGTCCGCCAGCCGATTGAAAGCCCGGTCTGGGTGGAGGTACGCAGCCATGATCACCTGGTCACCCGCAAGGGTGAGCTGTATGCCCGGCCGGGTGAGATTATCACGCTGGAAATTCCGATGAAGTCGTATGACGAAGTCCAGCTGGCCGACGAACTGACCATCGCCGTGGTCAAACGCTAGGAGGAGCCATGTTGGAGACCAAGAAAATCCTCTGCATCACCTGCCCCAAGGGCTGCACGCTGGAAATCACCCGCGACGGTGAGACGATCGTGGAGATCAAATCCGGCTGCAAGCGCGGCCACGAATACGCCGAACGCGAAATGACTGATCCGCGCCGGATGGTGGCAACCACCGTCCGCGTGCGCAACGGCACCCATCCCCTTCTGCCGGTCTACACCGCCGCTCCCTTCCCCAAGGGACAAATCCAGACGCTGATGGAAGCCCTGCGCGGGGTGGAAATTTCCGCCCCCGTCCGCATGGGTGCGGTAGTGCTTGAAAATGCCCTCGGCAGCGGGATCGACATCCTCGCCAGCCGCGATATGCGGGCCGTGGAATAAGTCCACTTCACGCAAACCGCCAGATTTACCCGGCCGTCCGCAGACAACCGCCAGCGGACGGCCGTTCATTCATTCTTAATCCTGGCGGACTATGATGATTTCAGCTTAGAGAAAAAGGACCGGCCTGGCAGGCCGGAGAAGGAAAGGCAAATAAAATGATGTTCAATCATTTTGGTTTTGGATGGGTTGGGATGATCGTCGGCCTGGTTATCAACCTGGCCCTGATTATCGGTTTTATCTGGTTGGTTGTCTGGGCGGTGCGCAAGATAAGCGGCAACCGCGCGGCATCCAATCAAACAGCCCCGGCGGTTCAGTCCCCCAAGGATATCGCCAAGATGCGTTATGCCAAGGGCGAGATCACCCAGGAAGAATACCATAGATTGCTGATTGACCTGGACAAGTAGACCCGGCAACAGCCCGGAATGATCTCTCCGGGTTGAGAATGAAATAACAGTAAAAACCAATTGCGTCGAACGCTCACCATGATGCAAACAGCCTCCCGAAAATCGGGAGGCTGTTTGATTTGGGCGTTAAGCCGGTCAGATGATCGCCGGGCTATATGGCGTTACCCTTAAACTGGCTGATGTAGAGATTGTAATAAAAGCCCTTGCGGTCGAGTAATTCCTGGTGTGTGCCCTGCTCCACCACTTCACCATGATCGATCACCACCACCTTGTCCGCATCGCGAATGGTGCTCAGGCGGTGGGCAATCACAAAACTGGTGCGGCCTTTCATCAACCGCAGCAGGGATTGCTGGATGCGCGCTTCGGTGCGGGTATCAACGCTGCTGGTGGCCTCGTCCAGGATCAGGATGGCAGGGTCGGCCAGGATGGCCCGGGCAATCGCCAGCAACTGGCGCTGCCCCTGGCTTAAGTTGCCCGCCCGCTCGGATAGATTGGTCTGGTAACCCTGCGGCAGTTGGCGGATGAAGTGATCCGCGTCCGCCATCTCCGCCGCGCGGATGCACTCCTCGTCGGTGGCATCCAACCGGCCGTAGCGGATGTTTTCAATAACCGTATCGGAGAATAGGAAGGTCTCTTGCAGCACCATGCCCAGCTTACGGCGCAGGTCCGCCTTGCGCACGCTGCGCAGGTCGTGACCGTCAATGGTGATCCGCCCGGCCTGGATCTCATAGAAACGGTTGAGCAGGTTGATGATGGTGGTCTTGCCCGCCCCGGTCGGCCCCACCAGGGCAATGGTTTGCCCGGCCTCGGCCTCCAGCGACATGTTCTTGATCACCGGCTGCCCGCTGACATAGCTGAAATTGACATTTTCCAGGCGCACATCACCGCGGATGTTATCCAGGGGGATGGCATCCGGGGCATCCTCGATCTCCGAGCGGCTGTCAATGATCTCGAACACGCGCTCCGCACCGGCCAGGGCCGCCTGGATAGAGTTGTACAGGTTGGCGATCTGGCGCAAGGGCGAGATGAAGTTCTGCCCGTAGTTGATGAACGTGGCGATCATGCCGACGCTGACCAGGTTTTGGAGGGCCAGCCAGCCACCCAGGCCGGCCATGACAATGACGAAGAAATTGCCCAGCACGCTGGTCAACGGCATCAAGAGCAAGGCGTAGGAGTTGGCGTACACCCCGGCGCGGTAAACGGCTTCATTTTGCTCGCGGAAGGCGGCCAGGATGCTCTCATTCCTCCGGAAGGCCTTGATCACCTTTTGGCCGCTGATCGCCTCCTCCGCAATGCTGTTCAGACCTCCCAGGCTCTTCTGCAGGTCGCGGAAGCCGCGCCGGGTATAGCGGGCAACAAAGTTGGTGAACCACAACATGATCGGCACCACCAGCAGGCTGCCCAGCGCCAGCCACGGGTTGAGGAGAAACATGGCAATTACAATGCCGCCCATGGAAAGCGTGCTGGCAATCAACGAGGTGATGTTTTGCGAAACCGCCTGGTTGATGGCGTCAATATCATTGGTCAGGCGGCTCATCAACCCGCCGGCCGGGTGGGTATCGAAAAAGCTCATCGACTTGGTCTGCAGGTGGGTGAACAGATCGCGGCGCAATCCTTTGAGCGCCATCTGCGAAACCCGCGCCATGATCCAACTGGAGATTGCATTAAAGCCGTTGCTGAACAGGTAGACCAACAGCATCAGGATGGCAATGCGCAGCAAACCCGCCGGGTCCTTACCGCCGATGAAGCGGTCAATCGCCTGTCCCATCAGGTAGGGACCGACCAGGCCCAGCAACGTATAAACAAGGACGAAACCCAGCACCAGTCCGATCTGCAGCCGGTAGGGTTTCAGGTAAGGCAGCAGGCGGCCCATGGCGCGCATTGGGTTCTGGGCCTTTTCAATCCGCCCGGGCTGGGCCGGCCGGCGCTGCATGCTGGAGCGGAAATCGGGAGTCCGGTTCATTGCGCCGCCTCCCCCACCCCATGGACTCCGTTGCCCAGTTGGGACTCGTAAATTTCCCGGTACACCGGGCTGGTGCGGATCAGGTCGGCATGCCGGCCGCTGGCCACAATCCGCCCGCGGTCCAGGACGATGATTTTATCGGCGTTTAACACCGTGCTGATGCGCTGGGCAACCACAAAGCTGGTGCGGTCCTGCATGATGTCCTTCAGGGCATCCTGGATGAGCGTTTCCGTTTCCACATCCACGGAGCTGGTGGCGTCGTCCAGGATCAGGATGCGCGGGTGCATCACCAGGGCGCGGGCGATTGCCAGCCGCTGTTTCTGCCCGCCGGAGAAGTTGGCCCCGCGCTCCTCCACGTGCGTATCATAGCCTTCGGGCAGGTTCATGATGAATTCATGCGCCTGGGCTGCCCGGGCGGCTGCAATCATTTCCTCCTCGGTGGCACCCGGCCGGCCGTAACAGAGATTTTCACGGACGGTACCGGAAAAGAGGATGGATTCCTGTGGGACGATGCCAACCTGCTCCAGCAGAGATTCCTCCTGGAGGGTGCGTACATCCCGGTCATCCACCTGCACCTGGCCGTCCGTGGCATCATAAAACCGCGGGATCAGGTTGATCAGGGTGGATTTTCCCGCCCCGGTGGCACCCAGGATGGCAATCGTCTGGCCTGGCTCGGCGGTCAGGTTGATATTTTCCAGCACCGCCAGGTTGCTCTCGCCGCGGTAATGGAAATCAACATCCCGGAAGATTACCCGGCTGCGGGTCTGGGCGGGCAGCGATACTGCATCGGCCGCCTCCTGCACCTCCGGTTCGGTATCCAGCACCTCGTTGATGCGGTGGGCGGAGGCCAGGCCGTTGGCCCAGGTGTTGGAAAGCTGCACCATCAGGATGAGAGGCGTCATGGTGGTGAGCAAATAATTGGTAAAGGCCACGATCTGCCCGACCTGCATCTGGCCCTGGATGGTCTGCAACCCGCCGTACCAGATGACCAGCGCGATGCCGATGTTGACGAATACGGTCAGGGCCGGCGACATGGTGGACATGAACTGCATCACCCGCACCGTCCGATCGGTCAAATCGGTATTGGCATCCTCAAAGCGTTGGGCTTCGTGGTCGGCACGGACAAAAGCCTTAACCAGGCGCGCGCCGGCGATATTCTCCTGCAGCACGGTATTCAGGCGGTCGAGCTTCAGCTGCACGGTGCGGAAGAGCGGCTCCATCCGGACGCTGAAAAAGACGATGACGATGGAGGTGACCACCAGGATTGGCAGCATGATGAGAGCCATGCGGCTGCTGGTGACGAACATGAGGATGATGCTGCCGATCATCAGCAGCGGGGCGCGGGTGCCAATGCGCAGGGAAACCTGCACCAGGCGTTGCACTGCCGCGGCGTCGCTGGTCAGACGCACCATCAACTTGCCGGTGCTGAAGCGGTCCAGGTCGCCGTAGGAAAGCTGCTGGATCTTGGTAAAAAGCGCCTCCCGCATGTCGCGCGCCACGCTTTCGCCCGTCCGCACAGAGGAAAGGTTGTTGAGCACCGCCACCAGAGCGCTGAGGATGGAAATCCCCAGCATGATGGCCGAAGTGCTCAATACCACGTTCATATTATTTTTCTTGACGCCCTCGTCAATCAGGTGCTGGATCAGGCGCGGGATGGACAGGTCGCCCAGTGCCATCAGGACCAACATCAGCAAGGCAAAGACGGCCATTTTCCAGTAAGGTTTTACAAACGATAAGATTTTGCGTATGTCTGCCATGGTTTTTACATCAACCCAGTGTTTCTTTCAAGATACCCAGTGCCCGGATGATCGTTTCCATCTCTTCGGGTCGAAGATCCTTCATTTTGTCCATCATCCACTGCCGGTTTTTCGTGAAAATCGCATTAATCAATGCTCGGCCGCGCTCGGTCAGTTCCAGGTCCACAAAACGTCGGTCCTGCGGATCCTGGGTACGCGAGACCAGGCCCTCCTCCACCAGGGTATCCACGGCCTGGCTGACGGCCGGCCGGCTGATCTGCTGGCGCTCGGCCAGCTCGGCCACCGAATGTGCCCCGCGGCGGATGTGGCGCAGGATCTCAAACTGGATCAGGCTGACGCCGAAATCCTGCACGGCATACGCCCGGGCCTGGCTGCGCACGTGCCCCCACACCGGGGGGATGGCATCCCAAAATCGTTCGATGGTTTGTTGAAGCAGATCAAGATCATCCATTGCATGTCCTTTAATTAACTTACTTAATAGTTAATTTAATTAACTATAATCAATTCATCCTTGACCGTCAAGGGATCATTTAATCAATGTCACTGGCTTTGGATGGGTTTGTAAAATCTTTGTACAACCTTAAGTCTTTCCAGCATTTAAGATTATGCGATAATGTGGTAGGATAAGTACAGGAGATACAAAGTCGAGGCCGCAGCTGGGCCACACCTGTCCTGACTGGAAACTCCAAAAGGCCATTCACTATCAAAGAGGTATGCATGATCACTCACGACGATTACGAAGATTCAGAATTTCTTGAAGCTATGAAATTAAACAAGCGCGGTGTAACCGAAGAACAGTTCCGCCGCTTTGAAGGTTATGCGGCTGAAATCTTTTCCGCATTTGGCATGGATATGAACACCCCGGCCACCCATGACACCCCGCGGCGTTTTATCAAGGCCATGTACGACGCCACCGAAGGCTATGAAGGCGACCCCAAGCTGCTGCGCGTCTTTGAGACCGAATGCCGGGGTGAACCGGACTGCCGGCTCAGCCAGGTAATTGAAGGCCCCATCCGTTTCTTTGCCCTGTGTGAGCACCACGCCCTGCCCTTCTACGGCACGGCCTACGTTGGCTATATCGCCCATGAGAACATTGTCGGCATCTCCAAGATCAGCCGCCTGGTGCGGGTGTTTGCCAAGCGCTTTGCCGTCCAGGAACGGATCGGCCAGCAAATAGCCGATGCACTGGAAACCATGCTGCACCCGCACGGCGTGGCGGTCTTCCTGGAAGCACGCCACATGTGCATGGAAATGCGCGGCGTGCGTGAAGCCGGCTCGATCACCCGCACCACCGTCTGGCGCGGCCTGTATGCAGAGGATCCCTCCCTGCGCGCCGAGTTCTTCTCCGCCTGCCGGCTGCAGTCCGGTAATCCGGCCTAGGAGTCCAAATGAGCCTTAACGGTCGGCTGGTATTGGTGACCGGCGCCGCCCGGCGGGTAGGCAAAGCCCTCGCCCTGGCAGCCGCCGGCGCCGGGGCGGATATCGTCCTTCACTACGGCGGCTCACAGGCCGAAGCGGAAGAGACCCGGTCTGAAATCCAGGCCCTGGGCCGCCAGGCTCACCTGCTGCAGGCTGACCTGGAAGACCCGGCCCAGGCGGGAGATTTGATCAAGCGTGCCGGCGAGTTTGGCCTGCTCTACGCCCTGGTTAACAGCGCCTCCATCTTCGAGCCGGTGAACTGGGAAACCACCAGCCTGGTCGAGTGGAACCGCCACCTGGCGGTCAACCTGACCGCGCCTTTCCTGCTCAGCCAGGCCTTTGCCAAAGCCCTGGGCCCGGAGCAATCCGGCCGGATCGTCAACATCCTGGATTGGCGCGCCCTGCGCCCTGGGCGGGATCACCTGCCTTACACCATCTCCAAGGCTGCCCTGGCCGCCCTGACCCAATCCCTGGCCATCACCCTGGCACCACGCATCACCGTCAACGGGCTGGCCCTGGGGGCCGTTCTCCCGCCCGCCGATGGATCGGATACCGGCAGGCTGATTGCCTCCGTCCCGGCCGGCCGCTGGGCCCGGCTGGAAGAAGTCGGCGAGGCACTCGTCTTCCTGCTGGAAGGTCCTGCCTATGTGACCGGTGAGATCATCCACGTGGACGGCGGCCGCCATCTCGTTTAGAAAGGAAGCAGCATGGATCAAGTTTTTATCAACGACCTGGTTGCGCGCGGTATCATCGGCATCAACGACTGGGAGCGCGAAAAGCCCCAGGAAATCCGCATCAATATCACCCTGTTTTGCGACCTGCGCCAGGCCGGTCTGAGTGACGACATCCGCGACACGGTCAATTACCGCAGCGTGGCCAAAAAAGCCCTGGAGCATGCCGAAACCGCCCGCCGCCTGACGGTGGAAGCCCTGGCGGCCGACCTGGCCCGCCTGTGCCTGGAGGAGCCCGGCGTGCTCAAAGTCCGCGTGCGAGTGGAAAAGCCCGGCGCGGTGCGCTTCTCCCGCTCGGTGGGGGTAGAAATTGAACGGGAGAAAACGGAGCCGGCCGGATGACCACCCTCCACCAGGTTTGCCTCTTGCTGGGATCCAACATCCAACCCGAAGAGAACATCCTGCTGGCCGTCGAACACCTCAAACATTCGGTTCACATCCTGAAAATTTCGTCCGTCTGGCAATCTCCCTCTGTCGGATTCGCCGGGCCGGATTTTCTCAACCTGGCCGTTCTTGCCGCTACCCCGCTGTCGGCGGCCGAGCTCAAGGAGCAAATCCTGCGCCCATTGGAAGATCGCCTGGGGCGCGTGCGCACGGCGGATAAGAACGCCCCGCGCACCATGGATATTGACATCATCCTGTTCGACGGCGCAGAACTGGACCCGATCCTGTGGCAATATGCCTTCCGGGCGGTGCCGGTGGCGGAACTGCTGCCGGAATACCGCTCAAAAAGCGGCAGCCTCCTGAAGGATGCTGCCGCCGAACTATCTAAAGGCACTCCCCTGCGATCCAGGCCGGATATACAGATTCATCATTAAACGAATTCTCAACCTGCCAGGTGATCCGGTCCTGGGCTGTTCCCAAACACCACCGATCGTTTTCAAGATTGGTGATAAATCCCCTGCACGACCGGATAAAGCGAATAATCCAGTCATTTTGATAACCACCTGTCAGGTCTTGCTGGAAATCCTTTCAGTATAATGAGGATAGAAATCATCTTTCACCCCCGGAGGGGAAAATGCCATCCAGAATCGGTTTCTATCGGATATTTTTAATATTCGTCGTCCTCGTACTGACCCTGGCAGCCTGTTCATCACCGGCCGCCCAACCGACCAGCAATAGCCAGCCCCCGGTCGCATCTGACACAACGCAGCCAGCCGGTGTGCCTGCCGCTCCGGCTGCAACGGAACCGCCTGCCGCCGAACCGACTGCCACAGTTCCACTGGCACAGCCCGTACCGCTGGAGTTGGCAGACCAGGGTTTTGCCGTGGCACCCAACAACACTGTCAACTACGCTTTCCTGGTGCGCAACCCAAATCCTGCACATGCAGTACAAAATTCCACCTTCACGGCTACATTTTATGATGCCGGTGGGGCGGTGCTCGGCATGGATGATCTGGGTGCGATTGAGCTGGTTTTCCCCGGTCAGACGGTGGGCGTAAGCGATGCACTCTGGTTGGACAACCCGGCGGTTGCTTCCATGACCATCGCGCTCACATCCGGTGAACCCGTGGTGATGACCGAAGCATTGCCGCCCTATGAAGTCACCAACAGTTCGATCTGCAATACCGCCCTTGGGACAGCCTTGCGCGCAGAGATCACCAGCCCGTATGCCGCCAACGTCCTCCTGCCGCGCGTTTCCATACTATACTTTGACGCTGCCGATAAAATCATCGGCGGTGGATATGGCTACCGCAGCGGTTTCCTGGCCAATGGTAAAACCGGCGTCCTGGTGTGGGGGTACTATGCGGCAGGGATGGATCACTTTGAGGTTTATCCAGGCTACCGTGGAATTCCCTCCCTGACCACCACGCTGCCTTCCGATGCGCAGCCGCTGAAAGTGACCGCCTCCGGGTACGCGCTGAACGGTTCCACCCTCACTTACGCTGTGATCATCGAGAACCCAAATACCGCTTACACCGTGGATCAATCCCTGCTTTCGGTCAACGCCTATGCTGCTGACGGAACATTCTTAACGGGCGACCCGCTGCCAGTGATCAGCCTGCTGCCCGGGCAAAAGCTAGGGATTTCGCGTGAATTAACCTTATGCAGCGATGAAACGGTGGATCATATCGAAGCAGCTATTGGCTCCGGTGATTTTGCTGCTCCCCAGCAGACGGCTTACTTTACCAGTGAAAACGTAGCCTTTCAGGATGGCTCAGTGAGCGGCGACCTGGTCAACCAGTCAGGCTTGGAAATCAAGGTCTTTTACGCCACGGCCATAGTCTACGACGCGAACGGTCAAATCATCGGTGGCGGTTCACAGACGATTGACACCATTGCGGCGGATGGGCGTATATCGGTGCAAATCCCGGTGACCGTCAACGGCACGCCGGCCCGCGCCGAACTGTACGCCGTGCTGACGCGCAAATCGCTGCCAAAGTAAGCAAGCCATCGATTACTCACAGCGGATGCAATGATATGTTAGCTGGTCTGTTTTAAACGAAACCAGGGACTGCCTGGAATGAAACCCGGGGCAGATCATCCCACCATCGTCAGAAATAACCGTGAAGGCCAAAATCTGGTAGAATGGGTCCGCAAGCGATCATTATAGATGAATACCAAGGCAATCCTCTCCCACCATCTCTCTCAACGTTCACCGCGCCGTCCCGCGCCCGGTGAACCCATCCAGGTAACCCTGACCGTTCCCCCGGAAATTCCCATCCACCGGGCCTGGGTGTATTACACCTGTGATGACACCGACCCGGATGGACAACTGGGCCAGGCCCGTAACGGCAGTGTCCTGCCAATGGAATTGGTTGGCGCGGCCTGGCAGGCGGATAAAACCGCCTATGCTGCCACTTTCCGGGCCGAGATCCCCGGCC
This sequence comes from uncultured Anaerolineaceae bacterium, assembly GCA_964405455.1. Taxonomy (GTDB): domain Bacteria; phylum Chloroflexota; class Anaerolineae; order Anaerolineales; family Anaerolineaceae; genus CALESS01. The sequence continues at coordinate 14,937 of CAYOOA010000015.1, read as the reverse complement.
AGCCCGATCAAACCGTAATCCGCTACCGGATCTCCGGCTTTGACGATGTGAATGGTGAAATCTGGGCCGACGGCGGCCAGGTGTATGCCTGCCTGGCAGCCCGCCAATCCGGCCCGGCCTGGGCGGAGGATGCCATCGTCTATCACATTTTTGTGGACCGCTTTTCACCGGCGCCGGGTGAAACCTGGAACACCCCCGAAAGGTTGGACGGCTTTTTCAACGGCAAGCTGCGCGGGATCACCGCCCACCTGGATTACATCCAGGAGCTCGGTTTCAACACGATTTACCTGAGCCCGATTTTTCCCAGCCCTTCGCATCACGGCTACGATGCCACCAACTATCACGACATTGAGCCGCGCCTGGGAACCTTTGAAGATTTTACTGCCCTGCTGGCGGCTGTCCATGCCCGCGGGATGCGCCTGATGCTGGATTTTGTCCCCGATCACATTTCCAATCAGCATCCCTTTTTCCAATTTGCACTTTCCGACCCGGAGAACCCCTATCGTTCCTGGTTCACCTTTGAAAATTATCCCGACACCTACCAGGATTGGATGGGTATTGAAGAGCTGCCCCGCCTGAACCTGGCCAACCCGACCTCCCGCCAGTACATCATCGATGCGGCCTGCTATTGGCTGGAAATGGGCGTGGATGGGCTGCGCCTGGATTACGCCCTCGGACCAACGCCCGATTTCTGGGCTGACCTGCGCAAGGCCACCCAGGCCGTCCGCCCGGATGCCTGGCTGATCGGCGAGGTGCTGGCTGCGCCGGATGTGCAACTTGGCTTTGACGGCTTGATGGACGGCTGTCTGGATTTCACCCTGGAGCGGGCTCTCCGTTCCGCATTTGGCTCCCGCACCCAGAGCGCGGAAAGTTTTGCCGCCCAGCTCCAGCGCCACCTGGCGGCCTTCCCGGCCTGGTTCTCCCGCCCGCTGTTCCTGGATAACCATGACATCAACCGCTTCATCTGGCTGGCCGGTGGGGATGTGAACCGCCTGAAACTGGCTGCCCTGTGCCAATTCTGCCTGCCCGGTCAGCCCATGGTTTATTACGGTACCGAGGTGGGGCTGTCGCAACGCCAGGGGGTGGAGCGTCCCGGTCAAACCCTCAGCTTCATGGAGGAATCCCGCCTGCCGATGTTGTGGGGTGAAGAGCAAAACGCCGACCTGCGGATGTTTTACACGCAGTTGATCCACCTGCGCGCCCGGACCCCCTGCCTGCGCGCCGGGGGCTTGGAAATTCTGTTTGCCTCGGGTGACCTGATTGCCTTCAAGCGCTTCTGCGAGGCGGATCAAATGCTGGTAGTCATCAACCTTTCGGAAAAGGCGCAGGAAATCAACCTGCCCGGCAAGTGGCAGGCACCGCTCCTCGCCACCAACCCGGGATTTGAGTTCTCACTCCAGGATGATGATGCTCACTTCAAGCTGCCCGGCCAGACCGGGCTGGCCTGCCAGGCTACAATCTAAAAATCCCCAACCTTTATCCCTGCGATCACCTAATCCAGCCGGATGGCATCCATGAAAATATCGGCGTAACCCGCCACAGTGGTGAGTTCAATGTATTCGATGCGCCGTGAAAGTCGTCCGGCCGCCTGGCGCTGGCGGGTGGAAAGCAGCATCTGGCGCGCGCCTGCCCCGGCAGCATTGCCCACCTGCTGGAACCGCTCCAGCGGCAGGGGCGGGAACATGCCGATCCGCACTGCGTTGGCCAGGTCCAGGTAAGATCCAAACGCGCCGGCCACCAGGAACAGGTCGATATCTGCATAACCAATCCCGGCCTGCTGCAGCAGCACTTCCACCCCGGAGCGGATGGCCGCTTTGGCCAGCTGAATCTCATTCACATCCTCGCGGCTGACGGCGATTTCCCGGCCGTGCCCGCTTTTTTCCGCCGGCACCAGCCGAAAAACCGGCTTGCCGTTGGCAAGGGTCAGGCGCGGGTTCCCGCGGCAAAAGGCTCCGCGGGCGTCAATCAAATCCGCCCGGCGCAGCTCTGCCACCGCATCCAGGATGCCCGAACCGCAAATCCCCACGGCTGGTTTGCCCTGGATGGTGTGGATCTGCACCCCGTTCAGTTCCAGGCGGATGCGCTCAATTGCACCCGGGATGGCGCGGATGCCCTCGCGGATGTGGGCACCTTCAAAGGCCGGCCCGGAGGCACAGCTGCAGGCCCAGTGCCGCCCGGCGTGAACCAGGCTGATCTCGGTGTTGGTGCCGATATCCAGCGCCACCACCGTCCGGCGGTAGCGGTAAGCGTGCGTGGCCAGCAGCATGGCCAGGTGATCCCCGCCGACAAAACCGGCAATATTGGGCGGCAAGTACAGGCGGGCACCCGGAGCCATATTCAGACCGATTGCCTCCGCCGGTATGCGCATGGCCTCCTTCACGGCTGCAACATACGGCGCCGTCCCCAGCGAGTGCACCGGCAGACCAGCCAGCAGATGATGCATGGCGGTGTTGCCAACCAGGACGGCATCCACCACCTGGTCCAACCCGGCACCCACTTCCCGGCACATGCCGGCCAGCAATTCATTCAACGCCTCCACCAGGGCGTGCTGTAATTCCTCCACGCCGCGCGGGTGCTGGTCGCAATACTCAATCCGGCTGATGACATCCTCACCGTAAGCGATCTGCGGGTTGGTCACCCCCGCCGAGGCGGCAGTACGGCCGTCCTGCAAATCCACCAGGTAAGCCGCCACTTTGGTAGTCCCCACATCCACAGCCAGGCCGTAGAGTGGAGAGCCAACTGGCAGGGTTGAGACCACCCGCCGACCGCTCCACACCACCCGCCGGTCGCCCTCATCTGCCCAGCGCACGGCCGGGTGGAGCCGGATGTGTGTTTCCCGGCCTTCCAACTGCAGGCGCTGCAGCGTGGCCAGCGATTCGGGCGGAAATTGCACCCGGCAATCCGAAAAGGCGCGCGTCTGGCAGGCCAGGCGCACACCCCGGCGGATTTCTGCGTGGGTGAGAAAATCTTCTTCGGTGGAGTTCAGCTTTGAAACCTGGCCGGAGACCAGGATCATCCGGCACATGCCGCACGTCCCGTTGCCGCCGCAAACGGCAGTCAGGTCCACCCCGGCCTGCTGGGCGTATTCCAACAGCGTGGCGCCTGGCGCCGCCTCCAGCCGTGCCCCCATCGGTTCCAGCGTGATGGTGATGTGCTCAGCGTCCCCGTTCATGCAGCATCGCAGCGAAAAATATCTGTACCATAACTCAGCCCGATGGCCTGTCCCGGCGGAACGACCAGGAAGTTTTCCGCCGGTCCATTTTCCCAGTCCCCATTGAAAAGACCGCGGAACAGGACCAAATCTCCGGCCAGTTTTTCAAAACGCCAGCCGCGCTGGTCGGCCACCTGGCGGGTCTCCTGCTCAAACCCGGAAACATCCATCAAGCCCAGGTCGATGAAGGCCGCCCGCTCGTAATGGCTCTGCCAGGAGCTCATCACTTCCATCAGGTAATCGGCGTTCTCGCGGCCGTACTTGGTCAAGAACTCGGCATACTGCTTTTGCATTTCATCATCGGAGGTGGAACCCATGGAGGAGAACTTGGAGGCGCCGTCAAAGCGCTCCATGAAGTCCTGGGTGTACCAGTAGGTACCCGGCGCCTGGTCGTACTGGACCTGGTAGCGTTCCGGACCGCCCAGCAGCAGGCCAATGCAATCGTGCACACGTGGGATGACCAGCGGGATGGAGCCCGCCCGCAAACCGGCGGTGCCGTTGCCGCACAGGCCGTAACCGAGTAGCACGGCGGAGTAGCCGCGGCCTTCTGCCTGTTGGATTTGCTCCTGCAGGGTGGATTTCAAATCCCGCGGCTGGTTATGCAGACCGCGCTGCAGCAGTTGGATATCAATTACATTGGCGGCGGTGGCAGCGGCCAGGTAAAGCGGCCGGGCCAGCACCTCGCAGGCAATGCACAAATATCGTTTCAACCGTTAAATCCTCGTACCGTTCGATAAAATGCATCCAGGTTCTCCACCGGAGTATGCGGCGGCAGGTCGCAGCCGGAGGAGATGACATAATTTCGCTTTCCGGCCGCACCCTGCAGCAGCTCGCAGGTCCGGGCTTCCACTTCTTCCGGCGTTCCACCGTGGAAAACGGCGGAGGGATCCAGGTTACCGGCCAGGATTACGCTATCATCCACCTGCGCCAGCGCCTGGAGCAGGTCCATCGGCGCGCCGAAGTGGTAGATCTCCGCGCCGCTTTCCAGGATTTTGGGCAGGTGCACCAGTTTTGCCCCGCAGTTATGCAGGACGATGGTGAAGGAATCCGTGCAGGTTTGCTGGATGATCCGGCGGACAAAAGTGCTGGAGAAGCGGGCCAGGCCGCGCGGAGAAAGCAGCCCGGCCGCCGGTTCAGCCATGATCACCCCTGCCGCGCCCTGCTCCCGGAAAGCCAGCACATAGGCGGTGAGAAAGTCCGCCACCTTGTTGAGCAGCGCCTCCAGGATTTCCGGGTCGGCCAGGGAGAGCTCCAACGCTTCGCTGACACCGAACAACCGCCCGGCCAGCGAAAACGGCCCGATCACCCCGCCCAGCACCGGGCAGCCGTTCTGCTGCCGCACCAGGCGGGCGGCCGTCTCCAGGTGGACGGCGCTGCGCCCGCTGCCAGCGGGCGGGACGGCCAGGGCTGCCACTTCCTCTGCCGAGGTTACACGCCGACCGACGACCGTCGGGATTTCGTCGTCGTCCATGCGAATCTGGCAGCCGAACAGCTCGGCCTCCACGCTCAAATCCATGGCAGTCAGCAGCACATCGGTCTGGAAACGTTCGTGCAGCGCCAGGACCGCCTCCGCCTGCGCACTGGCATCCGTGATGGCCTGGCGAACCGTTGCACCGGTGATCTCCAGCCCGGCATAAACGCCGATCGGCATGGGGATCCGTCGGGGAGCATCCATGATGAACTGACCGAAACTGGAGCGCATGGTCTGTTATGCCGCGCCGATCAGTTTCCTGGCCAGTGTGGCAGCCTGGTTGGCATCCGGAGCGAAGCCGTCCGCGCCAATCTGGTCAGCGTACTTCTGGGTTACCGGCGCCCCGCCGATGATGATCTTCAGACCGGCGCGGGCCTGGTTTTCCTCCAGGAAGCGCAGGGTCTTTTCCATGTTGGACATGGTGGTGGTCAGCAGGGCCGACATGCCCAGGATTTGTGGCTGGTGGGTTCTCACGGCCTCCAGGAATTTTTCGGGGGAGACATCGTTACCAAGGTCGATGACCTGGAAACCGGCCCCTTCCAGCATCATGCCAACCAGATTTTTACCGATGTCATGCAGGTCGCCCTTGACGGTGCCAATAACCACCTTACCCACCGGCTTGACATCCTGCGCCACCAGGATCGGCCGCAGAATGCTCATGCCGGCCTGCATGGCGCGCGCCGAGATCAACATCTCCGGCACGAAGTATTCGCCCTCTTCAAACAGGCGGCCGACTTCCTTCATGGCGGCGATCAGGCCGTGATTAAGCAGATCTTCTGCATTCCTGCCGCTATCCAGGGCAGCCTGGACGCCTGCCTTGACGGCCCCGGCATTGCCTTCCACCACTGCGTTATAAATCGCCTGCTCCATTGGTTCCATGAATTCCTCCAACTAAATTAATTTCATCATTTCCAAGATAAGGATATTGTAATGGGATTCAAGGGGAATGTGACCTGGTTAAGCGCTTAAATTCAACAATTTCTACGGAATGGACGTTTTTTTCATCTGCAAAAAATATCGGGCAGTCCTGTTCGCCAGAACTGCCCGATGGAATTTTCAGACAATACCGGTTGTTACCCGATGAAAAGAATATCGCTTGTGCCGCGCTCCTTGCTCCTGCCCAGCGGATTGTTGACCACCCGTCCCATGAAGTACATCGTCGAGGAGCCGCCGCCGTCGATATTATAAGCCTGGGTACAGCCCAAATCCTTGAAGACCTGGGCAAACTCGGTCAGGGTCATCCCGCGGCTGTAACCGGTGCTGCGCCCATCCACCACTACAAAGACAAAGTGGTTGTTACTGATGATGCCGATGCCAGTGCGCGGGTTGGAACCCTGGATGGAATGATTGCCGAAGTTGGTATCCACTTCCACCGTGCCCAGGTTACTGACCATTTGCGAATCCACCACCAGCGCCGGGCCAAACGAGAGGGTGTTCCAAACTCCTTCATCCAGCAGGTCCTGTGCGCTGGTCTGGGTTTCATCGTAAATTTTCATCGAACCGTCCGTGTAGAAAGCCAATCCCATCCGGGTGCCGGCATCGCGGTAGATGACGCCGTTGCGGATTTCGATGCCATCCGTGCGAAAGCCGTAGTAATCCCCGTTGATGGCAAAGAGAGCGTTGTTGGCCGCGGCAATCTGGGAGGTGTACTCGATGATATTACGCCCAAAGGCATCATCAGCAAAGGCGCTGGCCAGCTGGGTGGCATCCCGGATGATCACATCGGCTACAAAATAAGTGACCTGGTTGTTCCCGCTGCCGGTGACCACCTTCTGGATGGAGATGGAAACGCTATCACTCTTGTAATTCCAATCGTCATAGGACACTTGGCTGTTGGCAGCTGCTGCGCTGCCGGTGGAGGAGCTGGATGTCGTGGGCACGGCGGTCGCCAGCTTGGTGGAAATGGTTGAATCGCTCGCCGCGGAGACGGTTGCCGTGGATGTGTCCGCAGCCGCACTGACGTTCTGAATCTCAACCCGTTCAATCAAATATCGGTCAGCCAGTAAATATGCGACTCCTCCCAGCAGGACCAGGATTGCCGCCATAATTTGAATCATTGTCTTCTTTTTTGTTTTGTGCATCCGAATCATACCTCGATGAATAAGGGATCAATTTTCCTGATTTTATGAATTTATAACCCCAGGCGGGTATAAATCTGGTATAGGCGGGGAATCAAAAAAGCGCCTTGCGGCGCTTTCATTTTTCAATGATTTTGTGAGTTATAGGGATGATCCACTGATATCGCAGATGGGCGCAGATATTTCGTTTTTTTAGCTTCACATAGCGGGTAACCGCACTAACACAACCCGTGATTGTGCCCCTGAATGATCATCCGGCCACCGGCAGGGAAATTACCATCGAGGCGCCCTGGTCCCGTCCGGCGGACTCGGCGGCGATGGTACCTCCCTGGGCATTCACCAGCGCCTTGCAGATGGCCAGGCCCAGGCCCATCTTGCCGGAGCTCGTCCCGCGGGCCGGGTCGGCCTTGTAGAAACGGTCAAACACATAGGGCAGGTCGGCCGCCTCGATCCCGCTGCCGGTATCCGCCACCCGCAACTCCAGCCGCGGACCAGCCACGGCTGCCTGCAGGGTGATCCGCCCTCCGGCGGGGGTATAGCGCAGGGCATTATCCACCAGGTTTCTCAGCACCTGCTGCATGCGGCCCCCATCCACCTGGATCGTGGGCAGGTTTTCCGGCGCCTCCAGGACCAACTCCACGCCCTGTTTGGCAGCCATCGGCTGAAAGGCATGGAAAACCCGCTCCAACAGTGCCTTCGGCTGCACATCCTGCACCTGGAACTCCAATCCTCCCGCTTCCACCTGCGAGAGGGTCGTCAGGTCGCTGACCAGGCGGCGCAGGTGCTCCACTTCCGTTTTCATAATATCCAGGCGCTGCGGGGTCAGGGTCACCTCCCCGCCCTCCAGCATCTCGATATAGCCGGAAATGATCTGCAGCGGGGTGCTTAAATCATGGGTGATATCGGCTGTCAGCCGTTTGCGCTGCTGATCCGCCCGGGCCAGGTCGGCGCTCATCTGGTTAAAAGTCTCGGTCAATAAACCCAGTTCATCCTCGGAGGTGACCGGCAGCTGCTGCTGCAAATCACCCTGCGCCAGCGCCCTGGAAGCCCGCGTCAGGCGGCGAATGGGCTTGAGCAGCCGTCCGGCCAGCAGGTAGCCCATCAGCACCGCCACCAGCACGCCGGCCAGGGCCGCCAGGCCGATTGCCAGGGTGGTGCGCTGCAGGAAAAGATCCTCTTCCGGGCTGAGGGTGAACTTGTAGTTGGTGTCCGGGATGATCCAGGCGATGACCTGGCCGTTCACCTTGACGGCCGTGGCATTTTTCACCAGTTTGGCCGGCAGGGTCTCCCCCACCTGGTAGCCCAGGGTGGGGATGAGAGCGCGGTACTCGGGATCCACCAGGCCGGTCACGCCGCGCATATCCCGCGCCTGCGGCGGCTTCGCCGTACCTGGCTGGGACGGCGGCCGGTTGACCTGGACGTAGTAATCGATGAACCCTGTCATGCTGCCGTTGGCGGTGTAATAAGTCTGGGCGCTGTCCTGCAGGGCGGCGATCTGCTGCTCCGCCACCAGGTTCTTTAATGACTGGCCGGAATTCAAGCGGATGAGCACTGAAGCCACCAGCACCGTGATCAGGGCCACGGCCAGGTAGGACAGGATCACTTTGCCCATCAGCGAACGCTTCATTCCGCCGCCTCCAGGAAACGGTAGCCCACGCCAAACACCGTCTCGATGTATTGCGGCTGGTTGAGGTCATCCTCCAGCTTCAGGCGCAGGTTGCGGATATGAATCTTCAGGGTCGCCTCGGAGCCGGTGTAGCCGTTCTCCATCAGGTGCATGCACAACTCCGCCCGGCGGATGACCTGGCCCGGCGACTGCATCAGCATCTCCAGGATCTGGAACTCCAGCGGGGTCAGATCCACGGTCTGGCCTTTGCGGCGGACTTCATGCTTCCCGCGGTCCAACATCAGGTCGCCTACCGCCAGGCTGGCATCCCCACCCTCGCGCAGGCCGGCCCGCCGCAGCACTGCCCGCATGCGCACCAGTAATTCACGCATGCGGAAGGGCTTGGTGATGTAATCATCAGCGCCCAGGTCAAAACCGCGGATCACGTCCGCCTCCTGCTGCTTGGCTGTGATCATGATGACCGGCACGCTTGATTCGCGCCGCAGGTGGCTGATGAACTGGTAGCCGTCCATGTTTGGCATCATGATATCCAACAGGATCAGGTCAGGGTGGGTTGAGTGAAACACTTCCAATGCCTCCCGGCCGTCCGAGGCAGTTAACACCTCGTAATCCTGGCTGCCGAGGAAATCACTCAGCAGCACCTGCACATTGCGCGTATCATCCACTACCAGGATCTTTCTTACCATATGTGAATTATAGCCAATCTGCGGCATTTCATCGAAAGTCAGGCTGGATGGAGCGGTTCTCAGGTACATGCCAAACCTTTCTACTGTTTTCCGACCGGCTCATTCCTCTTTGCCGAGGACGACCACTTCCGGGTCGGAATTGTTCAACCAGTTTTCACCGGTCGGATCGTCGTAATAGATCTTCAGGTTGGCGATGTCGCGCACAAAGTCCACCTTGCCGATGGTGATGCGCTTGATCTTCAACCCGGTGCGCTCCTCCAGGTCCGCCACCAGCTCCGCCCGCCGGTCCGGCCGGATAAGCTCGATCTTCTCATACACAACCCGCTTGGAGGCTTCGTAATGAAAACCCCATTCGCGCTCCAGCACCACCATGATAGCAAGGATGGCGAGATTGGCGGCGATCAGCTCCAGCCAGTTGGCGCTGTCTCCGCCGGCAGAGTTCATCACCGGCATGGCGGAGATCACGAACAGGTAAGTCATCTCGCGCACCGGGATGGGGTCGGTGCGGTAGCGCAGGATGGAGAAGATGGCAAACAGGCCAAAGCCCACCCCCACCCCGATTTCCTTGCTGGTCAGGAAGCTCAGCACGAAAAAGATGACCGTGTTGAAAGCCAGGAAGGTAAAAACATAACGCTTGTTATGCGTGGACGGATAATAAATAAAGCGAACCAGGATGATTGCAGCCAGCAGGTTGAAACCAAAGCTCAACAGAAAGTTGCCAAAATCACTCATGTGATATTCCTCCAGAAATGCGTTCTATTTTCAGTAACTTGGGAAGCATCAGGTTGCGCTTGACCTGCCGGTAGAGCAGGGCCACCCCAATGCAATACTTGCTAAAGCCGTCCGGGCGGATGCACTGGACGTGCATTTGCTCCAGGAACGGCGAGCGGCAGTCCCGCGCATCCATCTTTACTTCTGCCACCGCAATCCCTTCCAGGCGTATCAGCCGGGCGGCGGTGAAGAAGGCCAGGTCCACATCCAATGTCACCCGCTCGCAATTGGCCTTGCTGACCAGGGTGATGCGGGTGAAGGTATTCCACAATTTGGACTCCAGGGCCCGGCCGTCATAGGGGTAGACACCCTGCAACCAGCGCTCGGATTCCCAGTCCATGCGAGTCACCGGCCGGTCGGTGGGAATGCGTTCCTTAATCGTGCGATCCTTGCGAGTCTTGTGCTTCACTTCGAGGAAAGCCAGGCCGGTATCGGTGTACTCCCGGCTGCGCACCTTGTAGCGTTCGGCGCGTCCGTTCACGTGCAGGTTGTAGAGCGCGAAATCCGCCGTGTCAAAGTAAAGGGTGCGGTAATGATTGAGCCGTTGGCCGTTAACGGAAAGGATCCAGTATTGCTCCTGCAGTTCTTCCAGCGCAGTTAGAAGCTGAGCGGCCGTCATCAGGAACTTGGTGTCGATCCGATTGAGCAGCGCCACCGAGTCCATCTCCACCAGGCTGATCGGTTCAAACCCTTCCGCCAGGGCAACCGCCTGCGGTTCGTCGGTGTTCCACTCCAGGGCAGTCCCCGGCACTGTCCAGGGCCGTAGTTGTGCTCTCTCCTCTATGCTGACAGGTTTCTTGGCTGCATTGTTCATTCACGACCTCCATGGGATGCTTCTTGTCCGGGTTGTTTTGATCTTACCCCCGGCCTGCCGGGGAATGGTTTATTTCTTGTATAGCGGGTCCCAGGCTGAAAGGCTGCGCCGCTCATTGCTGGACGGCGCAGCCGTGCAATCCATTCTACGGCCGCGGCCGTCCGCCCCCACCACCGGGGCCGCCGCCCATGCCGCCCTGGCCGACCTGCGTGGTTACCCCGGAAAGGGTCAGGCTGGTGTAGAGGGTGCCGCCGGAGTAGGTTCCGCCGGTGTAGAGGCTATCCGCCTGGGTACCGGTGGAGCTGCCGCCCAGGTTCACGGTATAGGTTGCGCCCTGCTCCAGGGCCGGCGAAGAGAAGGCAATCGATTGGAACTGGCGGATCGGGGCAAAGGTCAGCAGGGTCTCGCCCGCGCTGTTTTGAATATTGATCAGCGAGCCGGGCTGCTGAACAGAGGTGAAGTTCACCAGCAGCGAATTCTGGCTGGAGGTGGTATCGGGCGCCATGGCCATGCCGGAGCTGCCCGCGGCCACCAGGATGCCGCCGGAAATCTTGAACGAGCTGTCGTAATCCAGGGCGCCGTTATTGTTGGCCGTGGGGCCGTTCACCAGGACGGTGCCGCCGGTCATTGTGATGGAACCGTTGACGTCAATTCCATCTCCCTGGCCGTCCACATAGATATAACCGCCGTTGATGGTGAGAGAGTTGTTGCCGGAAGAGCCAAACCGGTCCATGCCGGGGCCCTGGAAGTTGTTATTCCCGGTCGTCACGGTGGTGCCGGAGCCGTCCACACCGCCTGCGCCGTTGATGCCGTCATCGCTGGCTACAACCTGGATGGTGCCGTTATTGATGGTGATGCTGGCGCTTTCCAGGCCTTCATATGACTTGATGACCTGGATTTGACCGTTATTGATGGTCAGGGTCCCATCGGCGTGCATGCCGTCGTCGCCGCTGGCGATCTCAAACGTCCCGCCGTTGATGGTGATGCTTCCGTTGGAATGGACTCCATCATCCGTAGCCTGGAGGATAAATGTACCTCCGTCGATGGTAACGCTGGCTGTGCCCTTGATGCCCTTCGAAGATGCGTTTGCCTTGGATCCATGGGTGGTGATGTTGAAGTCTCCACCCGAGACCATCACATCCGTGACGGCCTGCACGGCATCCCCGCCGGCGGAAATGTTGAGCGTACCGCCCTCGATGGAGATGTAACCCAGGGCTGCATCTTCGGCATTGTCGGATTTTAGACCGTCGCCCTGCGCATCTACTGTGATGCTGCCGTTCCTGATCAACAGGTAATCCTTGCCGCGCATGCCGTCATCGGCGGAGGTAATGGAAATCGTCCCATGATCGATAATCAGCCCATCCTTGGAGGTGATCCCATCGGCGTGGTTGGCCTCCACAGTCAACGAGCCGTTGCCGGTAATAGCCAGGTCGGCCTTGCTGAAAACGGCTGCATTGGGCTCGGTATCGTCCGCCGAGGCAAAGACATAATTTACCCCATCGGAAACCCGGTTGGTGCTCCCATCAGCCAGGATCAGGATGACCTTTTCGGCCTTTTCCACGTAGAGCGGGGCGCTGGTGGAGCTGTGCAAATCCACACCATTGAGGACCAACTTGACGGGGTCCGTGTCTTGCGTATCGACAAGGATCTGTCCATCGGTCAACGTGCCGCTCAGGCTGTAGGTGCCGGCTGCCGTGATGGTAGCCGTGCTGCCGCTCACCTTCACCCCGCGGCCGCTTGCGGAGATGGTATCGCCGTTCAGGCTGATGGAAACTGCTGAAGCTGCATCCCAGGTGTAATCGGCAGCACTCTCATCGGCCGGTGTGTTATCCGCCATGGCGGTGGCCACCGTTCCTACGGCAACGGCCGTCGTGGTGCTGCCGGAGGTCGAGGAAGATGAAGAACCTGAACCCTGCGAATTCAGCGTTGTACCCGAGCTGCTTGTTGAAGAACCCCCGCTGGTTATCCCGGAAATGCTGGCCGAGCAAGCTGCCAGCGAAAAAATCACAATCACCAATAAGAATAAAGCTGCAATCTTTTTCATCCATATCTCCTTGATCAACTCATTTCGATTGAGTTGGAATTTGTCTGATTTTAGGAGATTGGAGAAAGGAACAGGTAAAGATTTGGTATAGGCAGGCTGGTGCCGGTGGATGCGGGTATCGTATGGGCGGGTCGCGCAGCACCCCCCCTGGGGGTCGGTGAAATTTATTGGCGTTGATCGATTGATATCCAGACCCGCCCGGGTGACGATGGACCAGGGCAGGCCAGTGATGATAATCGCTGCTACAACTTGAATATATTGGGGAAAAATGTAGCCCCCAGGGTCAGCACGGAGGCGATAAAAATCGCCACGGATCCAAGGATGGTGAACCACTTTTGGAAACCGTTGTTTGCATGCCTGCCCATCAGCTTCTTGTCGTTTGCCAGGCGGATCAGGTAGTAAAACACCAGCGGCAAAGCGATGGCGTTGATGGTCTGAGTGAAGATAGCCAACTTGAACAGCGAAATACCCGGGAACATGACGAAAATAGTGGCAGACACCAACTGGAAGATGAATAGCAGGTAGAAAGATTTGCTCTGCTTGTAATTCATATCCAGGCTGCCGGAAAGGCCGAAGAATTCCGCAAAGGCATAGGCCGTGGAAAGAGATACCACGATCAAGCCCATAAAACCGGCGTTCAGGATCCCAAAAGCAAACAGGGATCCGGCCAATTCGCCGGCAAAGGGTTTGATAGCCAGGGCGGCCGCCTCACCGGATTGCAGCGGGATCTTGTTGACAAACAAGGTCGCAGCCGTGGCCACAATCATAAAGAAGGAAAAGAAATCCGTCAGGAAGGCTCCAACATAGGTTTCAAGCTGCGAATAGATGATCTTCCCGGCTTCGATATTCTTATCATAGGCAAAGCTGCTGATAAAAAATTGTCCCCAGGGGGTGATGGTGGTACCGAGCACGCCCATGCCGATCAGCAAATAATTCCGCAGGTATTCCGGGGTGAAATCAACCCCGTGCGGCCAGAAGATGTTGGAAATGGCCAATCCCCAGTCGGGGCGGGCTTTGACTGCAGAAATAATATAACTCAGGTAAAACAGGCTGGTCAGCAGCATCAATCCCTGGGTCAGTTTGTAGTTACCCTTCGTCACCACCACCCCGGCAATGATCACTACCAGGAAGACAAAAGGCAGGGCGGGTAGATGCAGCATGCCGCTGGTCACCTTCACCGCAGCCAGTTCAACCGTCAATGTGCCCAGGTTGGCGACCAGCAGCGCCCCGAAGATCAGCATCGAGACCTTCACACCAAATCGCTCGCGGATCAAGTCCGCCAGGCCGCGCCGGGTGACCAGGGTAAGTCTCATGCCCATCTCCTGGGTAATCCCCAACAGGACTGTGATGATTAGCAGCATGAACAGGATCGGGTAACCCAGCGTAGCCCCGGCTACGGAATAGGTGGCCACTCCGCCGGCATCGTTATCTGCCATGGCGGTGATGGTGGCCGGACCAAAAACTCCGAAGAAAAGGATCAGGGGACGGATCATGGGCATGGCTGCCCATTTTTTCAGGGTGTTTCGCAACGATTCTGCCATCGAAGACCCTCCCTTCAGGCGCGGCTGTAATAGAAGTAGCGCGGCAGTTTCTTTTTCCACGCCGTGGGGATGATCTTGTCCAGAGCGTCATCCGCTGTGACCATGCCGAGCAGGCGGTTCTCGTCGTCAACCACAGGGATGGATAACAGGTTGTACTTGGCAATGAGTTGGGCCAGGGTATCCTGCTTGGTATGAACGTTTGCCGAAACAACCCGGTGGTGCATAAAACTGGAAACCAATGTACCGGGATCCGCCAGGATGAGGTCACTCAGGGAGAAAACACCGAGCAAACGATTTTCTTCGTCGGTCACATAAACATAATAAATGGATTCAGCGTCCGGTTCCATAGCCCGAATGGCTTCGATGGCGCCGCCTGCGGTCAATCCCGGGCGGATGGCTGCAATGTCAGTGGTCATCAGGCCGCCGGCAGAATCCTCGGGATAGGAGAGAAGCAACCGAACTTCATTAGCTTCCTCCTCCTGCATCAGGTCCAGCAGGTCTTCGCTGCGTTCCGCCGGGAGTTCCGCCAGCAGATCGGCCGCCTCATCCGGTGACATTTCCTCCAATACATCGGCCACCCGTTCATCCGGCATTTCCTGTACGAGGGTTGCCTGGAATTCCGGCTCCACTTCCTCCAGTGCGTCCGCAACATGCTCGATATCCATCGTATCCAGCAATTGACGGCTCTCGATGT
>CAYOOA010000014.1:0-41622 GCA_964405455.1 uncultured Anaerolineaceae bacterium | reverse complement strand
CTGGGCATGCAAATATCTCTCAGGCGGAGAAAAACGGGGTATTCTCTTGAATCATTTGCGACTAAAATAAATGTTCATATTGAAGATTTGGTTGCCATTGAACTGGGACTGGCAACTGAAGAAAAGGTCATTTCACAGTTAAATCAAATTTCCAATGGCTTAAATTTAAGTATCAATATTTTGCCAAAATTTTATGAATTGTTACTAAGTATAAATAACTGAATGCCTATCAACAAGAATGGAGATTATGAGATGATGAAGAAATTGAATCTTGGCTCCCTGATAGAATTTCTCCTCCCGTGGGCAATGTTGTTATTTGCTATTTATTACTCCATTCTTTGGTTTGTATATCAGCCCTACCTTGGCTTTTATGATGCCAAATCAACCGTTGTTTCTCTATATTCGAATCCCTTACAAAAAGAGGAAAGTGTCCAAATTGGGGACGTCATCCTCCAGGTAAATGGGATAACCGGTCAACAGACAGAGCAGGACCTAACCATTGGCTACTTCAATAATGTTAAACCCAATGATATATTAAAAATTCTCGTTGAACGTGCTGGCGAACAAAAAACCATCCAATATATCGTTCCCGGTGTCAATTCAACTGAATTATTTGATCGTCTGAATAGCAATTGGTTTTTACCGTATATTTTTTGGCTGGCAGGAACAGCAACATTATTCTTTTTACGCCCGCATAACCAGGTCCGCTTATTATTGGCGCTCTTTTGTTATTCTACAACCATCTGGCTGAGTGCAGGGATATTATCCGGGCTTCAACTCTTTAATTCTGCTTTATTACTTCGCAGTGCAATGTGGGTATCCGTACCGGTCTACTTGCACCTTCATTGGTTGTTCCCAACACCCCTGCGGAAATTAAAACCCTGGGTCTGGATGATTTTGTATGGATTTTCTGCAATTATGGCAGCTTTGTCATGGTTACAACTTGTTCCCCGATCATTCTACATGGTCGGATTTGTGTCCGCAATTGTTGGCTCATTCATCCTTTTGATCATCCACCTGATAACTCAACCTTCCGAGCGACGGCCATTGTTTGGGTTGGTTGCAGCGTTAGGCATAAGCCTGATCCCGGTACTGATAATCGTTATTCTCGAAATTGCTGGCATTCAATACTATTTTTCTGGAGTAGTCGCGTTAGGTCTAGCAGCCCTGCCTGGGTTTTACTTCTTCACCCTATACCAGCGCCAATTTTCAGGAGAGCTATCAAAAAAGGTAACCAGACTGGTATGGGCCTTCCTCCTTGTCATCCTGGTTGGACTTTTATTTAGTTTCCTGTTGGCCTGGGGGTCTCAATTCTTTTCACAATTTACTTATTCAAATTTAAATCGCCTAAATTTGGTCGCGGCGGTGATACTTCTGATTATTTCGATTGTAAGTCTTACACCTTTTTTGGCGCTGCCGGCGCTGGCGAACGATAAGGTGACTTTTGAATACGGCAAAGGTCGGTTAAACTTCAGTGCCAATCGCGCCGCAGCAGGGATTTTCTTTCTCCTTTTTGAATTAATTCTGATTCTGTTGTTGGTGTTTCTTTTGCTGCAAGTCGATTTTCCAATCACATCTGAAATTGGGATAATCATGGTTGCTTTCATTTCTGGCGCAACGGCCATCCTTGGTTACCCGCTCTTCCGCCGCCTGTTCGAGCGCCTGGCTTTGGGCATGAAACTGGTGCCGGAAAAACTGATGATCACTTATTCCGAACGCATCACCACCAGCCTGGATACCGCTTCTTTGCGGGCCTTGTTGGTGGACGAAGTAATGCCCAGCCTGCTCATTCGCCAGTTTGCCCAGCTCAAAATTCAAGGCGAAATGCTGCAACCTGTCTATACGCTGCGGATGACGCCGGAAATGCTCCCCGCAACCGGTTCCAGCGCAGCCTTGGATGCCGCCGCCAAAACCGGGGTGCAGGACCATAACTTCGCCGGTCTGCCGGATTGGGTTCGCCTGGTCATCCCGCTGCGGGTGGCCAACGAAACGCGCGGTTACTGGCTTTTGGGTCAGCGCGATCCGGATAACCGCTACACCGACGATGATGTGCAAACCCTGAAAACTCTGGCCGATCAGACTGCTCTGGCTGTGGTGAACATCGAGCAGGCTGAAAACCTGCAGGCATTCTACTTTGCCGATATTGGCCGCAACGAGGCCGAGCGTTCAGCTCTGGCCGCTGAACTGCACGATGATGTGCTCAATCAACTGGCGGTTTTGAACACCAACCTGCCGGAGAACAATCCCGCCACCCAGGAGGCCTACGAAAAAGCCACCACCCGCATCCGCGACATCATCAATGGGTTGCGCCCGACCATGCTGAATTACGGCCTGCGGGCTGCCTTTGAAACCCTGGCGGATGATTTGAACGACCGCCTGCCCGAAGGGCCGGAGATCCTGCTGGACATCCCCGCTTCAGAAGTGCGCTTTGAGCGGAATATTGAGCTTTCTCTCTTCCGTATCGTGCAGCAGGCTTGCAATAACGCCATCCAGCATGCCAGTTGCCAGCGAATTGAGATCAGTGGCAGCCTGGCGGAGAACGGAATCCACCTGAGCGTGCAGGATGATGGGAAAGGTTTCGCGATGGAGGGACCGGTCACACTGGCCAATTTGTTGGCTGGCCGGCACTTTGGCCTGGTCGGCATGTACGAGCGGGCGGCACTGATTGGTGCTGATCTGCAGGTCATTTCAGCCCCCGGCCAGGGCAGTCGAATCCAGCTGACCTGGATTAAAAAATAATGGAGAGTGTCCCCTAAGTCACTCTCCCTGGTCAACCGCATTTGGTTTTGCTAATACATATGATAACGATGGACCTCCTATTGTTCCATAGACAAAGGCGGCATTTCATCTAGGCATTTGTACTGATTGGTCATTCAGCGGCAATATTCACCTACAATTATTTTGAAAGAGGGTAAACTTTCATTTGTCAATCAATACTGATTGAATTTGATGCACTGGGAAATCAAAGGAAAGATCATGAGCGCCCAAATTCGAGTGGCAATTCTGGATGATCATCAGGCCATCATGGATGGTTATCTCTATCGACTAGCCGGGGCAGTTGACATCCAGGTAGTCGCAACCATGCTCTTCGGCGATGAATTGGAACCAACCCTGGAAAAAACAACCGTGGATGTGTTAATCCTGGATATCCAGGTGCCAACCAACCAGACCAATCCTAATCCCTACCCCCTGTTGTACCTGCTGCCCAAATTGATCGAAGAATATCCGGCCATGAACATGGTGGTAATCTCCATGCACAATCAGCGCACCCTGGTGCGCAATATCCTCGAAGCCGGGGCCAGTGGGTATATTCTTAAGGATGACCGGACTGCCATGCTGGATTTGCCTGCCGTCATCCGCGTGGTGGCCAACGGCGGAGTGGTGTATAGTCCGCAGGTGGCTGCCATGTTGAAAGCCCAACTGAAAGGGGAGCCGTCCATCCTGACTCCGCGCCAGTTGGAAGTGCTTTCGTACTGCGCAGCCTACCCCGAAATCAGCACAGCAGAAATCGCTCTGAAATTTAACGTTTCTCATTCCACCGTGCGGAATTTACTCTCCGGGGCTTACCTGCGGCTGGATGTACCCAACCGGACGGCCGCCATCAGCAAAGCCCGCCAGATGGGATTGATAACCCCCGTTTGATTTCCGGCCTTACTGTTTGTCCGAAGGAAAAATGCTGTCCGGGAGGTACCCGGACAGCATTTTCAAATTAGTTCAAAGTGGGCAGCTTCGGCATCTCGGGACCGGCTATGCGCAGCTTTTCGGCCAGGGCTGCCCGCATGGCCGTCCGGTCGTCCCAGGGGTACTCCACTGTGCCAAAACACATCGATTGCTCGTGCCCCTTGCCGCAGGCCACCACCAGGTCTCCAGGCCGGGCCATTTGCACCGCCCGGCGGATGGCCTCGCCGCGGTCCGGCACGCGGGCGAAGTTCACTCCCTCCACCCCGCCCTTTTGCCCGGCGGCATCCGCCATTTCTGCCAGGATGTCATCCAACGATTCCGTGCGCGGATCCTCTGCCGTAAGGATGGTGAAATCCGCCAATTCCAGTGAGACCTCGGCCATCATGCGCCGCTTGGCCCGGTCGCGCAGTCCGGCCGAACCAAACACCGCGATCACCCGCCCGGTGGTCAATTTGCGCACCGTCTGCAGGGCCACGCGCAGGGCATTGGGCGTGTGGGCAAAATCCACGATGGCGGTGAAATCCTGCCCCAGGTGGATGGCCTCCATCCGCCCCGGAACGCCCTTCAGCGTTCGGATCCCGCGGGCGGCATCCGCCGGATCCACCCCCAGGCCAAAGACGGCCGCCGAGATGGCCGCCAGACAGTTGGAGATATTGAAATCGCCCAGCAACGCACACTCCACCGGCTGGTGGAAAGTGCTGGAAACAGCCGTGAAGCGCATGCCGCCCGGGTGATATTCCACGTCCTCCGCCCACAGGTCCGCCCCGGGCTGCAGGGAGTAAGCCGTCGTCCGCACCGGTGTGATATCACGTAGGTATACATACGAAGAGTCGTCCCGGTTCAGCACGCCCAGGCGGATGTTTCCCTGCGGCTTTTGGCGGGTGACGGCCAGTTCGGTGAACAGGCGCGCCTTGGCCGCCCGGTAGCCCTCATAAGAGCCGTGATAATCCAGGTGTTCATGGGTGATGTTGGTCACCACGCCAATATCAAACTCACAGGCGGTCACCCGGTGCTGCGCCAGGCCGTGGGAGGTCGACTCCAGTACTACGTGGGTGATACCGGCGTTCACCATGCGGTTCAGGTAGCGCTGCACGTCCGGCGCTTCCGGCGTGGTGACATGGAAACCCGTGTCCAGGATCTCATCGCCGATGACGGCATTTACCGTGGAGATGATCCCCGCCCGCAGGCCGGCTGCCAGCAGGATTTGGTAGATCAAATTGGAGGTGGTGGTCTTGCCGTCCGTGCCGGTCACGCCGATGACCGTCAGGCTGCGGGCCGGAAATCCGTAGAACGCCGCGGAGAGATAGGCCAACGCCGGGCGGGTATCTTCCACCTGGATGTAAGGCACTTGCTCAACCTCCAGCGCCTGCATGCCCACCACTGCGGCGCAGCCGCGTTCGATGGCCGCGGGGATGTAGCGGTGACCATCAGCCGTTTCCCCCTTGAGGGCTACAAACAGGCAGCCCGGCTGCACCTGGCGTGAATCAAATACAATCCCGGTGATCGGAACCTCCGGCAGGCGGTGCGGTAAGACCGGCCGCAGGGGAATATCGGCGAATAATTCAGCCAGTGTCTGGCGTTGAAAACCGGGCATGGCAGCCTCCAATCTTTCCTTCATTATAAAACGAAAAAGCCCGGCGCAGCCGTTTGGCCTGCCGGGCTTCTTGAACTTTAAACCAGGTTACTGCAGTGAAGAGCGTAATTCCTGGAGCTGACCGGCCACGGAACCATCCACGATCCGGTCGCCCACCCGGATGGTTACCCCACCCAGGATGGTGGGATCCACCTTGTAGTTGACCTGGGCGGAACCTCCCAGCATCTGCTGGATATTCTTTTCCACTGCGGCGCGTTCGTCGTCTGTCAGGGGCAAAGCGCTGGTAATCTCAGCGGATTCGCCGCTTAATTCGGTACTTTCCAAGACCACCAACTTGCCGCCCTTGACGCCGGAGAAGAACTCATTCAACAGGCTGCGCTGGCGTTCCTCGGTCAGCGATTCACCGATCAACTTCTGCGCGGCAGCCATGGCCAGGGTCACCACCTGGGTGCGCACATCCGCCAGGATGCGGTTGCGCTCACCCTCCAGCTCAGCCAGGGCGTCTTCGCGGGCCTTGGTTGCGTCTGCATCTGCGGCAGCGCGCACTTCCAGGACAGCCATTTCAGCCCGTTCAGTGGCTTCACGGACGATCTCATTGGCGCGCACCTGGGCATCCTTGATGATCTGGTTGGCATCGGCTTCGGCGTTGGCGCGCGCTTCTGCGGCCAGCCGGGCATCTTCAATCCCCTGGGCGGCCACCTGGCGGCGTTTTTCCAGCATGCCCATCAGGGGTTTGTAGACCCACGCGCGCAGCACGACGAGGATGATTGCGAAGTTCGCAATCTGCATCAATAAAAATCCAAGGTTGAGACCTAAATTTTCCAAGGTGTACTCTCCTCGCCAACCGGATTAGAGGACGAACAGCATCAGGAAGGCCACCACCAGGCAGTAAATGGCAATGGCTTCAGAGAAGGCAATCCCCAAAATCATGTTTGTCAGCAGGTTGCCGTACGCATCTGGATTGCGGGCCATACCTTCCAGGGCACCCTGTACGCTCAGACCAATCCCAACACCCGCGCCCGCAGCCCCAATCATCGAGAGACCGGCACCAACCATTTTTGCGGCTTCAACAACATTTCCTTCCATCTGTTTATCTCCTGTGTAGATCTGAGTTCAATTATGCGTGTTCAGAGTGTTCTTCGGCGTGCTCGCCGTGGCCCTTGGTGGCCTGCGCCATGAATACCATGGTCAGCATGCCAAACACAAACGCCTGGATCAGCCCGATGAAGAACTCAAACATGAATACCAGTGAAGGCACAAAGACGGGGATCATCACCCCGATCAAGGCCACCAGCACCATCCCGGCGAACATATTGCCGAACAACCGGAAAGTAAACGAGATGACCTTGGCAAATTCCGAGATCGTCTCGAGCAGGCCGACAATGAAATCCATGAAGCCGAAGAAGGGCTTCTTGAAAATGGTGGTGAAGTTGAGGAATTTGCTGAAGTAACTCATCCCCTGGGCCTGCACACCGATCACCTGGGTCATCACAACGGCGATGAGGGCCAGCGCCGCCGTGAAGTTCAGGTCGGTGGAGACACCGCGCAGGAAGGGCGTAAGCATGTAATCTCCTGAATCCTTGGTCACGGTGGCGATCCCGCTGGTCAATTGCTGGACCGAATGTCCATCCTTGGTGGCATGATGGATCAAGCCGATCGTCTCAAACCCGGGGATGAGTTTGGCCAGGTTGGCAACCAGCACCACCAGCAGGATGGTCATAAACCAGGGGAAAATTTTCTTGGCCCACTTGCCGGCAGCCGATTCGGTCAGGTTGTAGACGGCTTCGACAGCCAATTCCATCGCACCGGCCAGACCCCCGGGGACCAATCCACCCTTGCGGGTTGCCGCCCGTACTGCCAGGGCCAGCCCAAGGATGATAACATCCATCAGGATGGTGGCGGTCAGGGTATTGGTCAGGTATAAGTCACCCAGCGGGCCCAGGTGCAGGATGGGCTCTTCGACCAGCTTCTCAGCCGCCACCTGGATGTGGGGCTGAACTGGCGCGATGAGATTGGTGAAGACGATCCCCAGGATGACAAATCCCAGGATCCACCAACGGTTAACACCCCAGCGCCATTTTTTCGTTTTTTCCAAAGCCAGGCCTCCTCAATCTTTAATTTTTGGAGCGGGACCGGTTTTGATCTTTTTAACCGCCGAACGGGCCACTGCGATCATCACCACCAGGGATATTGGAATGCTTACAGCCACCAAACCGATGGTGAACCACGGGCGGGTGCCAAAGCGGCCGTCCAGCCATAACCCCGCAAGAACTGCAGCCAGCACAATGACCAGCGTCAGGCATCCCACCTGGCCAACCAGCGCCGCAATTGTCATGTTCAGCCATGAACGCTTGTTGGGTTCGTTGGAGGGCGTGTTGTCTGTCATTGTGGAGCGATTATATCATAAACAAAATTTAAGCGTCAATAAAGCCACAGGGCGTGGGCTGCCGTCTGCGCCAGGCCGTACCAGGGGGCAAAGAGGAAGCCCAGGATCACGATGCCGATCACCGCCACCAGCAGGGCGGTCATCCAGGCCGGTGTGAACTGGAGCGGCTTCTTTTCCTCCTCGGAATGACCCAGGTAAATCACCTTCAGCACGTTGAGGTAGTAGTAAAGGCCCAACACCGAATTCAACACGCCCAGGATGGCCAGCCAGAGCATGCCCTGCTTGATCGCAGCGCCAAAAACCAGCACTTTACCGAAGAATCCGGCAAACGGCGGCACCCCACCCAGGGAAAGCAGCGCGGCCAGCATGGCCAGACCCAGCCAGGGGCTGCGCCGGCTCAAGCCGGCATAAGCGCTGATCTCGTCCGAACCGGTTTGCCGGCCCACCAGGGCAACCACGCCGAAGGCCACCAGGTTGGTGACCAGGTAGGCGGCCAGGTAATATACCGCCCCGGCCATACCGAATTCGTTCCCGGCGGCCAGGCCAACCAGGATATACCCGGCCTGGGCGATGGAGGAATACGCCAGCAGCCGCTTGATGTTCTTCTGGGCCAGGGCTAACAGGTTGCCCAGCAGCATACTGCCCGCTGAAAGAATGGCGATCAACACCGTCCAATCCGGGAATACCACCACCAGCATGCGCAGCAGCACGGCAAAACCGGCCGCCTTGGAGGCGGTGGAGAGGAACCCGGCCACCGGCGTGGGAGCTCCTTCATATACATCCGGTGCCCAGAAGTGGAACGGGACAGCCGAGATCTTGAATCCCAATCCGACCAGGACCAGCATGACCGGCAGCAGGTAGACCAGCCGCGGCAGGTCGCCCAGCACGGTGGCCGGGGTTTCTTTCGCAACCGAAACCAGCAAGTCCAGCCGGGTTTGCCCGGTGAAGCCGAACAGCAGGCTGAAACCAAACAACAGCACGGCCGAGGTCATCGCCCCGAACAGGAAGTATTTGATACCCGCTTCAGGGGATTTTTGATCATCGCGCAGGAAACCCGCCAGCACGTACAGCGGGATGGAGGTCGTTTCAATCGCCAGGTAGACCATGATCAGGTCGTAGGCGGAGGCCATCAGGCTCATGCCCAGCGTGCTGAACAGCATCAGCGCGTAGAACTCACCCCGCCGGCCGATGACCGGGGAATCCACGGCAAAAAGGGCCGTCAGGGCGGCACCGGCCAGGAAGATCAGGCGGAAGGCGAAGCTGACCGCATCCAGGCGGAGCATGCCGCCCCAGATCAGCTGCGGCTCGGCGCCCGGCCGGGAGAATACTGCCGCCAGCACGCCAATCAGCACCAGCCCGCCGGCCGTCACCCAGCCCAGGAAGGCCCGACCCGTCTTGCGGGTCAGCACATCCAGCGCCAGCACCAGCACGGCCAGGATCAGCAGGCCAATTTCAGGGATGATTGCCAATAACATTGCACTTGTGCTCATCGCTTATCCACCTCCCAGCAGTCTTAGCACGTTCTCCACCCCGACATTGACCATCGGCGCCATCAGGGACGGGAACCAGCCCAGTCCAATCATGACGACGGATAACAGCACGATTGCCAGTTTATCCAGGATACTCACATCCGTTACGGTTTTATCCAGTTCCGCCGGGATTTCACCGAAGAACACCCGCCGAACAACCAGCAGGATGTAGCCCGCGGTGACCAGCACGCCCAGGATGGCGATGATCGCCACGGCCGGGGCCACGTTCCAGGCCCCCATGAAGATGGGGAACTCGGCGTTGAACCCGGAGAAGCCCGGCATACCCATCGAAACCAGGCCGGCGACGATGAAGCCAACCGCCGCAAAGGGCATCTTGCTGAACAGGCCGCCCAGCTTGTCGATCTCTCGCGTGTGTGCCCGGTCATACACCATGCCGACGATGGCAAAGAAGAGAGCCGTCATCACGCCGTGCGAGAACATTTGCATCCCGGCCCCCAGCAGGCCTTGCCGGTTCAGGGTAGCAAAGCCAATCATCACCAGGCCCATGTGCGAAACGCTGCTAAAGCCGATGACGTACTTGAAATCCTTCTGGATCAAGGCGATCAGTGCCCCGTACACCACGTTGATGGTACCCAGGATGAGGATCAGCCAGGCCCAGGACTTGGCCCCTTCCGGCAGAAGCATGATGCCCACCCGCAAGGCGGCAAAGGCGCCAACCTTCATTTCCACGCCGGCCAGCAGCATGGAGATGGCGGTCGGGGCAGCCACGTGGCCGTCCGGCGCCCAGTTGTGCAGCGGGAAGATACCACCGAGCAGCGCGAAGCCAAAGAAAACAAACGGGAAGAACAGGCGCTGCATTTCCACCGAGAGTTTGCCCACCCGTTCGATCTCGAGCATGTTGAAGGTGCCGGCGCCAGAGTAGAAGTAAATCCCCAGTGCGCCGATCAATGCCACAACCGAACCCAGGAAGAGGTAGAGGGTCAGTTTCATGCCGCCGTATTCTTTTGTCTTCGGCGAGCCCCACAGGATGATCATCAGGTACTTGGGGAAGACCGCCAGCTCGAAGAAGAAGAACAGCATGAACAGGTCGAGCGATGCAAACACGCCAACCACGCTGCAGCCCAGGAACATCAGGAAGGAGAAGAACTCGCGCGTGCGCTCTTCCACGTTCCACGAAATCAACACGCCGCAGAAGAGGACAATGCCCGCCATCAGCATCAACGGGGTGCTGATCCCGTCCAACCCGACAAAATACGAAATCCCGAGCATTGGCAGCCAGTCCCACTTTTCCTGGAACTGGTAACCTCCGGCCACCTTGTCGTAGCCGAAATAGACAAAAATCGAGAACAGCAGCACAATCAGCGCGGCTGCCAGCGCCACTCCGCGGATCCAGTTACGCCGTGTGGCCGGTATGAACAGGATTGCCAACCCGGCAATCAACGGGGTGAAGATCAGGATGCTCAAAAAGGGAAAGACCATTCTTCACCTCTCAAAAGATCAATTTGATGGTCTGGTTGATCACGTTCAGCAGCCAGGCCGGCCAGATACCCACTACCAGCATCAAGGCCATCAGGGGGCCGATGACCAGCAGTTCGCGGGTATTGATTTCCGGGACATGCCCCAACCAGTGCTCATTGCGCGGGCCGTGCAGCACCCGGGTGAGCGCCTTGAGGACATACACACCGGTGAAGAAAAGTCCGATCAGGCTGACGGCGGTCGCCAGCGTGAAGACCGGCCAGGCGCCCCGTACCACCAGGAACTCGGAGACAAAGCCGCCCAACCCCGGCAAGCCCAGCGAGCCCATCGCGGTGAACATCAGCACGCTGCCGTAAATCGGCACCAGCGACCAAAGACCGCCGTATGCATCCAGGTCGCGGGTATGGGTGCGCTCGTAAATGACGCCGACCAGGAAGAACATGCCCGCCGCCGAGAGGCCGTGATTGAACATCTGCAGCACTGCGCCGTTGATGGCGATTTGCGCATCCAGGTGGTTGGGACCGCCCATTGCCCAGGCTGCCGCGCCAATCCCCAGCACCACGAAGCCCATGTGGTTGATGGACGAATAAGCCACCAGCCGCTTGAAGTCCTTCTGCCCGAAGGCGGACAGGGCGCCCATGATGATCGCAATCGCGCCCAGGGCCACCAGCCAGCCGGCGAATTTTGCACTTTCCGCCGGGAAGAGCGGCAGCACCAGGCGCAGGAAGCCGTAGGCTCCCAGTTTGAGCAGCACGCCCGCCAGGATCATGGAGCCGGCGGTGGGCGCCTCGGTGTGGGCATCCGGCAGCCAGGTGTGCACCGGCCAAACCGGCACCTTGACCGCAAAGGCCACCACAAACGCCCAGAAGGCAATCGCCTTGACCGTTTCAGTCGGCAGTCCCCACAAGGTGGCTTCCTTCAAACCCGGCCAGGTGCTAAACAGCACGGTCAGG
This sequence comes from uncultured Anaerolineaceae bacterium, assembly GCA_964405455.1. GTDB lineage: Bacteria > Chloroflexota > Anaerolineae > Anaerolineales > Anaerolineaceae > CALESS01. Next base: position 30,042 of record CAYOOA010000014.1, on the reverse strand, counting down.
TCGTAGGTCTTGGTCACCACGCCGATGGCCTGGGTGGCCAGCAGCAGTCCAAGGGAACCGCCCATGGTGAAGAGGATGAATTTAAGCGAGGCGTAGTTGCGTTTTGCGCCGCCCCACTGGTTGATCAGGAAGTACATCGGCACCAGGCCCACTTCCCAGAAGACGAAGAAGAGCAGCAGGTCCAGGGCCATGAACACGCCCAGCATACCCGTCTCCAGGAGCAGGAAGAGGATCAAGTAGGCCTTGACCTTTTCCTTCACGCTCCACGAAGCCAGGATGGCCAACGGCATCAGCAGGGTGGTCAGGAGCACCATCGGCAGGGAGATGCCGTCCACCCCCAGGTGATAGGAGGCCTGGATGGGTTCGTACCAGGTCGCCTTCTCTTCAAAGTAGAACTTGAAGGGCGTGATGTCCGGCTTGTAGGAAATCCACAGGAAAATCGTCAGCGCCAGCGGCAGCAGGGTGGCAATCAAGGCCGTCCAGCGCAGCAGGTTCAACCGCTTGGCAGGCAGGAACAGCATCAGGATCGCCGCCACGGTTGGGATGAACAGGATGTAGGATAACGGATGGGTTGTCATGATTTCTCCGCCCTCCCCTTATGCCAGCACCAGGATAAAGATGAGCGCAACCACGATCAACCCCGAAATGGCGATGACCATGTATTGCTGCACCCGGCCGGTTTGCACCACCTTGAGATCGGTCCCCAGGACGCGGGCGCCTTTGGCCACCCCGTCCCCGGCGCCGTTCACCACCGGGATATCGAAGAACTGGCGCAGGATGCGCCCAAACCACAGCGCAAACCGGGCCACAGCGTGGATGGCGCCGTCAATGATTTTCAAATCGATGAAGTTGACCGCCACATCCGCCACCCAGCGGGCCGGGCGGATGAAGACCAGGTTGTAGAACTCATCGATGTAATACTTGTTTTTCAGCAGGGTATGCACCGGGCCCAGGGCCTTGACCAGCGGATCCGGCGAGCCAGCCTTGACCTTGCGGTACACCAGCCAGCCGATCAGCAGCCCACCCAGGGCCACTACCAGGGAGGTGTAAAGCGGCACCAGGGAGTGGCCGGCTTCAGCAGTCTCGAAATGAACCATCTTGCCGACGAATTCCTCGAACCAATTGGGGATCAACCCGCCCAGGAGTGGGAAGGTCTTGGGGATGCCCGCCCAACCGGCGGCTACAGCGAAGATGCTCAACACCACCAGCGGGCCGGTCATGGTCGCCTTGGATTCATGGGCATGTTCCGCCGCTGCAGTGCGCGGCTGGCCGAGGAAGGTCAGGGTGATCTGGCGCATGGTGTAGAAGGCAGTCAGCAGGGCTGCCAGGGCCAGGGTGATGAAAACGGCCAGGTAACCGCCGTTGAATGCCCCGGCAAAAATTTCATCCTTGGACCAGAACCCGGCCGTTACCAGCGGAAAGCCCGAAAGGGCCAGACCGCCGACCAGGAAAGTCCAGAAAGTGACCGGCATCTTCTTGCGCAGGCCGCCCATGTTGAGCATATCCTGGGCATCCACGTGCTCGTGGGTGTGCAGGACGCCGTGTTCCATGCCGTGAATGACCGAGCCGGAGCCAAGGAAGAGCAGGGCCTTGAAGAAGGCGTGCGTCACAAGGTGGAAGGCTGCCGCCACGTAGGCTCCCACCCCCAGGGCGGCAATCATAAAGCCCAGTTGGGAGATGGTGGAGTAGGCCAGCACGCGCTTGATATCGTTCTGCGCCACTGCAATGGTGGCGGAGAACAGCGCTGTAAAGGCTCCGATGAAGGCCATCGTCAGCAGCGGCGGGGTCAGCGGTTCACCCGGCGCCCAGCCCGCCGAAACGAGCGGGAAGAAGCGCAAGGCCAGGTAGATACCGGCCGAAACCATCGTGGCCGCATGGATCATGGCTGAGACGGGCGTCGGGCCTTCCATGGCATCCGGTAACCAGACGTGCAGCGGGAACTGGGCGGATTTGCCGATCACACCGATGAAGAGCAGCAGGCCGATCAACCCGGCCCAGGAGAGGCCGAAGACCGGCGAAATGCTGGTGGCCAGGGTGTGCAGGACGTTGGCATCTCCGACTGTTCCGGCATATTGCAGCGTGCCGGTCAGCTTGTACAGGGCCGCCAGGCCAAGCAGCATGAACATATCGCCAACGCGGGTGGTCAGGAAAGCCTTGATCATCGCCTTACGGGCGGATTCCTTGCCATACCAGAAGCCAATCAGCAGGTAGGAACACAGGCCCATGATTTCCCAGCCGACGTACAGGGTCAGCAGGTTGTCGCTCACCACCAGGGTGAACATGGCAAAAGCAAACAGGCTGATCAGGGCGAAGAAGCGGGCATACATCGGTTCCACCGAGGGGACGATGTGATGGGGGCCTTTGTGTTTATTTTCGCGGCCCTTTTCCACCTTTTCGAATACTTCCGCACCCTTGGGCGGCAGGCCGGGAACGTCATTTTTCCCTTCCGGTTGGCCGAAGTTATGGTAGCCAACCGAATAGATGAAAATCATCAAAACGGTCCAGGCCACAAAAAACAGGGTCACCGCGGCCAGCGGGTCAACCGTTACGCCGATCTTCAAGAGCTGGTCGCCCATTGTGAACCAGGTGATGGCACTGCCCAGCGGGGAGCTGGCCAGGTTTTCTTTGGTGATGGCCAACACGAAGACAACCATGCTTGCCAGCCAGGAAAGCCCTGCCCCGGCGATGGCCAGTCCGTGGCTGAGGGCGCGCCGCCGGAAAGTGAAGATGGAAATGATGGCAAAAGCCAACAAGGGCGGCAGGGGGATGAGCCAGATGAGAATGTTTTGCATGTTTTTCCTCCCCTAGCCTTTCATCAGGTTCAATTCATCGGCGACCACGGTCTTGCGCCGCCGGTAAGCTGAAATAATCAGTGCCAGGCCGACCGCCGCTTCAGCCGCGGCTGCCGCCAGCACCACCGCCACGAACGTCAGCGCCCGCGAACTGTCCGCGCTGCCGGCGTAGAAATAGCGCCAGAAAGCAATCAGGTTCACATTCACCGCGTTCAACATCAATTCCACGCTCATCAGGATGGCGATGGCATTCTTGCGCGCCAGCACCCCAAACAGGCCAATGCAGAACAACGCCGCAGCGAAAATCAAGATCCAGGCAAGTGGGATCATGCCTTCCCTCCTTTGTGCTCCACGCTGGCGTAAATGGCTCCGATCAAAGCGCCCAGCAGCAGGACCGAGGCGACTTCAAAGGGCATCACGTATTTATTCGGATCCACCAGGTCCAGGCCGAAATTCAGGATCATGGATCCATCCGGCCCGGCTCCCGCCGCTGCCCGGATGCCCGGCCAGGAGACTACCACCACGGCCAACCCGGCGAATACGGCCACCGAGGCCAGGGCTGCCAGCCACCAACCGCGGTTGACCTGCGGACCCACATCTTCCATCGCCTTGCGGGTCATCATCAGGGCAAAAATGACCAGGATGGCAATGGCGCCGATATAAACCAGCACCTGCACCACCGCGAAGAAACCGGCATCCAGCAGGGCAAACAGGATCGCCACCCCGGCCAGCGCAACGATCAGCCACAATGCGGCATGCATGATGCGCCGGACACTGACCACCAGCACGGCCGAAGCCAGGGTGATGGCCGCAACAAACAGAAAAATGATTTGTAAGGCTGTCATCCCCACTCTCCAGGATCAGGATTTGGACGCCGCCCCATCCGGGCGGGCTACCGGGCGCGGCTCTGGAGCAACGATAATCCGCTCCCTTGGGCCGGCAAATTTATTCAGCAGCAGGCTGGTACAGACCAGGATGATCACATTCAGGGCCAGCATCACCAGGGTGCGTAAAATCACCATATCCGCCGGAACAAGCCGGGCGGCTACGGCCGTGACCATCACCAGCACCAGGGCCAGCGGCGTCAGCACCTTCCAGTTCAGATTGATCATCTGGTCGATGCGGAAGCGGGGCAGGCTGCCGCGCAGCCAGATGATGGTGAAGTAAATCACCCACGCCTTGATTAAGGTATAGACGATGCCAAGCAGGGGGAACTTCTCTGCGCCCGGGCCCAGCCAGCCGCCCATCCACACCGCCGCAAAAACAAAGGCGATGGTGAAGGTGTGCATGAAATCAGCCACATAGAACATGCCGAATTTCAAGCCGGAATATTCAATATTAAAGCCAGCCACAATTTCCGAGTCGGCTTCTGTCAGGTCAAACGGTGCCCGGCCGTTTTCCGCGATGGAGGAAAGCAGGAAGATCAGCGCGGCCACCGGCGCCAGCAGGATATACCACATGCTTTTCTGGGCATGGACGATATCGTTCATTCCCATCGAGCCGGTGAACAGGACCGGGATGACCAGCGAAAGCACCAGCGGCACCTCGTAGGAAACCAGCAGCGCCACCGCCCGAAAACCGCCCAGCGTGGCGTACTTATTGCGGCTGCTCCAGCCGGCCAGGATGATACCCAGCTCGCCCATGGCGCCGATCGCCACCACATACAGGATGCCGACATTCAGGTTGACGCCCAGGATGGTGGCCCCCAGCGGGATTACCGCCCAGACCGCCAATACACCGCCCACCGCCAGGATGGGTGCCAGGTTGTACGGCACCTTGTCTGCCCCGTTCGGCGTGATATATTCCTTGGTGAAAATCTTGAGCATGTCAGCGATGGTCTGGAAGATGCCCCACGGCCCCAGCCGGTTCGGTCCCAGCCGATCCTGGAAGCGGCCGAGCAGCTTGCGTTCCACCCAGATCAGAAGCACCACGGTCAACATCACCACCAGGGCAAACACGGCGGCACCGAGGAAATCCAGTACAAAGGTGACCCACCCGGCAGACATGCCCAGGCCGCTCAACCAATCGCCGATTAATTTGGCGATGACTCCAATTGGATCAGTCCAAAATGTCATTTAATTCCTCCCTGGATTTACATCCACTCCAATGCACCCTTCTTCCAGGCATACAACAGGCCTGAAAGCAGGATCAGGATGAATAAAATGGCTTCCACCACCCCGAACAGGGTTAGTTTGTTATACGCAACCGCCCAGGGATAAAGGAAAATGGTTTCCACGTCAAAGACCAGGAAGATCAGTGCGAAGATGTAGTACTGGGCTTTAAACTGGATCCAGGAGGGGCCGTAGGTTTCAATGCCGCACTCATAGGTCTGATTCTTGATGGAATTGGGTTTCTTGGGTGCCAGCAACCCGGCGAGAAGGATCGCCACCGCCGGGAGGGCCAGCGAAATGAGAACAAATAGGCCGATATAAAGCCAATCGTTCAGCATAGCCGCTCCTTTTATTCTGGATTTTGAAAAAATTAACGACCTACATGAGGACTATACAATTTTAGCACAGGTTCAATTTAAACCATTATTGAGAATATATATAATTTGGAGGATGAAACTCACTATTCTTTCCGCCACCCCGGCAAACTTCTGAATAGAAAAATCAGATAGGCAGAGGGTTGGGTTACTCCTTCCCACGGTTTCCATGCGCAAGAGTGAGCAGTAAACCGACCATTCCAATCACCCCACAAATCCAGCCCAGCCAGCGCACAACCGGCACGCCCAGGCCAAACAGTCGCCGCTCGGAAAATGTCAACGGATAGGCCAGCACGGCATACCGCTCCCCGGCATGGGAATAGTGGATCCATAAAGTCCCGTTGGGATGTGTAATCTCCTCCGTCCGGATTTGCCACTCAAAGGTGACCGGGTACCCCGGTGCCATAGCCGTTTCGATAATACTCCCAGGCTGGATTTGCATGCCGGGTATTTCCAGGCGGGCTTCCGCCAGCACGGTTGGCGCATCCTCCGCTGAAGATACACCGACCTGCAATCGGAGGATGTTCAAAACCCCCCGGCGCAATTGGCGCGGCATTTCCAGGCGTATCGGCCGACTGGCGATGGTGAAGTTGGAAAACGAAACCGGGGGCTGCACCAGTTCAACCTGCTGCAGCTCCCCGGGTGTGTATGACCAGGATAACAGAAAAATCGCCAGGATCAGGATTGATCCAAATCCCACCCATCGCCTGACCTGGTTGTTTTTCATCCCTCCATTTTACAGGCGTTCAATCCACACTTCAACCTGTTCATCCCCTTCATCCACCTGGACCACCATTGGGGTTTCGGATGTGATGCCAGTCTCCAGGGCGCTGAAAATGTCATCCAGGTGCTTGTCCTGCACGGCAGGGATCCTCTCTCCGAAGGTGCGGAAAAACCAACCGGTGGCGTGCAGCGGCAGGGGAAAACTCAAATCGATCTTTTGCGGGCGGTTGCCCGGGCGCTGGTTGATGCGCACATGCAGCCAGCAGCCGCGCCGGATGTTCCAGGAGAAGGCCATGACGGCCACCCCCAGGCAGAACGGGATCCACGAAAGCCAGAATCCCCAACCCAGGCCGGCCTTCTGATAACCTTGCACCATCCAGACTCCGCCCAGGCTGGTCAGTAAAAGCCCCAGTAAAAACGGGATGATCCAGATTCGCTTGCGGTTGCGAATCTGCCGTTCTGTTAACAGGTTGGAGGACAACACCTCCCCCTGGTCAACCGTTGCAGCCTGTGGTTCTTCCACCCGGGGCGCCTCTGGCGGTACCTCACTTGCGCTTGCCTGGGCTGCCGCAGCCTCCATGTTGAGCGCGCTGGGCGGTTCAAAAGTCGGCAAGCTCTGGCCGCGTTCCAGGGCGTCCAGAAGAAGATTGCCTTCCTCAACAGTCAACTCCCCTGCCCCCACCCGGCGTAATATTTCCATGCGCTGTTCATTCATTCCCATACCCGGAACCCTCCAGTAATTGTTATGATCATTATAGCGAAAATCAATCCGAACGGATATCCCAACGGTTTACCCGGCGCCTTTCTCCAGGGCGTCCAGAAGGTTGTTGGCTTCTTCTGCATTGATCTTGCCTTCCGCCAGCATGCGCAGCACCATCATCCGTTCCTCGGCAGTCACCTTGCTGATCTTTGGAGCATCCGGAGTAATCGGCGGAGTGGGCACAACCGGCGTTCGCGGAGTCACAGGGCGGATGGGCGGAATGGGGGGAGTAGGTGGTGTGGGTGGAATCGGCCCGCTAAAACGCTCTTCCATGCGCCGGCGGCGTTCTTCCACGCGTTGCATCACCTGCTGCATGCGTTCTTCGGCCCGGCGGGTGGCTTCCTGAGAACGCTCACTGACCCGGCGGACCAGTTCCTCCGCCCGGCGGTTCATTTCCTCGAAGCGCTCCTCGCGATCCTGCATCCATTCCTCCCAGCGGTCGTCCATCTCGGTGAATTCCGATTCAAGGTCCTCGCCGTCCCAGGGGGCATCTGTGAGCAAAATATCGCCCCCGGCTTCCAGGCGGATGGGGACACTGCCGTTGCCAAAGGTCTGGCTGAAGTTACGCTGATCAAAAGACAGGTCATTTCCGGCCAGCTCAATCCGGATATCATGCCCGCCGCTGGAGAAGGACACGACAGCATCTGCCGCTGAGGTGACATGCAGGGTAATATCGCCGCCGCAGCGCACGCTGACGGGGTGGCCCGCCGCCGCCAGCCCAACCCTTGCATCGCCGCCGATCTTGGCTGAAACCGGTCCGCCGGCATCCATGATTTCCAGGTCGCCGCCGGCTGCATCCAGGTTGAATGGCCCGCGGCAATCCATCACCTGGATATCTCCGGCCACCTTATGCACCTGAAGCACCCCACTGATGTTCTGGGCCAGCAGGTCGCCGTCCACCCAACCCACCTCTACTGTTCCCAGGTCCTGCATGTGCAGGTCCCCGTTGATTTTATTGATCTCGACTGAGCCGGTCAGACCGCGCAGGTAGGCATCACCGCTCCCGCGCTCCAGCAGCAACCGCGCCGCAACGGGCAGGGTCACCTCGGCATCCGCCGTCAGCACAATTTGCAGCGAATCCGGGGTTTCCTCCACCCGGGCAGCATGCAAGTCCGAGGGCAGCACCTCCACCTCAGATTGATCTCTTCCCTGCACGTAAACATCCGAATGACTTCGGATGACCACCAATTTCTTGCCGTCATACGCATATTGCATCGGGTCCATGTCAACCTCCTTGATATTGTCTATACAATATAGATATTATTGATTTTATATTTAATTTATTGAATATTATTATAAGATTAATTCAATAATTGTCAATATTGAAATAACAGAATCGGCTATAATATTTTACAAACCCGATCTCCGATTGCACATTTGCCTGTCTTCTCCACCTTTCATGGAAGAAAGCCCGTAGATAATGTGACATTTTCCATTCCCCCCGCCCGCTCAATCATGCTACACTAGTAGCGATATCATTCCGTCGAGAGGAAATCCATGCCCAGCTATCCTGTAGAGCCTTTCCGTATCAAGATGGTTGAACCCATTCAACTGATCGATCCGGCTGCCCGCCAGGCGGCCATGCAGCGCGCCGGTTACAACGTGTTTTCTCTGCGCGCCGAGGACGTATTCATTGACCTGTTGACTGATTCAGGCACCGGGGCCATGAGCCAGGACCAATGGGCAGCCCTGATGCGCGGCGACGAATCCTACGCCGGGGCGCGCTCGTTCTTCCGCCTGCAGGAAGCCATGCAGCAGATTTTTGGCTTTGAATTTTTCGTCCCCACCCACCAGGGTCGTGCAGCCGAAAACATCCTGGCGGCCCTGCTGGTAAAACCCGGCATGGCGGTGCCGTCCAATATGCATTTTGATACCACGGACGGCAATATCCGCGCCCGGGGCGGTCGGCCGGTCAACCTGGTCATTGACGAAGGCCTTGACCCGACCAGCCACCACCCCTTCAAGGGCAATATGGATATCGCTAAACTGCGTACGTTTATCCAGCAGACCGGTGCTCAGAACATCCCCTTTGGTGCCATCACCATTACGAACAATGCCGGCGGCGGCCAACCGGTCTCTCTCGAAAACTTGCGCAGGGTTGCTGAGACTTATAAGGAATTTGGCATTCCATTCTTCATCGATTGCTGCCGGTACGCCGAGAACGCCTATTTCATCAAGCTGCGTGAACCCGGCTATGCGCATAAGTCCACCCTGGAGATTGCCCGCGAGATTTTCGCCCTGGCCGACGGCGCCTGGATGAGCGCCAAAAAGGACGGGCTGGTCAATATCGGCGGTTTCCTGGCCATGCGCTCAGCGGAGCTTTACCAGAAGGTCTGTAATGAGCTGATCATGCGCGAAGGCTTTGTCACCTACGGCGGGCTGGCCGGTCGGGACCTGGATGCCCTGGCGACCGGTCTGTGGGAAGGCCTGGATGAATCCTACCTGGCCTACCGCCTGGGTCAGACGGCCTATCTTGGCGAATCTCTGCGTGAGGCGGGTATCCCGATCATCGAGCCGCCGGGCGGGCACGCCATTTACCTGGATGCCGGGCGGCTGCTGCCCCACATCCCCCACGCTGAATTCCCCGGCCAGGCCCTGGCGGCTGCCCTGTACCTGGAGGGCGGCATCCGCGGCGTGGAAATCGGCTCGGTCATGTTCGCCTACCCGGACCCGGACAGCGGGGAAATGATCTATCCAAAACTGGAGCTGGTTCGCCTGGCCATCCCGCGCCGGGTGTACACCCAGGCTCACCTGGATTATGTCATCCACACTCTTCAGCATCTGGCTGGCCGGGCGGGCGACTTGCACGGTTATCGCATCACCTACGCAGCTCCGCTCCTGCGCCATTTCACTGCCCGATTTGAACCCCTTTAGGAGACTTCCATGAAACGCATTTTTCTCGCCTTGATTTTATTGACCCTGCTGCTGGCAGGTTGCGCCCCTTCGCCCGATTCCAAGAAAGACGATGATGGCGTCGCGATTAAAACCTATTCGGACCCGATTGCGGAAAATATCGTCAACGGGATCAAGAACCGCGATTACGCCACCTTTTCCAAGGACTTCGACGAAAGCTTGAAAACAAGCATCCCTGAATCTTCCTTTGGTGATATTCTGAACCTGTTTGACACCAAACTCGGGGCTTGCTCCACCTACGCAATCACCAATGCCGGCATCACCAGCCACCTGCCCTATGCAGTCTACCTGCTCCAGTGCGAGAAATCTGCGAAGGGTGCTTATATCAAGCTGGTGATGGACAAGGAAACACCCCACCTGCTGGGTGGATTGTGGTTCGACGCAGCCGAATTACGCTGACGGATCTCTGGACGGATCGCGATCAGGCCATTCCGTCTACTCAAACAAAAAAATGGAAAGAACTACGGGGCAGCCAGGTTGGCTGCCCCCAGTTGAATCGGTGAAAAGATGAAAAGCGTGGAAGAACTTGTCTCAAAAATGGTGTCCATTGATTCCACCAACCCGGCCATTGTTCCAGGCGCAGCCGGAGAGGCTGAACTGGCTCATTTTATCGGCGAGTGGCTGGCCCAGGCTGGCCTGGAGGTTCAGATCAGCGAAGTGCTGCCCGGGCGGCCCAACCTGGTAGCCGTTGCTCGCGGCAGCGGCGGCGGAAAAACCTTGATGCTGAATGGCCACCTGGATACGGTCGGATTGAACGGAATGCAGAACCCGCATACCCCGGTCCTCCGGGACGGCCGGCTGTACGGCCGCGGCTCGTATGACATGAAGGGCGGCCTGGCTGCCTGCATGCTGACCATGGCTGAAGCAGTCCGCCTGCACCTGGCCGGGGATGTCATCTTCACTGCCGTGGTGGACGAAGAATACACCGGGCTTGGAACGATCGACATCGCCAAAAAGTACCGGGCGGATGCGGCCATCATCGCCGAACCGACCGAATTGCAGCTCATCGTTGCCCACCGCGGTTTTGTCTGGCTGGAAGTGGAAACGCAGGGCGTTGCCGCCCACGGCTCCCGGCCGCACCTGGGCGTGGATGCCATCCTCAAAATGGGCAAGGTTCTGACCGCCCTGCAGGAACTGGATTTGCGCATGCGCGCCCACCCCACCCACCCCTTGTTGGGCAGCGGTTCTTTGCATGCCTCCTTCATCAATGGCGGCCAGGAACCATCCACCTACCCGGAGAAATGCACCCTGATGCTGGAACGGCGCACCATCCCCGGAGAGACTCCCGAAACGGTGGAAGCTGAAGTCAAGACCATTTTGGTAGAAATCGCTGCCGGCGATCCGGCCTTCAAGGCGGTCATCCGCCGCGGACAGGCCCAACCGCCCATGGAAACCCCTGCCGACGCACCGTTGCTGCCCATCCTCCAGCAGGCTGCTCAAGCCGAATTGCACCAGCCGGTGGAAGGCACCGGCGTTTCATACTGGACGGATGCCGCAACCTTGCAAAGCGCGGGCATTCCCTGCGTCCTCTTCGGTCCGCTGGGTGCCGGCGCTCATGCCGCCGAGGAATGGGTGGACCTGGCAAGTGTCCAGGCCTGTGCCCGGATCTACCTGGAGACGGCCCGCAACTTCTGCTCATAAATTCCAGGACGCGCTACTAGCATAGGTTTCTTAAAATCAAACCGAGAGGGCAATTTACCCTCCCGGTTTATATTATGATCTGTCTGGAACTCTAGAGGCCTTTTTCTTTGGCCTCATCCCAAAACAAGTCCATCTCTGAAAGGGTCATGGTCTGCATCGTACGGCCGGCTTCGCGGGCTTTCTCTTCCACGTAGGCAAAGCGGCGGCGGAATTTCTGATTGGTGGCGCGCAGGGCAGCCTCGGTATCCACCTTCAACCAGCGGCCCAGGTTGACCACGGCAAACAACAGGTCGCCGACTTCTTCTTCCTTTTCTTCAAACGTCTCGGCCTGCTGGGTTTCATCCAACTCTTCCAGCACCTTGGCAATCACCGGGGCAATTTCGGGCCAATCAAAACCGACCCGGGCAGCCCGATCCTGGATTTCCTGGGCTTGCGCCAGGGAGGGGAAGATGGTCGGCACGCCGTCCAGCAAGCCCTTGGGTTTCTCCCCGCCGTTATTGTTGGAGCTTTCCTCGCGCTCGGCCGCCTTGATGGCCTCCCAGTTGGTTAGCACATCCCCAACCCCATCCACCAATACATCCCCAAAAACGTGCGGGTGGCGGCGGACAATCTTGCGGTGGATACCCTGCAGCACGCTGGCCATCGTAAAGTCGCCGGTCTCGCTGGCAATCTGGGCATTCAGAACAATCTGGAGCAGCAAATCACCAAATTCCTCGGCCATGTGGCCGGGATCATTGGCATCCATGGCAGCCAGTGCCTCATAAGCCTCACCGAGCAGGTGCGTGCGCAGGGTCTGGTGATTTTGCGCCCGATCCCACGGGCAGCCGTCGGGTGCGCGCAGGTGTCCGATGATTTCCTGGAACGCCTCAAAAGAAGTATCCGGGCCAAGGTCTGGCACGAACAATGCCGCTTCACCGGCCGCACCTTCCATCTGGGTATCCAGTTCCCCCAACACCAGGTTGCGCCGGGTTGGCTGCTTTGTATCCAGACCCAGAAGCAGCTCCATCCGGTGACCCGCGGGGAAAACAGCCAGCAGGGCTGCCTTGACATCTCCGGCCAGGCCGGGCGTCAAACCGTGGATAAGGGCCGCGGCCGAGGTGGGAAAATTGGGACAATGTGCCTTTTTTAAGCTGGCCGCCGGCACCAGGCTAAGCAGGGACTTGCCATCCAACTCCAAAAGGTTCATGGCTGCCAAAAGATGTGAGGTACTCATCGCTCTCCAGGTTGTAATGAAAAACGCCCCTTCTCTCCCGCGGGGAGAGAGAAGGGGTGGATCGGTTTCACTCCAAAACGCCGGGTAAAATACCCGTAAGCCGGGCCTCTACCGTTTGGTGTAGGTTGGGGCCTTGCGGGCGCGCTTGAGACCGGGTTTCTTGCGTTCCTTGATGCGTGCATCGCGGGTCAGGTAACCACCTTTGCGCAGCGCAGCAGTCAGTTCGCTGTTCATCTTGACCAGCGCACGCGCCAGGCCAAGCTGGACGGCATCCGTCTGACCGGTCACGCCGCCGCCTTCCACCTTGACGGTAACATCAAAGGTGGCCATATCCATGCCAGCAGCTGCCAGCGGGCCCAGGATGGCTTCCTTGTCGCCGAGCCGCGGAAAATAATTTTCAATCGGTTTCTCGTTGACAATAAAGCTGCCCGAACCGCTCATCAAACGCACGCGGGCGGTGCTTTCTTTGCGTCGGCCGATACCCTCGTAATACTGAACGGACATAATACTTCAGCTCCTTTTACGCAAGAGGTTTCGGGTTCTGCGCAGCATGCGGATGCTCGCTTCCGCCGTAGACCTTCAGCTTCTTGATTAGTTTGCGGCCGTACTTGTTGTGCGGCAGCATTCCCCACACGGCCGCGCGGATCACACGATCGGGATTGTAGATCAGTTGATCGCGCAGCGAAACGGTCTTCAGACCGCCCGGATACCCGGAGTGGTGGTGGTAGAACTTGGTTTCCTGGCGCTTCACCGTCACATTCAGACGGCTGGCGTTGATGACCACCACAAAATCACCCGTTTCAAAACCGGGGGTATAAGTGGGCTTGTTCTTACCAAGCAGAGCAGCGGCAATCTGGGTCGCCAGGCGGCCCAGGGGAGCGCCAGCAGCATCCACCAGCACCCATTCCGATTCCACTTTACCCTTAGGGACGAATGTTTTGTCCACAGTCACTCTCCAATTTCATAATTGCGTGCTTCGGCGTTCGCCGAGAGCCAATCGTTGTTGTTTCCATTTGCCTTGCCGCCGTACTCCACCCGCACCAGGCTCAACCCGTTGGGAGGCGCCAGGCCAGGGGTCTGCGGTTGAGCCGCCTGCACCCCTTGGGTGAATGTTGCCAGGTCCAACCGGCCCTGCCCCACCCGCACCAGCAGGTACACCGTGCGGCGCACCATGCGGTACAAAAAGGCATTGGCCGTAATCTCGAACTGCAGAAACCCGGCTTGCTGTTCCCAGGAAGCCGCCAGCACCGTGCGGATTGTGCTGCCTCCGCGCCGCAAAGGCGAACCGAAAGCGGCAAAATCGTGGGTGCCGATCAACTCCCGGGCAGCCGCCTGGAGAAGGCCAGGTTCAGCACCGGGCCAAATCCGCCAGGCATAGCGCTCGCTGAGCGGGTCGCGCTCTTCCTGGCAGGTTATGCGGTAGCGGTAGGTTCGGCTGAGGGCATCATAACGGGGATGAAAGTCCTCACGAGCCACCCGCACCGCCTTGACTGCCACATCTGCAGGTAGAGCGGCGTTCAAGGCACGGCCGAGTTCTTCCGGGGTGTGCGTCCAGTCCAGGTCAAAGGCAATCACCTGGCCGCTGGCATGCACACCGCTGTCGGTTCTACCGGCAGCCAGCAGGGCGCGCCCGTCCCAGTTCAGGGAGCGGAGCGCTTGCTCCACAACACCCTGGACGGTTCGTTTGCTGCCCTGGCGCTGGAAGCCCTCAAGCTCCGTGCCGTCGTAGGCAAGTATCAACTGGTAACGTGCCATTCCAACCCGGCTAAAAACCGGCTGGATTACTCCTCAACCAGCTCCAGCAGGACCATGTCGGCAGCGTCGCCGAGGCGGGGTCCCAGGTGGAGTATTCGCGTGTAGCCGCCCTTGCGGGTAGCAAAACGCGGGCCAATATCATCGAACAATTTCTTGACCACGTCCGGATTGTTCAGGCGGGCAGCGGCCAGGCGGCGGGCATTCACCTTTTGCAGGGGAGTGCCTTCAGCACTGTTGCGGGCCAGCGTGATCATTTTCTCTGCCTCGTTGCGGATGGAAAGTGCCTTGGCACGCGTGGTGGTAATCCGCTCGTGCGTAAAGAGCTGGCAAATCATCGTCCGGCGCAGGCCAATCCGTTGGTCTTTTGTTCTTCCAAGTCTATAACCAGCAACACCATGTCGCATGTTTCATTACTCCGTAGGTTTATCTTCGTGCAAGAAGCCTTTTTCCTGCATCTTCTGGCGCAGTTCGTCCAGGCTCTTCTCGCCGAAATTGCGGATCGACATTACCGCTTCTTCACCCTTCTCCAGCAGGTCCAGAACATCACCGACGGTGGTGATGCCGGTCCGCTTGAGCGAGTTGAACACCCGCACTGAAAGGTCCAGGTTTTCAATCGGCGTTTCGGCCGCTTCGCTCGTCAGGCGACTGCCGGAGATTTCCTTCTCCAGCCCCAGCAGGGGAGCTTCTTCAGTTACGCCGGAAATCAGGCGCAGATGATCAATCAAGATCTTGGATGCCGTGCTCAGGGCAGTTTGCGGCTGAATGGTGCCATCCGTCCAGATCTCCAGGACAAGCTTGTCATAGTTGGTGCTGTTGCCCACCCGGGCGTTCTGCACCGTCCAGTTGACGCGCTTGACGGGGGTGAAGATGGCATCCACCGGCAGCTCACCGATGGGCAGGTTGTTCGTGCGTTCGTTGGCCGGGTCGTAACCGCGCCCGCGTTCGACGGTGAAGTCGATCTCAAGGCGGGTTTTCTTGTCATCCACGGTGAACAGGTAGAGATCTGGATTGACGATTTCAATTTCCGGGGGGAATTGAATATCGGCAGCCGTCACAACACCTTCGCCGTGAACTTCCAGGTGCATGTGGGCCGATTCCACGTCGTGGAGCATCAGCCGCAATTGCTTGACTTGCAACAGGACCTGGATGACATCCTCGCGCACACCCGGGATGTCCGCAAATTCATGCAAAGCATCCGAAATGCGCATGGAGGTGACAGCTGCACCATCCAGCGAGGAGAGCAGAACGCGCCGCAGCGCATTCCCCAACGTCACGCCAAAACCGCGCTCCAACGGGGAGATGATAAACTTCCCGTAATTGCGGGCTTCTGCGTCCCGTTCCACTTTGGGTGTAACCATATTGTTCAGAACAGTCACTTCGCACCTCTCTCCAACGTACCCATTTAATTACCGCGCGTTGGAACAGATCCCACGAATTCGTGGGGAAATCCCCCCATTCAGGGGGTCATCCCGCTTTAGCGGGAATAGTACTCGACGATCAGCTGTTCGTTCAGGTTACCGTCGATCTCAGCCCGTTCGGGCATGCGCTGCACGCGCACAGACAGGCTGGTCAAATCGCGGTCCAGCCACTGGGCGCAGGGGCGCTTCTCAGAAAGGTCGCGCGCATCGCGGAAGAACGCATTGGAGCGGCTGTTTTCTGCCACAGTCACCAGATCGCCCGGTTTCAACAGCATGGAAGGCACATCGGTGCGGATGCCGTTGACCAGGAAATGGCCGTGGGAAACCAGTTGGCGCGCCTGGGTGCGGTTTTCCGCCAGGCCCGTGCGATAAATCACGTTGTCCATGCGCATTTCCATGGTCTGGAGCAGGTTCAAACCCGTCAGACCACGGCGATGCTGGGCAACACCAAAGTAGCGGCGGAACTGGCGCTCGAGCACACCATAAACGCGGCGAGCTTTCTGCTTGGCGCGTAACTGGCGGGCATAATCCGATTCGCGGTCTGAACCACCGTGGGCGCCGCCGGTCTTGCCGTGCTGGCCGGGGGCATAGCTACGCTTATCAAACGCGCACTTCGGAGTAAAGCAGCGCTGTCCCTTGAGAAACAGTTTTTCACCTTCACGCCGGCATAATTTGCAAACCGGCCCAATATATCTTGCCATATCTTTCCTCTCTTATTAGACGCGGCGTTTCTTCGGAGGCCGGCAGCCGTTGTGGGCAACCGGGGTGATATCCGAAATGGAGCGCACTTTCACACCCATCGACTGGACAGCCCGGATGGCGCTTTCGCGGCCGGGGCCGGGCCCCTTGATGATCAGGTCAACTTCCTGGACACCCATCGAAACAGCGGTCTTCATGGCCTGCTCGGCAGCCAGGCGCGCCGCAAACGGCGTGCTCTTGCGCGAGCCCTTGAAACCGGCTGAACCGGCGCTGCCCCAGCAAACGGAATTGCCCTGCTGGTCAGTGACCGTAACGATGGTGTTGTTGAAGGACGCAAATACATGCACCTGGGCGGAAGACAGTGTGCGCTTCACCTTGCGCGCTGATGCAGCGCTACGCCGTGATGAGCGAACATTTTGTGCCATAGATCCTCGCAATCAACCTTATGTAAGCAACTCTCTCTGCGAAACCGGCGCCAACCAGGCAGCCGCGGGTGGAGGATACCCAAACCCGGCTGGCGCACACTCGCCGGAGAGAATTATTTCTTCGTAGCGCCGCGACGGCGACCCCGACCGGCAACGGTCTTCTTGGGGCCTTTGCGGGTACGTGAATTTGTCCGCGTGCGTTGTCCGTGAACGGGCAAATTCCGACGATGGCGCAAGCCACGGTAGCAGCCAATTTCGATCAGCCGCTTGATATTCATCTGCACTTCGCGGCGCAGATCGCCTTCAACTTTGAAGTTCTTGGCGATGTAGTCGCGCAGTGAGTTGACTTCCGTCTCGCTCAGGTCTTTCACCCGGATATCCGGATTAACCCGCGTGGCGGACAAAATGGTGCGGGCGCGTGTCGGACCGATACCAAAAATGTAGGTCAGAGCTACTTCGACCCGCTTATTCCGCGGTAGATCAACACCTTCAATTCTCGCCATATGCCTTTTATCCCTGTCGCTGTTTGTGCTTTGGGTTCTCGCAGATCACGTACAACTTGCCGTGACGCTTGACGATTTTGCATTTGGCACAGCGCTTGCCAATGGACGTTGTAACTTTCATGCCAAACTCCTCTTCAAATCAATCATTCCTTACTATCGCGCCAAAGCCTCGATTATACCGAGTCTTTCTGCATGTGTCCAGTGATTGACCGGTTTTGCTAGGCGGCGGGTAGTTCCTTCAAATCCCGCAGCGCTCCCACCGGGGCGGTACCATCTGCCAGTAAGGTCAGAATTCGCGGTCCGTTCTCAGTGATCGCTACTGTGTGCTCAAAGTGGGCGGTCAGCTTGCCGTTGGCAGAGGCAACCGTCCATTGGTCCGCCTTGACCCGGGTGGCCGGTGATCCCACCAGCACCATCGGTTCCAGGGCGATGGTCATACCGGCGCGCAGCAGCATGCCCCGCCCGGCTACACCATAATTGGGGACTTGCGGGCCTTCGTGCATGGCGCGCCCCACACCGTGACCGGTGTATTCGCGAACCACGTGCAGGCCCTGGCTTTCCACATATTCCTGCACCGCAGCGGAAATATCTCCCACCCGGTTGCCGGGGCGCATTTTGGCAATCCCCAGGTACAGGCTGCGCTCGGTCACTTCCATCACCTTGCGCGCTTCGGCAGAAATTTCTCCCACCGGAGCCGTGAAAGCCGAATCACCCACATATCCTTCATAAACAGTTCCGCAGTCCACGCTGACGATATCCCCGGCCTTCAGTTTACGCTTGGGATCCGGGATGCCGTGCACCAGCTCTTCATTAATACTGACGTTGGTGCTGGCCGGGTAGGGATACGGACCGGGGTAGTTCAGGAAGGGCGACTTGACGCCGTACTTCCGCAGCACTTCCTCGGCAGCCGCGTTGAGATCGGCAGTGGTCGCTCCCGGTCGGATGACGGCATACGCCGCAGCCAGCGCTTCCGCGTTGATCTGTCCGGCCATTCGCATGACGGCCAGTTCTTTTTCCGATTTAAGCGATATCTGTCGATCCCACATCATTTTTCGTCAGCTTTCCTTGGATACGGCCGCCAACATTTTTTCAGTGACCGCATCAATCGACTGTGTGCCGTCCACTTCCACCAACAGGCCGGCCGCCCGGTAGTACTCAATCAGCGGTGAAGTTTGTTCAAAATAGACTTCGATACGCCGCTTCACGGTTTCGGGTCGATCGTCCTCACGCTGGTAAAGCTCCAAACCATCTACATCGCACACGCCAGCAGTCCGGGGCGGATTATTCTTTTCATGGTAGACGTGCCCCTGTTTACAGACCCACCGTCCGCCCAGGCGCTCAATCAGCACCTCGGCCGGGACGGAGATCAACGGCACACATTCCACCTTGCCGCCCAGTTCCGCCAGCATTTTGTCCAGGGCTTGAGCCTGGGCAATTGTGCGCGGAAAACCATCCAGCAGGGCCCCGGCGGCGCAATCCGGCCGCTTGAGCCGATCACCAATCATGGCGATGGTCACATCATCCGGGACCAGCAGACCGCGGTTCATGTACCCCGCTGCCAGCTTTCCCAGCTCTGTCTCGTTTTTCAAATTCTCGCGGAAGATGTCTCCCGAAGAAATGTGAACCAGGCCAGTGTGTTCGGTGATGGCTTCCGCCTGGGTGCCTTTACCGGCCCCGGGGGGCCCCAGCAGGACGATATATCTTGGCATCGCTATTTACCCTTTGATCAAGCTTTCGTCATAACCGTGCAGTTTTAGTTCGGTGTCGATGATGTTGAACGTATCACGCACCACGCCAACCACAATCAGCAGACCGGCAGAGGTGATCAAAATGAGACCGTTGCCGCGGATGCTCGAGGGGAGCACCGCCTGCAGGATGAACGGCAGCACCGCCACTACACCCAGGAAGAATGCACCCGGGAAGGTGATGCGCCGCTGGACCTTGGTCAGGTATTTCTGGGTGGGGTTACCCACTGCAACACCCGGGATGTGCGCACCCTGCTTGCGCAGGTTGTCGCCGTAGTTTTGTTGGGTGAAGAGCACATCCGTATAGAAAAATGTAAAACCGACCACCATCAGGAAGTACAGGACTGCGTAAACCCAGCCCTTGCCGCCAAAGACGTTCTGTACGCCCGTGGCAAACGCCTTGACCCAGGCAGTCTGTGAATTGATGAAATAACTGGCAATAATCGCCGGGAAGGTCAGTAACGACTGGGCGAAGATGATCGGGATCATGCCGGCCATGTTGACCATCAACGGCAGGTTGCTCTTCACCGGCATGGACATGCGGTTGCCGATGCGGCGGCCGGGGAAGAAGACCACCACATTACGGCGGCCTTGCTGCACGTATACAATGGCAAAGATGGTCAACACCAGGATCGCTACAACCAGCAGCAGCATCCACCAGCCGTTGGTCTTATCCGCCAACAGTGAAACCAGGTTGGACGGGATGCGCGACACGATGCCTGCAAAGATGATCAATGAGAGGCCCTGGTTCGGGATGCCGTATTCCGAGATCAACTGACCCAACCAAACGCCCAGCATGGTACCGCCAATCATCGATATGATGGTTGTCAGCGTGGGCAGCAGGTTGGCGCCAGTCCAGCCGTAGTTGGCCAGGATGGAACCCGACCCGGACTGGATGGAGTAGCTGTTGAAGATGTTGATCTGGCCAATCGCCGAGAGCGCCGCCATCGGCACAGTCAGGATGATCGTCCAACGCTCGATGAACTTCTGTCCTTCGCGCGGGTTTTCCTTCATTCGGCGCTCAAGGGCCGGGATGATCGGCACCAGCAGCTGCAGGATGATCTGGGCGGTAATGTATGGGTAGACACCCATCGCCAGGATCGAGAATCTCGAAACGGTACCGCCGGAGAGCAAATCCAGCAGGTTGAACAGGTTGCCCTGGGCACTACCACTCTGGCCAATCGCTGCAATGACTGCCCGGTTGATACCGGGAACAGGGATGTTGGCAGCCAGGCGGTAGAGCACCAGGAGCAATAAGGTAATGAGCAGCTTACGCCGAATATCTTCCGATTTCCACAGGTAGCGCCAAGCGGATCGCTTCATGCGTGCTTCTCCTTAAAAGTCTTTGATCAGACTACCCGGCAATAATCTCAATCGAGCCGCCGGCGGCTTCGATCTTGGCACGGGCGCTCTTGCTTACCCGGTGGACAACCAGTTTGAGCGGGACATCGATCGGGCCACGCCCGAGGATGACAACCAGGTCGGCCGGATCGCCCAGCAGCCCTGCTTCGTAGAGGGTGACGGGGTTCACCTCGGTCTCCTTCGGGAAACCGATCAACTGGTCCAGGTTGATTTCGGAATAGCGCGTTCGGTGCGGCGGGGTGAAACCTTCACCGCGGATGAACGGCAGGCGGCGGTAGAAGGGCAGGTTACCACCCTGGCGGTACAGGTGACCGCCTTCGCCGCTGCGTGAATTCTGACCCTTGGTTCCCTTGCCGCAGGTTTTACCCTGGCCGCCAGAGATCCCCCGGCCAACACGCTTGCGATTGGAAGTAGCGCCAAAATTTGGCTGCAAATCGTGAAGTTTCATTCTTTCACCTGTTCTTCAATTTCAACAAGGTGCATCACCTTCGCCAGCATCCCGCGCAGAGTGGGGGAGTCAACATGCTCCACCGTCTGGTGCAGGCGGCGAAAACCGAGCGCCTTGAGGGTCGCCTTGTGGCGAACCGTGTATCCAATGCCGCTGTGGACCAGGGTGATCCGCAGCACTTTAACCGGGGTATTCTCAGCCATTTTTCTTCCTCCGCTCCCAGAAGGGAAGCAGCTCGCTGACCGGTTTGCCGCGTCGGGCGGCTTCCATCTCGGCCGATTTCAACTGGCCAAGAGCTTCAAAGGTCGCCTTGACGACATTCAACACATTGGCGCTGCCCAACGACTTGGTCAAAATATCCCGCACACCGGCGGCTTCGAGAACGGCGCGCATACCGCCAGCGGCGATAACGCCCGTACCCTGCGAGGCCGGTTTGAGAAGAACAACAGAGCCACCCACGCGGGCTGTAACCTCGTGCGGGATGGTTGTGCCAGTCAGCACAACCTTGCGAATGCTCTTGTGAGCCCGCTCAGAGGCTTTGCGCATCGCATCCGGCACCGCATTGGCTTTGCCAATCCCCATGCCGATATTGCCATGCATATCGCCAACCACCACCGTAACGCGGAACTGGAAGCGGCGACCGCCTTTGACCACTTTGGCAACGCGGGCGATTTCAATAACCTTTTCTTCGAATTGCTGCTCGATCGGTTGGTAATCCATTTCCATAATCAGGCCTATCCTTTACTGTTGCGCCTAGAATTCCAGGCCAGCTTCACGAGCGCCATCCGCCAGGGCTTTCACCCGGCCGATGTAACGGAAACCACCCCGGTCGAAGACCACTTGCTTGATCCCTTTTTCCAGGGCGCGCTTGGCTACCGCCTGACCAACCAGACGAGCCTGTTCCGATTTCTTCAAACCGGCCATTTGGGCGCGCAATTCCGCATCCACCGTGGAAGCAGAAACAAGAGTGTTACCGGCTTCGTCATCAATCACCTGGACGTAAATCTCTGCCAGGCTGCGGAAGACGCACAAGCGCGGGCGATCCGGAGTGCCCTGCACGAACTTGCGTACGCGAGCATGCCGGCGAATTCGAGCTTCAGAACGTGAGTTATTTGCCATGGTTCATCACCTACTTCTTGCCGCCCTTGCCCTTGCCGGATTTACCAGCCTTGCGGCGAATCTTTTCACCCAGATAATGAATACCTTTGCCCTTGTAAGGCTCCGGCGGGCGAATTTTGCGAATGTCCGATGCCACCTGGCCGACCTGTTCGCGATCGATACCGATCACCTTGATCTGGCGGGTCTTGGCATCTGCTTCAAATGTAATGCCTGCTTCAGGCACAACGGTCACCGGGTGCGAAAAGCCCAGGTTCAGCAGCAGGTTCGCCCCGCTCATTTCCGCGCGGTAGCCGACACCGTCCACTTCCAGCACCTTGGTGAAGCCGGTGCTGACGCCAACGACCATGTTGTTGATCAGGGCGCGGGTGGTGCCGTGCAAGGCACGAATTCGAGCCTCATCGGAAGCGCGTGTGACGTGCACAGTGCTGCCTTCCAATGCAATCCCGATCTCCGGGGAGAAGGTGCGCTTCAGTTCGCCCTTGGGACCCTTCACCCGGACATCACTTCCGTTAATTTCAACCTGCACTCCGCTTGGCACGGCCACAGGTAAACGTCCTACTCGAGACACAGTATTACCTCCGTTCCCTGTGGATTACCACACTTTGGCTAAGATCTCGCCGCCTACGCCCAACTGGCGGGCGCGGGTGCCGGTCATGATCCCCTTGGGGGTTGAGACAATGGCGATGCCCATGCCAGAAAGAACCCACGGGATTTCCTGTTTTCGGGTGTAAACGCGGCGGCCGGGGCGGCTGATGCGCACGATGCCAGTGATGACTGACTGCCGTTCGCGGCGTTCACCAACATATTTCAACTTGAGGCGCAGGGTCTTGACGACCGATTCTTCGCCTTCCACTACTTCGTACGACTCGATGAAGCCTTCCTCTTTCAAGATCCGGGCAATTTCCACCTTGATCTTGGAGCTGGGCATGGCAACCATCGCCTGGCCGGTTTGAACACCGTTGCGAATGCGAGTCAACATATCTGCAATAGGATCATTAACACTCATGTCTTACCTCCGCACCGCTTACCAGGATGACTTCGTCACGCCGGGAATTTGACCTTCCAGAGCCAGAGTACGGAAGCAAATCCGGCATACGCCGAACCGGCGCATATAACCGCGCGGGCGTCCGCAAATCCGGCAGCGATTGCGCACCTGGGTGGGCCGCTCCCGTCGCATTTCACGATACATCATGCACTTCTTCGCCATATTAATCCTTCCTGAAAGGCATGCCGAGCAATGCCAGAAGTTGAGTCGCCTGATCGTCCGTCCGGGCGGTGGTCACAATCGTGATTTCCATGCCACGAACCTTGTCGATCTTGTCGTACTCGATCTCCGGGAAGATCAGCTGTTCACGCAAACCGAGCGTGTAATTACCATGGCCGTCAAAAGCCTCATCCGAGACGCCGCGGAAATCGCGCACACGGGGCAGCACGATGTTCAACAGGCGGTCGAGGAACGACCACATCTTATCGCCGCGCAGGGTCACCTTGGCACCGATCGCCCGACCTTCGCGCAGCTTGAAGTTGGAAATGCTCTTGCGCGCCTTGGTCACAACCGGCTTCTGGCCCGTGATCGCCATCAAATCGGCAACCGCGGCTTCCATCGACTTGGGGTTTTCCATTGCTTCACCCAGGCCAATATTGACCACAACCTTGGTAATGCGCGGAGCTTCCATCACATTTTCCAGGTTCAAGGCCTTCATCAGCGCTGGCAGAACTTCTTCTTGATAACGTACTTTCATTCTATTCATGTCTATGCTCCCGGTCTGCGCTCTTATTCGTCAATCAAGGCCTGGCATTTTTTGCAGACCCGGTTGGCTTTTTCGCCATCCCGCATCAAACCGACACGGGTTGTTTTGCCGCACTTGGGGCAGACCAGCATCACGTTGCTCAGGTGGATCGGCGCTTCAAAGCGCACCCGCCCGGGGTTCATCGTCCGTCCGCCAGACTGAACCTGGCGCTGGTGCTTGGTGCGCACATTCACGCCCTGCACCACCACCCGGCTTTCATCCGGAAGAACCTTGATGACCTCGCCGCGCTTGCCCTTATCTTCGTCGCGCCCGGTGATCACCTCAACGGTATCGCCTTTATGGATCTTAACTCTCATTGCTCGCTCCTGTCCTAGATCACTTCCGGGGCCAGGGAGATGATCTTCATGAACCCTTTTTCACGCAGCTCGCGGGCCACGGGGCCAAAAATGCGCGTGCCTTTGGGGTTCTGGCCGTCACTATCCAGAATGACAGCCGCGTTATCATCAAAACGGATGGTGGAGCCATCCTCCCGGCGCCATTCCTTGGCGCAGCGGACGATGACCGCCCGCACAACTTCGCTTTTCTTCACCGAACCTTGCGGGGCGGCGGATTTCACCGCGCACACCACCACATCTCCCACCCGGCCGTATCGGCGGGTTGAACCGCCCATGATATGGATGACCGAGAGTTCGCGGGCGCCGGTGTTGTCGGCGACATTAATTCGGCTTTCGAGCTGAATCATGCCTGGCCTCCTTCACCTGTTTCGGCGGATGCTTCTTCGCGCTTCATAATCATTTCAACCACCCAGCGCTTCCTGGCAGAAAGCGGGCGGCTTTCCACAACCTGCACCTCGTCACCAACCTGGCAACCCAGCTCATCATGAGCCATGACAGTATTGCTGGCGTGCACCACTTTCCCGTACAACGGGTGGCGGTAGGTGCGTGTGATCTCAACGACCACGGTCTTCATCATCTTGTTGCTCTTCACAACACCGATTAAACGACGACGATTATTCATTACTCACCTTCCTGCGCCAGTTCACGTTCGCGCAGCACGGTTTCAAAACGGGCGATCTCGCGCCGGGTGATCTTAATCCGGCTGGTGTCGCTCAACTGGCCGCTGATAACCTGGAACCGCAGGTTCATCAGTTCCTGGCGGGCATCGGAAAGCTTGTTGGCCAATTCCTGGTCAGATAACTGGCGAATCTCACTCAGTTTCATGCCTGTTCTCCTTCTGCCGCAGCTTCAACAACATCCAGGCGGCTGACGACCTTGGTCTTGATGGAGAACTTATACGCTGCCTGTTGCAGAGCTTCCAGCGCAATCTCGGAGGGCAGGCCGCCCAACTCGAACATGATGCGTCCAGGCTTGACTACGGCCACCCAGTACTCCACGTTACCCTTACCCTTACCCATACGAGTTTCCGGTGGGCGGTGGGTGTAAGGTTTATCCGGGAAGATCCGAATCCAGACCTTCCCACGGCGGCGCATCACGCGTACGAGGACGCGGCGGGCCGCTTCAATCTGCCGGGCGGTTACCCACCCCGGCTCCAACGCCTGCAGGCCGAATTCGCCGAAGGAAACTTCAGCCCCTCGCAGGGCCTTGCCCCTCATGCGACCGCGCATCTGCTTGCGGTACTTCACACGCTTTGGCATCAACATGGTTGCTACCTCTTTCAATCACCAGCCTGGCGGCTCGGTGGAATCTTATTCGCTAACGTACACACCTTCGGTCGATTCGACCTTTTCTTCACGATCACGCAGTACAACACCCTTATAGACCCAGACCTTGATCCCGATCTTGCCGTATTGGGTCAGGGCTTCATAGCGGGCAAAATCCATATCAGCCCGCAGGGTTTGCAGCGGAACACGGCCTTCGCGCAGCCAGACGCTGCGAGCCATTTCGGCACCGCTCAGGCGGCCAGCCACTTCGATCTTGATCCCCTGGGCGCCCTGGCGCATGGCCTGTTGAATGGCCCGCTTCATGGCGCGGCGGTAGCTCACACGGCGCTGGATCTGGCCGGCGATATTCAGGGCAACAAGGTAGGCATCCGTATCCGGAGCCTTGATTTCCTTGATTTCAAGATCAATCTTGCCGCCGGTCAGAGCTTCCAGGTCTGTGCGCACTTTCTTCACGCCCTCGCCTTTACGGCCAATGAGGATACCCGGTTTGGCGGTGTGGACGATCACTTTCACCTTGTTCGGGAAGCGTTCAACTTCAACCTTCGAGACGCCTGCTTTTTCAGATTCCGCCCGGATCATCTTGCGGATGGCCATATCCTGGTGGAACTGATCAGCGTACTGCGCACCGTCGGCATACCAGCGCCCGAGCCAGGGCTGATTGATATTCAGACGAAATCCAATCGGATGAACTTTTCGACCCATACGATCTCCTGGTGTTTTTCTCTTGCCGGTGCGCCTGTCCCGTTAGTGGGGCTGGCGGCCTGGCAAGCCTTTTCTACTCACGCTCTCGCAAAATGACAGTGACATGGGCCGAGCGCCGCAATTGCGGTTTGAAGCGGCCGCGCGCCCCAAACTTGCGCCATTTGCGCGTGGGGGCTTCGTCTGCCATGATGCTATAAACGTAAAGATTTTCGCGGCTGACGCCGAAGTTTTCTTCAGCATTCGCCACAGCCGAGGTCAACAGCTTGTGGACGTGGCGGGCTGCCACCTTGGGCATGAACTGAAGAATGTTCAATGCTTCCACTGCCTGTTTACCGCGAACCATATCCACCACCAGGCGTACCTTCTGGGCGGAAACGCCGCAGTTTGTTAATACAGCACGAATATCGGTCGCCATGGCTTACTATCCTTTCGATGACTTCTCGGACATGTGACCGCGGAAGTGGCGGGTGGGGGCGAATTCGCCCAACCGGTGCCCAACCATGTTTTCCGTGATGTAAATCGGTACATGCCGTCGGCCATCATGCACAGCGATGGTGTGGCCAACCATTTGCGGGAAGATGACGCTGTCCCGGCTCCACGTGCGCAGAACCTTCTTCTGGTTGGTGGTGTTCATCGCTTCAATTTTCTTCAAGAGTTTCGGGTCGACATACGGCCCTTTTTTCAACGATCGTGACATAATCTAGTCCCTTTTATCTTGTGCAGTCCGCTTACCGACCGCCACCAGCATTGCGCCGGCGGACAATAAACTGATCGGAAATCTTATTGCGGCGGGTCTTGTAACCACGGGTGGGCTTGCCCCACGGGCTCTTCGGTCCAGACATACCAACAGGCTGGCGGCCTTCACCACCACCATGCGGGTGGTCGCGGGGGGACATGGCTGTACCGCGCACCGTCGGGCGGATGCCCATGTGGCGCTTGCGGCCGGCTTTCCCCAGCTTCACATTGCTGTGATCCACGTTGCCAACCTGGCCGATGGTTGCGTAGCAGGTCTGGCTCACCAGGCGGACTTCACCCGAGGGCATGCGCACCTGGGCGTAATCGCCTTCCTTGGCCAATAACTGAGCTGCACCGCCGGCAGCACGAACCAACTGGCCGCCCTTGCCTTGTTTGAGCTCAATATTGTGGATGAGGGTACCAACCGGAATGTTGGCAATCGGCAGGCTGTTACCCACGCGGATATCCACGTTCGAACCGGCCACCACGGTATCGCCAACCTTCAAACCGAGCGGAGCGATGATGTAGCGCTTCTCGCCATCGGCATAGGTCAGCAGCGCCAGGCGGGCGGTGCGGATCGGATCATATTCAATCGCCGAAACTTTGGCCGGAATGCCGAGCTTGTTGCGCTTGAAATCAACAATGCGCACGTACTGGCGGTTGCCGCCGCCGCGATGGCGGACGGTGACGCGCCCGTAGGAGTTGCGGCCGCTGAATTTGCGGCGCAGAACAACCAGGGAGCGTTCCGGGGTCGTCTTGGTGATTTCTTCAAACGTATAGCCGGTCATGTCGCGCATGCCAGGCGTAACGGGTTTGTAAACTTTAACGGCCATTACTCCACCCCTTCAAAGAATGGGATGCGGTCTTCCGGGGCGAGGGTCACAATCGCCTTCTTGAACCCGGCGGTGCGAACAGCCAGACGGCGGCTGCGCGCGCGGCGGGTGCGCTTGGCGGTGGTGTTGATCATATTCACCCGGAGAACCGTTACATCAAACAACGTCTCAACCGCGTCCTTCACCATGGTGCGGGTGGCGTCATCGGCCACTTCGAACACAAACTGGTGCAGGCGGCGGGCCTGGTAATTCGACTTTTCAGTCACCAGTGGACGGCGGAGTACTTCGTAAATCGTGCTCATGTTTCGCTCCTACCTATCCGAGGTTCTTGGCAATCACATCCAACGCTGCCAACGGAAGGACAACCTTATCGTAGTTCAGCAAATCGCGGATGTTGAGGTAACCAGCCAGCAAGGTCTTGGCGTCCGGCAGGTTGTTGGTGGCGCGAACGACGCCAACATAGCTTTCGCTCTTTTCCGGAAGCACGACCAGGGCGCTGGAGCTGCCCACCAAACCATTCAAAGCCGCAGCCATCAGGCGGGTCTTGGGTTCGGGCAGGGTCAATTCATCAATAACAACCAGGCAATTTTCCATCAGTTTGGCGGAAAGCGCGCTGCGCAGGGCAGTCCGGCGCATCTGGCGCGGCATCGCCTGTGCATAGGAACGGGGGTGCGGCGTAAAAATACGGCCGCCGCCCTTCCACTGGGCAGAGCGGATGGAGCCCTGGCGAGCCCGGCCAGTGCCTTTTTGGTGCCACGGCTTGCGGCCGCCACCGGCAACTTCGCCGCGCACCTTGGTCTGATGGGTTCCCAGACGGGCATTCGCCATCTGGCGAATAAAAGCCTGGTGCATCAAATCTGCATAAATGGGGGCTTCAAAAATCGCGGACGGCAATTCAACCGTGCTGACTTTCTGCCCCGCCATGTTTAAGACATCTACTAACATAGTCTCATCGCTCCTTAGGGGGTACTCACAGTTTTCCCGACAGGCGGGTTACTGCTTTCGCGCCTCCTCGATCAGCACAAGGCCGTTGCGGGAGCCCGGAACGGAACCGCGCACACCCAAAACGTTGCGTTCGGCATCCACCAGGACAACCTTCAAACCTTGCGCAGTCACCCGATCATCGCCCATGTGACCCGGGCCGCGCGAGCCCTTGTAAACGCGACCAGGCGTGGTCGTGGAGCCACGTGAGCCGGGAGCGCGTTCGCGATCCGAGGCACCATGCGTGCGCGGTCCACCCAGGAAGTGATACCGCTTCACACCACCCTGAAAACCTTTCCCTTTGCTGGTTCCGACAATATCGACGCGGTCGCCAACTGTAAACAGGTTGACGGTCACCTGTTCACCTTCTGCAACCTGGATCTCTTTTGCGCGGAACTCACGGAGGAAACGCAGTGGGGGCATGTTATTCTTCTTCAAATGCCCCAATTCGCCTTTGGTAAGGCGCTTCGGCTTGACTTCTTCGAAACCCAACTGAACCGCAGAATAGCCATTGGCTTCAACGGTGCGAATTTGGGTAACGAAACATGGCCCAGCTTCGATGAGGGTGACAGGAATTGCCACACCTGTTTCGTCGAAGATCTGGGTCATGCCGATCTTTTTCCCAATCAGCCCTTTAAACATCTCGGTTGTCTCCTTCTAAAGATATGGACGGGACTGTCAACCTGGGCTTGGTTGCATCATCCCCGGGCAGCGCAGTCAGTGGCCTTCAACATCGTTCCGTCATATTGTGTAGATGCTGGTGACGGCGCACTCTTGCGATGCCAGTTAACGACATTCTACATGCCGAAAACCGCATTATTATATCGCACCCCTCCCATTTTGACTAGGGCGCAATATTTTCTATTTGGGATGGCCTCAGCGGTTTATCGCCGACTGCCAGCCTTCTCTTTTCAGCAGACCTGGCAGGCTGCTCCAACCCAAAGGTTGAGCACCTGCCAGATCTGTTACAAGCCATCAGAAGTTAGATCTTGATCTCGATATCCACGCCGGCGGGCAGATTCAGCCGCATCAGCATATCAATCGTCTTGGCATCCGGATCCAGCACATCGATGATGCGATTGTGGGTGCGGATCTCAAAATGCTCGTGCGAGTCTTTGTCGATAAACGAGGAGCGGCGAACGGTGAAGCGTTCCACCTTGGTGGGCAACGGCACAGGACCAACCACCTGGGCGCCACTGCGTTCGGCTGTTTCAACGATACGCTTGGCGGACTGATCCAGGACACGATGATCGTAGGCTTTCAATCGAATACGAATTCTTTGCTTGGCCATGATTCTTGCCTCAGTCCAAAATCTTGGTAATGACACCCGCGCCGACGGTCAGGCCGCCTTCGCGAAT
>CAYOOA010000013.1:0-48765 GCA_964405455.1 uncultured Anaerolineaceae bacterium | reverse complement strand
TAAACAGCTCTTAATGGGAGAGTAGCGATTATTCCTTGAGGGAGGGAGCCAGATGTCGCAGGACGAAACGTATTTTGATATTCTCGGAATTCCGGAAGGAGCGGGGTATGACCGCGTGGAAGAGGGCTATCAGCGTGAAAAACGCCGTTATGCCCAGGACCCGGCCAGGCTGCGCCTGATTGACCAGGCATACCGCACGCTGATCAGCCCGTATGAGCGGGAAAAATACCTGCAGCGCCTGAAAAGCCGGCCGGCTTCATCCGGACCCGGGGTGCAGCAGCCCGACCAGGCAGCCCCGGCTCCTCGCCGTCGTGGAACAGCCATCCTCGGCAACCAGGATGAGCCAATCCCGCCTTCACGCCAGCCCTCCCAGAGTGAAAAACCTGTCTCGAGCGTCGGACGAAACCGCACCCAGTTGACCGACGGCCGAACCCCGGAACCACCGCCGGTTCCAAGCGCGGGGAACAAACCCGGGGGTGGACGCAGCAAAACCCAGGTCATGGGATCCGGGCCGCAACCCGGCGGACGGACGCCTGAACCATCTCCACAGGAAACGGGGGGAGACAAATCTTCCGGAACAGGCCGGCGCAGCAAAACCCAGGTGATGGGAAACGAACCTCCGGCGATCAACCGCACCCCCGAACCACCGCCGCAGCCCAGTACGGGCAGTGGGCGCAGCAAAACCCAGGTGATGGGTAACGAACCTCCGGCGGTCAGCCGTACTCCTGAACCATCCCCCCAGGTGACGGGCGGAAAACGGAGTAAAACCGGCATTGTCGGTGATGAAGCCAGGCAGAAAGCCCAGGCTCCGGCCCAAGAACCGGCAGTGGAACAACCAGGCCGGCGGCCAACCGAACCAGTCTCTTCCCCGATCCTGCCGAAGGAAAAAACGCAGCCTGAGCCTGTCGTTGCCACTCCACCGTCCACACAAAACTGGGACATAGAAGTGACCTACCAGGGTGGGGTGCAAAACCGCTTCGCCATTCACGAGGGCGAGAACCTGGTAGGCAGACCTCCCAAGGATGGTCCCATGCCAGTCGTCGTGCTGCCAGATGAACAGCGTTTCATCTCCCGAAAGCATGCCTTTATCATTCTGAAGGGCGGCTCCATCTTCATCCAGGACTGCGGCAGCGACAACGGAACTTACGTAAATGGAAAGAGGCTGGATGCCGGGACCAATTATCCATTGAAGCCGGGGGATGTAGTCACAATTGAAAACCGGGAATTACGCCTCCGTCCGGCGAAGGGTTGATGGATGAGCCATTCTCAGGATGATGAATTCATTGCCCCGCTGGAGAAAGACACATCCGAGCCGGTGATTTATGATTTTACAGTTACCCTGGATGATCCATTAAGCATCCAGGCTGACCGGCAGCGTTCTTACCGCAAGGCCATGCTATGGTTGGCTGGCGGCCTGTTCGGTCTGCTGGCGGTTGTGGCCCTGGTCATCCGCCTGGTTGCCCCGGAATTTTATCTATCCGGGCCGCAGCGCACAATTCATCAATATTTCGACGCCCTGGGCAGTCAGAATTATTCCGCCGCGTTTGAATTAATTGAACCGGGCACCATGGGCATAACGGAATTCCAGCAGCAAGCCGCTGATACCATCAATAGGTTTATCACCTGGAAAATTAATTGCAGCTGGAGTTTCACGGAGATGAAATTTCAAACCCTTAGTCAGGATGAAGACGCTGCCCGTGTCAGAGCAGACGGTTTTTTGAAGATTGTGGATAACCAAACTGGACGATTTATGCGCCTGCCGTATTCGGATGAACTGCAGCTGGTGAAACGCAACCACACCTGGTATATCCGTCCATAGACATTGCACATTTATTGAAGGGATGTTGACTTTATGCCCAGGACACCACAATTATTTATACATTTTGGGTGGAAATCGGATCGCGGGCATGTTCGGAAGAACAATGAAGACTACGTGAGCTGGTTCATCCCTGCTGAAAACCAGGCCGGACGGTTGAAAGCTCCGGCCCTGTTTGTGGTGGCTGATGGGGTTGGCGGTCATGCAGCCGGAGAGGTGGCGAGCAACCTGGTATGTACAACCCTGGTGGAGGGGTTTCCCGCTGCGGCTGACAAAACCAGGATACCTGAATTGCTCAATCAGCTCATTCAAAATGCGAACTCAGAAGTGCTGCAGGCAGCGGCTCAACCTGGACAGACGGGCATGGCTTCAACGGTCGTCTGCGCGGTTTTCCACGCCAATCGCATCACAGTGGCACATGTTGGTGACAGTCGGGCTTACCTTTTTTACCAGGATCAACTCCGCCTTCTAACCCATGATCATACTGTGCTGAATGAAATGCTGCGCCAGGGACTGCTGGAGCCAGGTGATGCTGAAAACCAGGTTCCGCGCAATATTCTCAGCCGGGCCATCGGTAAGAAAGGTGCAGTTCATCCAGATGTACTAGGCCCGATGGAATTGCTACCGGGTACCCGAATTCTGCTTTGCTCGGATGGAATTAATGGACTTCTGGAGGATGAAAGGATCGAGTCCATTCTGCGGGAGCATGTTGGGCAGCCTCAGGCAGCCTGCGACGCCCTTGTGCGCCAGGCTAATGAGCGTGGCGGCCTGGATAATGCCTCTGCCATTGTAATCGCCGTGGATTGAGGGAAATATGATTTCTGAGATCGGGCAGTATGAAATCTACCGGGAACTGGGAAGCGGGGGCTTTGGTACCGTCTACCTGGCGCGTGACCAGATCACCGGTGTGATCGTAGCGGTTAAGGTGCTCAACCCCGAAATCAGCGCCAGCCCGGAATTTCAACAGCGCTTTTACCGCGAGGCTGAAGCCCTGCGCAGCCTGCCCGGTCATCCCAATATTGTCCGCTTATTGAATTATGGTGATTTTCACGGTACGCCTTACTTGGTCATGGACTACCTGCCGGGTAAAGACTTGCGGGACTTGATGGGAGACGCCAATCTCTATGTACGCCAGGCACTGTCCATCGGCATCCAGGTGGCACGGGCGCTGGAGGCGGCCAACCTGGGTGGA
The DNA here is from genome assembly GCA_964405455.1 of uncultured Anaerolineaceae bacterium. GTDB lineage: Bacteria > Chloroflexota > Anaerolineae > Anaerolineales > Anaerolineaceae > CALESS01. The sequence continues at coordinate 45,757 of CAYOOA010000013.1, read as the reverse complement.
TTGGTGCACTGCGACATCAAACCGGAAAACCTGCGCATCCTGCCGGATGGAAGCGTGAAGGTAATGGATTTTGGCATTGCACGGGCGGTGGACACCAACTTTCGTGAGATTGCGGGAACGCCGGCTTACATGGCTCCAGAACTCTGGAAGGGGGAGCTCCCCGGAGCGGCAACGGATATGTATGCACTGGGTTGTGTTCTGTATGAAATGATTGTCGGCAGGACACCTTTTCACTCGACTTCAGATGATCCGCGCCAGGAAAGACGGGACCTGGCTGAAAGTCATTGCAACCTGGAGCCGGATTGGAGCCCCATTCAATCGTTACAACAAGATACCCGCCTGGTCGGGATGTTGAAGGCTTTATTGGCCAAGCCTGCCGCGGCTCGCCCTCAAGCCAGGTTGGTACGCGAAGAAATGGAGAGCCTGGAGAAAATCATTCAGGCTGAAGTTCGTCTGGCGCCAGGCTATGTCCCATCCAGCCAGGTTTGGATGCCGATTGAGGATGCTAAACCTGAGGAAACCATCCTGCGAGAGGATAATGACCACACTATCCTGCATACCCCGTTGGAAGTGCCAGCCCGGCCGGGATCTGATAGCGCAGTTACCACTACCCCTCCGCAGCGGTTGGAACGGCTTGCGACGGGTGAGCAGATTTTTGTTCAACGCCATCTGGCAACCATTGACCTGGGGGCGGATGCCTGCCGGGCAGCTTTGGTACATAACGGGAAATTGATTTCAGGAACACTTACAGGCGATCTGGTGATTCTGGATTTACAAACCGGCCGCCTGGGTCGTTGGAACGTTTTTCCAAAGGGTGGGGTAGTATCGTCAGCCTGGGGCATGGCGGCTTATGCGGACCGGGTGGTTGTGCATGCCGGCGGGCCGGATTGGGTGGAATGTAACCTTGCCAGCGGCCAGACCTTACGCAGCGGCACCTTCCCGGAGGGTGGATTAAATCTCCTGGTAGCGGGCGAATGGCTGTACATGAGTGGAGGTCGGAAGATGTACCGGCAGCCGTTGGTGGAATTGGGCAGGCGGGCGGAGGAGTTTCCCACCACCGGTCGGGTGGCCGGGATGCCCGTAGTTGAACGGGGTAGTATTTATCTTCCCACTTCAACCGGCTTACAACGGCTACCACCAGGCGCATCTGGATTGCAAACCGTTGGGTCAACCGAACTGTCTCGTGTTGTCTTTCGCCTGAATGGACGCCAATTGGGTGTAGTCTATCCGCAGCTTCAGGCGAATGGCAGCCAATCTGCCTGCCTGCGCCGTTTCCAATTGTTGCCGGAATTTCGTTTACTGCATGAGATCATATTCCCCGGGCAGTTGGTGGGGATTCCCCAGGCGGTAGAAAACTGGTTGGTGCTCGCCTTCCAGGACGGCCGGTTGGTGGGTTGTGAAATGGATGATGAGGGCATACAGCCGCGTTGGGAAACCAGGATCGGCGGGGGGCGTACATTGCAGGCCGGGGCTGCTTACGGAAATGGGTTGATTGCAGCCGTTTCCGGCAGCACAAATGGCAGTGTTCTCAGCATCATTCACATGGTCAAGGGTGAGATCCTACTTGAACAGCCCCTGCAGGGCGATTATTTACTGCCGCCATTCTGGTGGGAGCGGACGCTTAGCCTGGTAAATGCGGCGGGTGGGTTGGAGGTTTTCCGGGTATCAGTTTAATTAAGGCAGTATTTCATTTTCTAGGGAGCGGAAATGCCACAGATGACGATTTTTATCATTGCCGGCGTGTTGGGGCTGGGGGCTCTCATTTATTTGATCTGGTGGTGGGTACGGTTCCAGGCCGGAAAAAGGGCGCGCAGTTTGGCTGCCAGCGTGGCTTTAGAGAGTGATTTATCTGCTGTCCAGGTGGATGATGCGCTGGAGTATGGTCGGTTGCTGCCGGCTGCCTCAGCAGAGTATTCTGCATTTTGCTTGGGCTTGGTTCGACGCCGGGTGGCTGATCCGCGCACCCAACAGCACCTCTTGCGTTTATTCAAGGCCCAGCGGGTTTCCAAAGAAAACGCTCCCGCCGCGATTCACCTGGCAGAGTTGATCCTGCAGAAGGCCGCCGGATCGGTTTCCACGGCTGACATGGGCAACGTAGTTGGCCTACTGGATCAATTGGAAATAGTGGCTCCTTCGGACGAAATTCTGAAGATGAGAACCAACCTGGCGCTGCGCTGGGTGGATGTTTCCCCGCTTTCAATCAAAGCCTGCATGGCAGTCCGCAATTTGCCGGATTTTGCCAGGGCAAATCGTTTCCTGTTTGATTTCTATTCTGCTGCCTGGGATGTACCGGATCCCTCCCAACAGGCTGATCCCGGATTCAACTCCAATGCGCTGGCGATCTTCCAACAAATGGCGGATATTTCTCCTGCCAACCCATCCATCCGGGAACGGGCGATCCAGGCTGCCTTTGCCTGCGGTGATAACCTGGCCTGCTTTGAGCAGTGCGCCCGGACGCGGGATGAATTTGGCGCTCCTGCCCTGGGCGAGGCGGTCTGGCGGATGTGGGCCCTGTCCATTGTTCGCCTGGAAGGGAGGGACTGGCCAGCTTATGCCCGCCGCGAGTTCAAGAGCCTGCCTGATGATATCCCCTGGCTGCGGTTGCAAGAAATATTTGACCGCGCTGCGCCTCTTCTGCCGGAGGATAAAGAGGTGCAGGCCGCGCGAGTGTGGACCTACCTGGGCGGAAAAGTACCGGTCAAACGCGCTCTCGGCGTTTATGAAAGCGCCCTGCAATTGCAAATGCCGATTCTGCCAGCCCTTCAAAACTTGACCCGTACATATTTCCAGGAACGCGAGTGGGCCAAATTGGAAATTGCCGGCCGCTTCTTGCTCACTTTTGAACCGGAGCCAGAGGCGCGCCAGACACGCCGCTGGCTGGCTGAAGCCCTTTTAGAAGGGCGCTTGAAGCCGGATTTGACCTTGTTCGAGAAGGTTTTTGATGAAGACCAGGCTTATCCAGCCTTGAATGAATACCTGGCCCAGATTTATATTGATCAAACGAAACTCGTTCAATCTGATCTGACCCGACTGGAGCAGCTTTTCCGCAGCCCGCTGCCAGCCAGTTTTACCCCCAAGAAATTACAGACCTTGCGCGAAAAATATGCCATCACTTGCCTGGAAATGGGATTTCTTCCAGAGACACTGCGCGGCCTGGTGGTAGCGTACTTACAGGACGGTGGCAGTTCGACTGAATTACGCCGCTGGGCAGCTGACCAGCAGGTGGGGGAGGGCAGCCTGCAACTAGGAGTGCTGGAAAATTTGATTGAACAACGCCCGCCCGAACGTAAGCACATCCTTGCGCTGGCGGAGATGTATGCTGTCAATCCACCGAACACCAGCCAAATGGCCAGCCTGGCAGAAGCGGCGGTGCTCATGTGGGCGGATCGGCCGATCTTCGACCCGGCGGATTGCCGCACAGCGCTCCTCATCCGAACCAAGGTTGCACTGGTTCCCTCTGTGCTACATAAACTGATCCAGGGACTATTGACCCACCGTCCGGAAGGTTGGCGGCCTTCCGCGATCAGTGTTTTGGGTGAAGCCATCCAACGTAAGGAAGCCGACGAAGCCCTGTTGGTGCTGTGCGTGGAACGTCTCTTCGGCACTGAGGATCCTGATCCGGAACATGTGGCAGCCCTGGAATTGTTGCGCAGGCTGAGAGATGAACCCATCCAGGACGGCCTGCGCCTGCTCAATCTCTATGACGCAGGCAGGGTCAAAGCCAGCGATGCCGGGAAAGCACCCGCCCTGGCAGAGGATTTGGCCTGTAACCTGGCAGAGCGGGTTCCGCAGCTGCCAACGGTTCAGAGGCCAGGTTTATTCGAGCCTTTATTCAAGCGTCAGCAAGCAGCCGGCGCAGCCAATCAACCGCAGTGGGCAATTGATTTCCTCAAATTTGGGGTTGAGGCTGGTTTACTGCCCACCACCGGAGCGGCTCAAAAGTTCATTGATGAGTTGGCCAATGTCTTGCTTAAATCTGGCAGGCTGGAAGCAGTTGCATTTTTCCGCTGGCTGTACGAGCAAAGCGGCCGTTCCCCGGCCGATGCAGCGGTCCTGTTCCAGGCAGCGGATACACTCAAGTCACTGAATATCCGAGATGCTTATTGGCTGCGGATCGCCCGCCAGGCAGTTAAAAGCACCACCAGTCAGGCGGCCGCCGAACGCTTTATTGTCACCATGTTGATCCAAACGGACAAGTGGGATAAAGATTTGATCGAGGCTGCAGTGGATTTGATTGACGGCAGCCACCGCCAGGAACTGGCCCAGGTATTCATCCAACGCGCTCCTTACGGGCGCGATCATCACCTGGATCACCGCAAGATGGAAGTGTTGGATGAGAACCCAACCCTGGCCAGCGGAGATGCCATCCAATTGATGGCCCTGGCAGACCAGCGAGAAAAGAAACACAATAGCGAAGGTGCCCTGGAAGTGCTTTACCTGGTGGAGGATTCAGTAGGGGGCAGCGAAGACCTGGCCCGGCGGATCCTGACCTTGATGCCCTCCAGCTCAAGTCGGGCAGCCCAGGCTGGGCGGGTGGATGAATATCTGAATCGCTACCGTAATTCTTACGATCTGCTGGCCCAGATGGTAGCCCTGGCACGTGATCCTTCCAGGCCGCTGCGGTTTGAAACGGCTTACACCATCGTGGATCGCTGGGGTGATCTGGCACTCAAGCAGCCGGCCGGAACAGCCTACGCCACAGACGCCAGTTTCATCGCCATCACCAAGTGCGAGGTGTATGACCTTTACCAGGGTCAGATTTCCCAGGAGGAGGCCAATCAACTCCTGCGCTCGATTGCTCGTCAGAGCCGCCAGGCACTCTCCAGTGAAGCCCGCCAGAGGATTGAGCGGATTGGCGATGCGGTTCTGTTCTCCAGTGGCCAGGCGGCTGAAACCCGACAGACGGTGGCAGAAATCTTGAACAACCTGGGCAATCTGGCCGGGGCAGTCCGGCATTTTGAGCGTTTGTATGAAATGGAAGAATACCGCCAGAACGCCGCCGAATCGCTGGAAAGGATTGCCCGTAAACTGGAATCTCCGCGCCGTGAACTGCCGGCTCTGCTGGCAGCCTACCGATGTGTAGCACAATTTGCCCAGCGTAATGGCCAGATAGAGTTGGCTGAATCGACCGCCCGCAAGGCCAAGGCCATCCTGGTGGATGAAGCCGCCCTGGAAGAATTGACCGGTGAGGATCAGCGCCGTGTGACAGAACAACAGGATGAATTGCTGCGCATCTATCAATCCATCCTGGAAGGGCGGTTGGAGAAGGGCGAAGAATTGGATGTTGAACAGCGCCGCGATCTGGCGGATGTCTTGCGGCTGCGCGGATTGTGGCACCAGGCCGGTAAATATTATTCCGAGTTGGCCCTGGCCTTACAGAAAAAGAATGACCGCGCGGGTTCCCTGGAGGCTGCCGAACAGGTTTTTGACTGTTACTATAAAGCAGGTAAAAGCTGGTGGGACCCGGCTGCCAAATACCTTCTCAAGATTCTCTGGGGCCGTGAGACCGTGCCGCCCAAGGAGATGGTGGAACGTTTTGGCAAGCGGGAGATGGAATTGTTGGAATCGATTGCTGTTTTGTATCACTCGCTATTTGTTGATCCAACCCTGCGCCTGGACCTGGCAAAACGAGCCACCTACAAACGCAGTGCCAATCAACTCTATGACTGTTTCCCGTTCCAATACCTTCAGGATCATGAATATATTCAACGACTGCAGTATGACCTCTCCCAGGTGCAGCCAACCATCCAAGAACCATTTGAACTGGTTCCGCACATCTCACGACACGGCCGCACCGAAACCTGGACCGGCCTGCGTTATGAGAAGATTGACCGCCTGGGAAGCGGGGAATTTGCCGACGTGTATAAGGTGCGCGAAGTCCAAACCGGCATCTTCTATGCAATGAAGTTGATCAACGCTGCCAAGGGTAGGGATAAAAAGGCCGTGGAGCGCTTTGAGCGCGAGGGACGCTGGCTGCGCGAGCTGGATCACCCCAACATCGTGAAATGCCACGATATTGGAGTCCAGGAAGACAGGCAGTATATTATCATGGATCTGGTGGAAGGCAGCACATTGGATAAGTTGATCACTGCCCGTCGGCTGGAGATACCCATCCAAACCCGATTGGAGATCTTCCTTAAGGTTTGCGCTGCCGTGGAATACTTACATTCACAAGGGCTGCTGCACCGCGACTTACATCCCAATAATGTTTTAGTTGGTGGAACTGGATTCTCAGAGGTCAAGCTGACTGATTTTGGCCTGGCGACAATCATTGATCGAGAGGGGGTGGGTAAATCTTCCCGCATCCACGGCCGTGAAAATTACACCTCTCCTGAAGTGTATGAAGGCCGGGGTGAGACTGCAGCGAGCGATATCTTCTCGCTCGGTGCGTTACTATGCTTTATCCTGACCGGCTATCCGCGTCCGGATGCCGCTCTGCAGCGGGAATTGAAGTCCAAGACTTATTTCAACCTGGGGGATGTGATTGAAAGAGCCCTGGCCAACCTTCCGCAGAACCGATATCAGCGGGTGACAGAGTTAATTTCCGAGATTCGAAAGCGGGTGGAAGTACCATTTGATTTCGGCGCAATCATCCAGAATGTCACCCCGGCACGCTTCCAGCAATTATTCCAGATCAAGGGGGAGCTTGGGAGAGGTCAATCAGGGGTGGTCTACCTGGCTCAGGATTTGCGGTCAGCGGATATGCCGGAAGTGGCCATCAAAGAGATTGAAAGTCAGCAGGTTCGAGGCTCACTGGAGCGCCGAGTGGAGCACTTCTTCCGCGTGCGTGACCTGGACCATCCCAATATTGTTCACCTGCAGGGCTTCTTCAAGGTGGATAAGAAGCTGTATATCGTGATGGAACGGGTCATTGGCCCCAGCCTGGCCGGATGGATGGAACAACATGACCAGCAAGGCATCCGATTCAAACCGGCTGAAGTGCTTAGACTTGTCTCCGACCTGTCTTCCGCCCTGGCTTGCATCCATGCTGAAAATATCGTCCACGGCTGCGTGCTGCCAACCAATGTGCTGATAGTCGCCGAGACTGGGATGGCACGCTTATCCGATTTCACCTCTTCAGTGCTTTTTGACCGCGATCACTGGCATAAATCCGCCATGCTTCGCCAATTTGATTATTACCTGGCTCCCGAAGTGCGCGGCGACGGTGTCATCTCGCCAGCCAGTGATGTCTACTCGCTGGGCTGCATGATGGCTCATTTGGCCACCAGTCAGCGAGGGATTCTCACGGAGAACGAGTTGTACTCCGCGATGGAAGAAACCCGACAATGGACGGATGGACAGATGGACGGGTTGGTCAAGCTGGTGCTCGATTCCACTGCGCTCGATCCTGGCCGGCGAGTGATCCACAACGGTGCAGAATTCCAGGCAGCTTTGCAGATGATCAAATAAGGAGCGGTATGCCTCTTCAACCGGGCTTTACTTTACTAGGTGTTTACCAGATCCTCGAATTACTCGGCGAGGGAGGAATGGGGGCTGTTTTCCGTGCCCTGGATACTCTCAAAATCCCGCCGGTGGCCGTGGCGATCAAAGAGTTTCGCTTGAGCCATCTACCCAGCGAGGATGATACCGCCCTCCACGTTGTGGAGGAAGTGGAAGGTGTGACGAACGTCCGCTTTGGAGCCGGGGTTCGCTCAACTTTCACGCGTGAGAAAGCTGCCAACCTGTTCAAGCGCGAAGCGCAGATCTTGCACGGCTTTGATCATCCCTATCTGCCGCACGTTTCGGCTTATTTTGAGGTGGGGGATGATCGCTACCTGGTCATGGAACTGATCGAAGGGCGCGACCTGGATCGCATCCTGGAGGATAACGGTGATGCACCCCTGCCGGAAGACCAGGTGCTGGCCTGGACAAACCAGGTGTTGGATGCGCTGGCCTATTGTCACGCTCATGAAATCGTGCACAGGGATATCAAGCCAGCCAATATCGTGGTGAATTTACAGGGGGATGCTTACCTGGTCGATTTTGGTATCGCTCGTGTCTTAAACGATGCCAGCCAACCACAAGTCATCGGCCGGACGGCCGGTTTTAGCCCCTATGAGCAGTATGTCCGGCGCGGAATCATCGACGCCCGCTCGGACATCTACGCCCTGGGTGCAACATTATACAACTTGCTTACTGGCCAGGTGCCATTGCTGGCCACTGAGCGGATGGATGACGGTGTGGAATTGCCGTCCATCCGTCAATTGGTACCGGCTGTTTCGACCAAACTGGAAACTGTTGTGATGAGAGCGCTGCAAATGCAGCCGGAACAGCGTTATCAATCCGCCATGGAAATGCGTGAAGCACTGTTCGGGCCACAAGCCTTGCCCGAAATCATCACCGAACCTTCCGGCCCACGAAAAATTCATCTTTCCCCGGATGGCAGCGGAGATTACGCCAGCTTGCAGGATGCCCTGGATGCAGTCAGTATTGGTGAGGTGATTCATTTGAGTCCGGGCGATTACCTCCTGGAAAAACCGCTAACCATCAATCGCTCCACCAGGTTGGAAGGAGCAGGAATGGATGTTACCCGCCTGATTTGCCAGGCTGAGGAAACGGTCGCAAACATCAGCGGAAATATTCGCTTTGAGGCAAACGGCCTGACCTTCCAGCACCGCGGACAGGCCTGGGCGGATGTGGTGGTTGCCCTGGGCGGAGAAGTGAGTTTCAGTGCTTGCCGATTTACCGGGGGTATCCGCCAATCGGACACTCGCCTGGGTGGTAGCGGCCTGAGTTTCCTGGGTAATGCCTTCGGTGAAGTACGCCAGTGCGAAGTGTACGGAAACGGTGGGCACGGCATCGAAGTGAGCGATTGGGCCAGGCCCGATATCATTCAAAACCAGTGCAGCCAAAACCGCCTATCGGGGATCATTTTCTCCGGGAGCGCTGGGGGTGAAGCACGCCGCAACCGCTGCCTGCAGAACTTTACCGGCATCCTGGTCTCCGGCAATGCCGAGCCGAGGGTAGATGAAAATACCTGCTCCAATAATCGATCTTCTGGAATTGCTTTTTCGGGGAGCGCCTCCGGGTTGGTACGCGGAAACCGCTGCGAGCAGAACCAATTTCACGGCATTTCGATCACAGATCAAGCCGAACCCAACCTGGAACAAAACATGGCCGCCAATAATAAACGGGATGGGATTTGTTTCAGCGGGGCGGCGGTTGGATCGGCACGGCGCAATGATTGCACCAATAACGGGCGCTATGGTATTAGTATCAATGAACAGTCTGATCCCAACATTCGTGAGAATCACTGCGAGGGGAATGTCGTTCAAGATGTAAAACGTTAACCTGGGCTGCCCGCGAGGGCGGGAGGGAGCATGTTTCAATTCAGCTGTTTTACCTCAGCCGGGGTCCGGGCTCAAAATGAGGATACGATCTTCGCCCGGGAGAACATATTTATCATTGCAGATGGTCTGGGCGGCCATTCGGATGGGAAAATTGCATCAGAATTGGCTGTCAGTACGCTCTCAAAGATCCTGCTGCAAGAAGATCCGGCTGTGTTCGTCATTGGCGGCCAGCGCATGGAAGAAAGTGAACTCATGGAAGCTTTCTTGATGGATGCAGTTCGCCAGGCCGGAGCGTCGGTAATGGAAGAGGCTCGCCGGCGCGGATCGGATATGGCCACCACACTGACTGCAGTGATGATCCGCGGTCACAAGCTTTTCTGTACCCATGTAGGCGATTGTGCCCTTCTGCTTAGCGCGGACGGTTCACTGCCGCTCACCCGGCGAACAGTTGAACACCGCCGCGGAGCCAGTCTTAATCGGACCCTGGGAGGAGCGGAGCAGGTGACTCCGGATTTCCTTGAGTTTGACTGCTCGGATCAGTCTGTCTTCCTGTTGGGCTGCGACGGCTTCTGGGAACATCTGGCCGAAGTGGAAATTTCGCGCATCCTGGAGGAAACTCCAGCCTGCGCCCTGGCTGAAAGGTTGGTACAGACTGCCCTGGCAAATGGCAGCCAGGATAACGTTTCGGTAGTGGCTGTCGTTGGAGAAAGATTCAGCTCAGCCCGGGCTGCTCACCAGGTTGAAACAGAACGCGCCCGCCTGGATACTCTACCGGCCAGTCAAGATAAGGAAACCCGTTTGCAGGTACTGCGAGAATTTGCTGCTCTCCACGGCGTGCCGGTTTCCAATCCGCTGGAAGATGAAATCCAGGCCCTGCAAGCGGAAGTTGACCGCTTAAAGCTGGAACTGGAGGAAGCCCGCCGTTATGATAAGGTACGCACACTGCAAGCGGAAATCGCCCGGTTGAACCAGATGTTGGAAGAAGCCGACCACAATGCCGAGTTGATCCGCAAGGATTTATTAGCCCAGAAAAACCATAACCAGGAAATGTCACGTTCCAGCCAGCGTATGGCCACAGTCACACGACAGGCGCTGACATACCTGGTAAGCCTCTGGAAGCAATTTCCAGCTCCCATCGAGCGGAACATTCCCCGGGCAGAGCTGGAACGTCTGGAGAAATTGTTGCAATCTTTGAATCAAACCAAAACGAACGAATCCTGACCTCCTGGAGGATGAGATGACTGACCGCAGTTCGGTACTGGCTCTTTATCGGCAATGGCTGATGGATCGCTGGCGCAAAGGACGCCTGCTGCCTGACGATGTGCATGCCCTGCAGGTGTTTTGCGAGGTCCATCAAATCACGCCGGAAGAACACCAGGCTGCAGTCCGGGAGGTTGGACTGGATGAACGCGACCTGGTGGATGAAAACAGCCGGCCTTTTGAAGAATGGCTGCGTGCCCGGCGTCTGCATCCAGCGGCTGGGGCAGGCGCACTGCGTTATGATGTATCCGAAAATAGTACAGTCTGGAAAAAGAAACTGGCTTTACCGACCAACCTGCAAAATGGCCTGGCGATCGCTGCCGGGCTGATTCTAGTGGTGGCAATTATTCTCATTATTTTGCAAATCGTATAGTTGTTCGGAGGGTAAGATATGTTTCGAAATATCTTTTCAAAGCCAACCGACCGCCTGCGCGCAGCGCTGGAGGATGCCCGTCAACGAAGACCGGATGCTGCCCGCGCGGCCGTGAATCTGAGAACTGCGCTCAGTAAGGAAAGCCGCGAAACATCCGAAGCGGGTGATACCGGCCTGGTTTGCGAGGCGTACCGCGAACTGGCCCTGATTCTACTGGAAACTGGTCAATCGGCCACAGCCGTCTCTGCCATTGAAGAATTGCGCAATCTATCCTACGGAGCGGCAGAATCGATGAATGCTGCCCTCGCTTTGCTGGAAAAGCCAGGTCTGGCGGAAGGCGACATCTTGAAGCTGGGCGGGTGGCTCCGTGAAGGGGGCAGGGGGCGGGATGCCATATCCGTCCTGCGCACCAGCCTGGATGAGCGATTTCGGCGCAGTGCCTCTCTGACCTTGCTACTCGGGGATATTCTCCTGGATTCCGGAGATTACACAGAAGCAGCTCGTCGTTTCGGGATGGTTCTCGATCTGCGTCCTGATGAAGGCCCAGCGTTGCTGCCGCGATTTGAAAAACTGGCTGAGGTGCTACCCAGGGATGCCATCACCCAACAGAACTTGGGCCGCCTGTATGCCCGCCAGCGCCAGTTCCCGCAGGCAATTCAGAGCCTTGAAACCGCGCTCACATTGGGAGAGATGGAAGCAGACCTTCTTTTTACCCTGTGTGATGCCTATCTTGAAACGAAAAATTATGCCCGAGCTGTGGATGTGCTGGAAAGGCTGTACAAACAGGAAGCCAACGAGGCTGAAGTAATCCGGCGCTGTGAGCGGCTGATTGAACATTATTCTGAATCCGACTGGATTTACCGCCGCACCGTCCGGCTGTGGGGGGATGTGTTGCGTCGGCAGCTGCGTCCAGAAGAGGCTTTGGTTCAATACCACCAATCGCTGCTCAACCTGGAACCAGGCGAAGCCAATCTGACTTTTGCAAAAAGCCTGCTAGAGCGACTTCTGGAACTGGAAGATCAAATTTCTCAACCGGCTCTTTCCGACTTGCACCTGGTGACCGCCCTGGCCTACCTTGTAACCGGCCAACCGCAAGAATCCATGCAGCGCTGCCTGGAGGCTGTCAAATCGGATCGGGCGGCGATCCCGGCTGCGGTGGATGGTCTTTCTCGCCTGACGGAGGAGTTCCCCAATTTTCATCCTGTGCGTTTTGAACTGGCCCGCCTACAAATGGAGCAGCAGGATTACCCGGCAGCCCTGGCCACGTTGAACCGTTTGCGCAAGGATTTCCCAAGCCTGCGGCACGAGACAATAAAGGACTACAAAAACCTGCAAAATCGCCTGGATGCGCAAAAAGCCGGTCAACCAGGTGCCGATCCAAAACTACTGGAGACCCTGATCAGTGCGCTGGATGCTGAAGCTGAAGAAACAATTGAAAAGGATCCGGCTGCATCCCTGGCAGCCCTGGAGCGCATCCTGGTTTTGGGGGGAAGTACACAGGCCTCTGTCGTCCTTAGACGCCTGGACGAATTAAAGCTGGAAGAAAAATTACCCCTGGGCGGCCACTTATTGCAGGCGGATGCCAACCTGGCAATCAGTGAATACGGGCCTGCATTAGAGGCCTGTCAACAGGTGCCGGTGAGCAAGGATTCACTGGCGAAGATCCTCGATCGACTGGAACAAATTATTCAGAAGGAAGCCTTCCCGGTGCATGCGCTGCTATATGCTGCCGGGATTCATCTGGATCTACACTTCCTAAAAGAAGCCATCACGTTTTCCCACCGGGCTTATGAGGCGGATCCGGCCACGGCGGCAAACTTCATCCTTGATCGGCTGGAGCCAATCCATCGAAAACATGAATTGCCAGCGGAAGGATTGAGCCTGCTCTCCGATGCACTCCTGCTAAAACCGGATGCAAAACTGGCAGGTCAACTGCACTCAGTTCTGGCGGATCTACTCAAATCCAGCCAGTACGCTGCTGAAGTGGTGGAAAAGGTCGTCCGCTTCCAGACAGTGCTGGCCCCCGAATCGGAGGTTGGTTTTGATTTCCTGCTGCTGTTGTCCGACAGCCGCCTTGTTACCGGTGCAGCACAGGAGGCGGTTTTGGCTTTGAAAGAGGCATTGCTCCATCCTTCCTTGCGTATGGAGGATGTCTTGAAACGACTGGAAACAATTACCAGCCTTGAGAATCCACCTGCGTTGGGCTGGCTGCTGCTGGGTGACGCCATTCTGAAGATAAAAAAGCCGGATTTACAGCGGGCCAACCAGGCCTACCGTCGAGCATTGGCTGCTGACGGGGCTGGAACAGCCGGGGCCGTGTTGGAGCGGATCCCGCGGATAAGTAGTAAGAAAGGCTCGCCCGAGGCCATGGCATTCCTGGCCTTGAAGGCGCGCGGATTGGCTGCTTCTGGAAAATTCCTGGAGGCGGCTGCAGAAGGGAAATCCATCCTGGAAGAGTACGGCGCTCAGGGAGTGGGAGAAGTGTTGGAACTGGCCGATCTGCTGCCTGATGGCGCTGACACCTGGTTTCTGCGTGCCGAAGCAGAAATCAACCGTGGAGATTATGAGGCAGCTGCACTTTGGATGGATGAAATCAGCCAGAAGGCTGCCGAGGCCCAGGTAAAACGGGCTGAGGCATCCCTGCAGGACTGGGTAGAACGTAACCCCAAGGAACCGGTATTGCAGATCAGCCATGCCATTGCCCTGAACCGCTTGGGCCGGAGTGATGCGGCCAGCAGCGAGCTAAGTGAAGTGACGACGCGTTTTCCGAAAGCGCGTGCCCGGGCGATGGAATTGCTGACCGAAATTGCCAAAAAAGCACAAAATGCCTCAGCCTGGCTGGAAATGGCACGTGGGCATCTGGCCCAGGATGACATTGCCCAGACCATTCAATTCCTGCGTCAGGCTTGGAGCGAGCCTGGCTTTGCCGGGAAATCCTACGAATTGCTCTCGCAACTAGCGAAAAAGCATCCGGCTGACCCGGCTGTACTACGTGCGATGGTTGAACTGGAAACCCTGCTGGGCAGCGAGGATAGTCTGCAGCTGGCTGTTCAACACGGCCGGGAATGGCTTGCGAAGGAAACTTCCTCAGCCGCGGATATTGCCGCAACGTTGAAAGAGGTGGTCAGACAGGCCGGTCAATCCCTACCGGAGGGTCATGATACTGCCTTGGCTGCCCGGTTGGTTTTGGCCGATGCGCTGATGGAAGCGGACGAACCGGACGAAACAGCCGAGGTTTTAAGAGAAATCCTCTTATTATGGCCGGTGAAATTTACGGAAGTTCGTATGCGGGCTGCAACCTGGTTGAAGAAGCAGGAAACCTTGTCCATGCGGCTCGTTCTGGCCCGGGCTGAAATCATTGGGGAGGATTTCCCTGGAGCCGTGGAATCCCTGCAGGATCTCCCATATGTAGCTGCAGAGGATCTGACAGCCCTGTGTGTAACCGCTGAAGAGTTGGTGGAAAAATCCACAGCTATTTCCCCTGGGGTAGCAGCCCAGGCCGCCCGATTGATGGCCGCCTGGCAGGCTCAGATGCGGGCACTACAGCCGACCATTGCAACGGCAGCCCGGGCGGCCCGGATTGATCCGGGCAGCATCCCCGAGTTGCTCGAATGGCTGGCCGGCAGCGGTTGGGATGCGGAGAGTCAACGCGTGTTGGATTATACCCGGGCGGAGATTTGTCGCCAGGCTGGGATTGGTTACTTTCCAGCCGGATTGAAAATTTATACTGACTTGTTGGCCATGGATTTTGAACTGAACGAAGTGGATGTGCAATCTGGCCTGAAGCAATTTCCAACTGATTTCTGGCCTGCCAGCCAGGCCCTGCTGGATATATTTCCGCGGTTAAGGGTGGCGGAATACCCCCGCATCCTGGATGAGATGGATGGTATGTTGAACCGATTTGGTGCGGAACATGCCGACGAGATGCTAAGCTGTCTTGATCAAATGGACGCCACCCGACCAACAGTCCACCTGATGCGTGCCAAGATTTATGAAACATGCCAGAAATTGGATGACGCTTCTGCTTCACTATTACACATGCAGGCAGAAATCCCTGATGCTCTCGGGGAGGTTGAGCAGGCTTTTGAGGAATTGATTGCCCGCCATCCAAAGGATTATCTTGTGCGGATTGCCTATGGGGATGTAGAGCAAAAGGCTGAAAAGTGGGAGGCGGCTCTGCAAATTTACCGCGCCATCCAGGCCGAATCCCCAGCCCATATCCCGGCTCTCGTGGGACGCTACAGTGACCTGTTGGTGCAACAGCCGGAAAGCTGTGAAATTCGCTGGGCCTTGGCAGAGGCTTATCGTACTCTGGAGCAGCCCACTCAGGCTGGGTTGGACCTCGACCAGATATCCGACCTTGAGCCTGACCAGGAAATCGCAGTACTTGAGTTCGCATCCGGCCTGGTGCAAAAATGGCCGAAGACCGGGGCTGCCTGGTTCGTGCTGGGTAAACTCGCCTTCAAGAAATCAGAAACAGAGGCGGCGCTGAAACACCTGGAACAGGCGCGCCAGGAGGGTGTGCCGGAAGAATGCCAGGTAAGGCTTTTCGATATGCTCGGCAGAATTTACCACCGAACAGGTCAATTGGAGAAAGCTCTGCCCGACTTGCGCCAGGCGGTGGAACTGGCCCCGCAGGATGCTCTCATCCGCCAGGAGTTGATTGATCTCCGCCTGTCCATGCTGGATGGGGAGATCGAAAAACTCCGCTACAACCTGGATCAGCACCCTGCAGATACGCAAACGGCCCTGCAATTGGCGGAGTTGCTGCTGCGACGCGGAAAGACCTCTGCTGCGGTAAAAGTTATGCAACCTTATGTGAAAGACTCAACCTTGCAGGCACAGGTCCATCTGGAATTGGCGCGCTGTTTTGCTGCTGGCGGTCAGTACCATCTGGCAATCGGCAGCCTGCAGGCTGCCCTGAAAACCGGGGGCTTATCCGCAGAGGAACGCAAGGAAGCGCTTTACCGCCTGGCAAGTGCCAACAGGCGGTTGATGCGATTTGATGAAGCCATTCAGGCGCTGGAAGAAATTCTGGTGGAGGACTTGGATTATTTGAACGCTCAAACCCTATTGGACGAAATCCAACGCGAAAAAATCACCGCCCGGGTGGAACCTTCATTATTAAAACCAGGCAGCCGCTACTTGCCGGAAGAAAACCAGGGGAGGTAAATGATGCCTTACTTTCTGAATGGTGTTTCTCTGGCTACTACAGAGGATATTAGTACCTTGGAGCGCTCCATATCCCAGTTGGAGAAGTACATCAACCGGGTGGAGAGTAGTTTGCGGCAGCGAACAGAAGAGCTGAATAATTCGATCCGCACCTTGAATAACGGTTTGGAAGAGCACCTGCGCCTGATCAAGCTACTGGACAAACGGCTAACCGACCAGGAAAAAGCCTTCCGCGATACGGTGGATGAATTTAACCGCACACTGGATGTGATCGCTAGTGAGGTTGAAACTGAGACTGCCTATCTGGACGATGTTAATGAACACCTGCAGAAAAATGATGAAGCCTTGTTGGAGTTCAACGGGTTGACTCACCAGGCTGCAGAACAGGAAGTTGCCCGCCGGGCTGAAGCCAACGAAAAACTGGAAGCCTTGCTGGCCCAGCAAAAGGCTGCAGCAGCTGCGGTTACCCAGGCTTTTGCTGAATTACAGGCCGGTTTTGCCAATCTGGCCCGGGTGGAGGAGGAAAGTACCCGCCTGCTGGAACATTCAATCATGTTGATGCGTGAAGCCATGGTGGACGTTCAGAGTCAGGCGACTGAAGAATTGCTGCAATCCGTGGATGCCATCCAAACTTACCGGCAAGCCAAACAGGAACGTAGCCATGAAGAGAACGCCCTGTTCAACCGTTTGTTGGAGGTGCAAGCTGAGATGCGCCAGCATCTGTCCTCCATGGAGGCTTCTTCAACTATGTTGGCTGGCCATTCGCAACAGGCGGAGTTTTTCCAGCAGCAACGCCTGATTCTCCTGACCCATGACAAAGCCCACGGATTGAACCAACAAGCCCTGGAATTGTTGAGCTGCGGCGAACCAGTACTGGCAGCCGCTCTATTGGATCGTGCAGCGGGATTGGACCCAACCTCTGCAGTTGTGACCGAGAACCGGATTCTGGCTCACATCCGGTCTGGCCACCTGGAAGAAGCAGGTGAATTGCTTTCAATTGCGCTGGAGCAGGGTGAGAACAACGCCCATATCCAGCACCTGGCTGGAATGTTGATGATGGCCCACGGGGAATATGCAGAAGCCATCCGAACCCTACGACGAGCAGTGGATCTGGATCCGACCGATGGCGAAATCTACTTTTCGCTTGGAAAATGTCTGTATGCTTCCGGTCAGGTGCAGCCTGCGCTGGAGGCATGGCAAACAGCTGCCCGCCTGGCGCCAGAGTTGGCTGACACGGATCCCACGGTGAAAATATTGCTGGAAGAGCAGCAAATCGGGGGGGGCAACAAATGAAAAAAGTGGTTGGATCCTTCCAGAAGATGACCCTTACCCTGGAGCGAACGCGCACACAGGCACGCCGAATGCCCGGCCGGGTGCGCGAGGGGATGGAACAAGCCAGGACTTTGGAAAAACAGCGCTCGACCACGCATGATATGCTGCGCTCGGAATTTCTTGCATTAGGCGCCGTGCAAGAGGATGGTCGGAAACAGGCAATAATCGACCAGGAAAGAAGCGTACAGTCTCTGCGCTCCTATCAGGATTCAATCCAGATGAATGCCCGTCTGGTTGCCTCCGCCCTGGATGAAGTACAAATTGAAACCATTGCGCTGGGGGCTGCCCTACGGCAGAACCTGAATTCGCAGACCGGGGAATTTCATCAATTGGATGAGATTGATGTACAATCTGATTATCAAAGGCAGACTTCACTGCATAATTTTGAGTGCGTGATCGAGGAAACCAGCCACTTGAGCGGCAACACAAGCATAAATCTACTCAATGGAGCAAATGCAATGGGGGCTGGGTTGGGTATTCAAAACGAGATGGCTGAACAGGAGAAGCTTCAGGCTGCTCATGGACTTAACCAGGAGGCGGTCCGCATGCTGGCGGAAGGCAACCCGGGTGCGGCGGCGGAAGCCCTACAGCAAGCGGTCTGCCTTGCGCCGGGAGAAGCCCGGTTGTGGTTCAATCTCGCCCGGGCGCTTACGGCTTTCTCGGAGTTAGCTAGGGCTGAAAAAGCGCTTTCACAGGCTGTGACCTTATCACCGGATGACCCGCAGGTGGAGCAGGTTTCCGGCTGGATTGCCCTGCGGAAAGGGGAGTATGCCAGTGCGGTGGAGCACTTCCGACTGGCGCTCACGAAGAATCTCTCCCTGTTGCAGGAAATGGATTTGCTTGAGGGCTGTGCAGAAGCAGCTTACCGGGCAGGAATGCCCGATTTGGCTGAATCCGCCTGGAAGCAAGTGATGAAAATGGATCCGTACCACCCTATTGCACCGATAGCCCTGGAATGGATGAGATAGAATGGCTGCCAAAACTCGTCTGATAATTGGTTTTAAGGATGATCTTGGTCTTGAAAGAGATAACATGGAAGATGCGGCCGGCTGGTCGATGGCCGTCACCAACATGGATGTCCGGCGCAAAGGCGCCATTTTTGTAGTTGCGGATGGGGTTGGGGGTATTCAAGCCGGGGAAGTGGCCAGCAACCGGGCAGTTAAAACCATTCTCAAGGAATATTACGCGGCCCCGTATGAAGATACCGGAAGTTCATTGCGATATGCAATCAATATCGCCAATGACGTAATTTATAAGGAGGCACGCGAAGCGAACAAGGAATCGATGGCCACCACTGTCATCTGTGCTGTCATTCGCGACGGAATCTTGACATTGGCCAACGTGGGTGATTCGCGCGCATACCTGTTGCGCTCAGGGAGGATCCGCCAGCTTTCCGAGGATCATTCCTGGGTAAACGAGCAAATTCGCAGCGGTGCGCTGACGCCTGTAGCTGCCAGGACTAATCCATTCCGCAATGTCATCACCCGCTCACTGGGAAACAAGCCCAAGGTGGAAGCGGATATCCAGACGCTCGGCGCGCTTCTAAATGATGATCGGCTGCTGCTCTGCTCGGATGGATTGTATGAAGGTGTGGGGGATGCCGATATGATCGATGTCATTCAACGCTTGCCTTCCACCCAGGCCGCAGAAGAATTGGTGGACATGGCCAACCGGGCCGGCGGCTCAGATAATGTCACGGTCCTGATAATTGAGGCGCATGTGGAAGGTATCCCCGAGGAGCAGCCGGTTTCAATCGAGACACCGGTGGAACCGATCAATGCCGCTGAGGAACCATCTACCGAACCCTCCCCGCGTCCGGAAGCAGGCGCAATCGAGGACGGTCCATCACCTGAGGTGGAAGCAGTAAAGACTGACAGTCAAAAAACAAATCCCTTGCAACCCATTGAGATCGCCGGGGCGAATCCACCTGACCTGCAAAAGGACAGCGAGCTTGAAGACACCCAGGAGCTTAATAGGAATCTAAACACCCAGAAGGTCGGACCGTTCCTTACACCCCCTGCAGAGATCGCCCGACCGACAAATGGGCAAACGCCCCCACCCGTTGACTGGACTCCACCGATCAGTCAACCCTCGACTGTATTGTATTATCGCACTCCACCTGAAGATTCTACTGCCGGATCTGATTCGGAGGTCTCCATGCGCAGGGGGTTCCTATGGGAATGGGTGGTGGATTACCAGGCGAGCGGGATCCAGGAGCCGTTTCAACGCGAGCAGGTAATCAAGTTGCCCAATGGCAAGCAGCTTACGTTGGGAATGCGCATCAGCAAGACCCATTTTGTTCACTCCATCACGAAGAAAACCTATAACTATCCCCTTGCCTTTGATTTATCCATGAGTGTTCAGGGAAATGAAAAACCCCTCACAAAATCCAAGGGTCTCATCGGGGTAGGGTTTTATAATTCCATTAAAGACAGATTAACATTGCAGGCTGTATATCAGAAGAATTATGAGATAATTATGTCCGATGATGGAATTTTCCTTCTAAACAAGGCGGACCCTTTGGTTTTCGCCACGATTGATCTGGTGGAGTTTGAGAGCGTTCACCACCACCAGGTGGAGATGGATTTTCTGACTATTTTGCAGGTAAAGGTTCGTTTTCACGTACAACTATAGGTTCGAACATTGACGGGGAGGTGTGGATGAAATTAAAACGAGGTTTTTATCGGGCGCTCGGGGTGGGATGGGTTGTCCTGGCCATTGCTGTGGCTATCATTTCAATCATCTATCTGATCTTTTTTAATCTCACCAAGAACCCGCTCAACAATCTATTTCTGAGCATGCCAATTTTTTCCGAGATTGCGCTTGGAATTTTGCGCGATGCCTCCCCGACCCTGATGGAGTTCCTGGGGATCTTTTTTGCCGGTTTCGTGATTTACCTGGGACTTGCCATCAGTAACCTCAAGGGCTGGGCACGGACGGTGGGGGTTGTCTTCCACATTGCTATGGGGATCGTCATCGCCATGCTGGCCTTTACCCTGTATGATCGCACCAGCAAGAGCCTGGTTCTCCAGCAGATGGGGGTGGTGGATATTGTTCCGGTCATTGTCCTGGTGCTTGGATTGGTGATTGGCATTCTGCTGATTTTGATTGGTGTTGAAATGGGTTCTCGTTCTGCATTAGAGGCGTTTGCAGGGGTGGTTCCGCAACCATTGGGGTATCCGACTGTCAACTGCCCGACCTGCGGTGAACCGATGGATGTCCAAAACGCTCGCTGCCTCAAATGTGACGCGGATGATACCGCTATTGGGCAGCCATCCTCAGCCAGATTGGTTGACCTGCAAAATAATGAAGAATATATGGTTTCTGTGCGCAAACCGACACGGATTGGCCGGGAGGGTGGAACGGATAACGAGGATTTTGAAATCCTGTTGCCATATGGGATCGTTTCCAGTGATCACGCGATGATCGAATTCTCGAGTGGTACTTTCTTCCTGCATGCCCGTAAGGATACAAATTACACTTACGTGAATGATGCATTGACACGGGATGCGCCCATTAAGAATGGAGATGTGATTTCCTTCGGGAATGTGAAATTCCGTTTTGAGGTAATCCAGTAATTTTTTACCAGGTGCTTATGGGTTTCTTCCGAACCGTTCTCCGTGTTGTGAAAATGATCCTGGTGATCGGGCTGATTTGGCCGACAGCCAGCGTATCTGCCCGGATGGTTGAGCAGGGTAGTCCCATCCCATTGGATCAGGCAGTCCAGAGCGGCCAATTATTCATTACCGGAGAACCGGTTGCGATGGGTTTTTCGCAGCCGATGATCAGCATTGAACTGACCAGCAATACTGGGAACGAGCTGCAGGTTTCCATTCAATCTGGCACGCTCTTAAAGCCGGCTGATCCGGCCTTTTCACCCCTCATTCTGGCGGAGACAACAACTGTCACTGTTTCGACGAAAACATCCCTGCAAATGACGGCTTTCAGCCTGGATCCTGACTTGCGCTTCCCGGATGCGATGCATGAAACCGAATATGGGTATGCCGGGATGGCAGATGCTGGTCTGACCGGGCTGTTGGAGAAAATCCATACTGGTGGATACACCCGGACTTACGGAGCTCAACTGGCAATTTGGGCTACCTCCAAATCCATGGAGATTGGTGAGGTGGTGAAGGGCTTAAAGAATCCGCCCGGCCAGAAGGACGTGGAACTCGGAGAATGCATCCTGGGTGGGGCGGGTTGCCAGGTGCCCGAGGTCCCGGTACCAGGTCAGGGGAAGGAACCTGGTCAGGTTACCCAGGTAACGCCTGGTAATACGAATGAAATTGAAAAGCCCCGGCAGAGCGGATCTGGTTTGTGGATTGGTATTGCTGTGGTGCTTATCCTGGGGATGGGGGCGGGAATTTTCCTGCTCAGCCGCCGCAAAAGTGAGGAGGGATCCCAGGCGGATGGCAGCCTCGGTGGACTGGGGGGTGTCTCATCTGCCCGGGGAACCGCGCAGCGCCCGGTGGAAAGACCTGTTGAAGAAAAATCGAACTGGGGCCTGGGTGGAACACCGATTCCACCGCCGATCCCTGAGCCAAAACCGAAAACGCCTGTGACCCCGCCTGAGCCGTTGGTCAAGCCGGTGGTTACCCGGCGCGCCAGGTTGGAATGCATCGCTGGTCCATTTACCGGCCAAATCTTTACCTGTGAATTACCCTTTATTCTCAGCCGCAACCCACTTGAAATCGTCATAGTGCGCGAAAATACGATTTCCGGCCCTCATGCGGTGCTCGATTTGAGCGAGGAGCCGCCCTCGGTCAAGGATCTAAACAGTTCAAATGGAATTATCATCGCCGGTACTCGCCAGGGATCTGGGTGGATCAACCTGGAGCCCGGCCAGACAGCTTTCATGGGCAAGGCTGAGCTCACATTTTCCGGTCATGCGTTCCGTATTTTGAGCGGCAGCGCGGCCGGGGCAGAGTTTGGGCCATTCACAGACCCGGTTGTTCTCTCCAAGGATGCCTTAAATGTGCTATCACTGGGCGACCAGGATCGGCAGATTTCGGATGCCCACGTGATGTTCAGCATTTCTGAAAACCAAGTGCAGATCCGAGATTTGAACAGCACCCGCGGAACACAGGTAAACGGTACAGCACCTTCCCGGGATCAAATCTTACAGCCAGGCGATCGAATTCGCCTGGGCGCGAGTGAATTTATCTTCCAGCCAGAACCAGGCTGATTCTTGAAGGAGAGCTTCCATGAGCCGTCTTCATACCAACCATAAAGTTATGCTGCGAATCATTATTATTGGAGTGCTTGTTTCTTTGCTCCTCACCCCGATGATGCTGATCCATGCCCAGGGAGATGCCCTGGTGCCCAATTTGGATATTGTGCTTGTCATTGATGAAAGCGGCAGCATGTATCCGGCGCCCCGCGGGTCGGACAATGATCCAGGCGTACCGGGCGTTCACAACGGCTGGCGTTTCGTCATGGCGGATATGTTCATCCAAAATTGGCTAGGGATTGATCAATCCGGCGCCCAGCACCGGGTAGGCGTGGTGATGTTTGGTTCGGAAGCCGTCTCAGTTCAAGGCGGGTTAACCCCAGTTACTGAAGGTGCACGCCTCAGTTCACAAATTGACATGCTGCACCAGGATATGAATGGAACAGATTATGTTGCTGCACTGAATGCCGCCAAAAATATGCTGAGCGATAGCCGCCCGGATGCCAAGAAAGCCATCATCTTCCTCTCAGACGGCTGGTGCGCGGATGAAAAGATGAATGAAGAGCAATGCACGAGCCAGGTCTTCCAGATGCTGCCCTCCATTGACGTTCCGATTTATACAATTGCCTTTGCATCGGATTCATTCAGTCAGAATGTGAATTTCCGCCTGTATAAAAACCTATTGGAAGCAATGGCAGCCGATACCGGCGGAAGATATTTCAACCCGGCTAAAAATGAGCAGGAATTATTCAATGTGTACGAAACCATCCTGCGCGACCTGCTGGCTTTACCACCAGGTGACCCCCCGGAGGTCGTAACTGTCCAGCCGGGTGGTACAGATGTGCCCTTTGAGATCGAACCAAATGTCTACCAGGTCTGGGTGACCGTTTTCAAGAAGGATGCCAATATCCTGGTGGATCTTTTCCGGCCGGGTAACATGGAGGTCCCTTGCAATAACAATGATGCTGCAATACGCTGCAACAGCATTGCTAATTCGGTTTCCTACAGCATCCGGGCACCGGAAAGCGGTAGCTGGCGCGTGCATTTGAGCGGTGAAGGTTGGGCCCAAATCCGCAAGATCAAGTTTGTCAGCAACCTGACCGCAGTAAATAAACCCTTCCAGAATCCCTGGCCGGCCGGTAAACCGCTGGAAATCTCCTGGCAGGTGGTGGATAAGACTCAAACCCCAATTGACCTGGAGGGGATGGAAGTCAGCCTGGTCAAGCCGGACGGCAGTGAAGTTACACTTCAGCCGGTGAAGGACAGCCAGTTGTACTACACCATTCAATATCCCGATACCGCCGCTGAAGGTGATTATAAAATCCTGGTTAATCGACCCAACAAGGGTGACGACATCACCCTGCAACATGCCATTACCGTGACCGTGAAGAAGTTGCCCTGGTTGCAGGTGGTTTTACCGCAAGCCGGTGGTGAATATCCCGTCAATCTGCCGCTGGATATCTCGGCGCAACTAACTTTCGGTGCGAATAGCACCTTTGTGGCACCTCCAAATGATAATGTGAACGTGCATGCCACCATCTGGGATACCAACACCAACCAGGTGGGCGACCTGGACCTGCTGCAGGGAGACCAGGGCATCTATAACGGCCAATTGACCCTGCCGGCGCAGGGCAACTACACCGTGGATGTACGGTTGCAATATACCAGCGCCGATGGAGAATCCTTGACGGATGTTTCCCAAGTGACTTTCAAGATTGGCCCTGAGGTGACCCCGCCGATACCTACGATCACGATGACAGTAGTATTAACTCCTAGCATGACATTTACACCTACCCCTACCCCTACCCCCACTAAAACTCTCGTGCCCCCATCACCTCCCCCGGATTGCACATTGAATCCCAAGGCAGTGGGTTGCGATAAAACCCCGCTGATCCTGGGGATCATCGGTCTACTCGTGGCAGGCGGCGCCGGTGTGGGCGGTTTCCTATGGTACCGCGGCCTGCCGGCTTTGAAAGGCTCGCTGGATATTGCCAACGGCGTGTTGACCCCGCTGAGCGGCAAACGGCCGATGTACATTGGTTCTGATCCGAAGAGCCAGATATTCCTATCCGGCAGCGGGGTTCTGCCACGGCACGCCGTGCTCAAGCCCACCGGAACAGGTGTGGAACTGACCGCCCTGGATCCATCCAACCCGGTCAAGGTCAACGGATATGAAACTTCGTATCAGCTTTTACAGGATGGTGATAAAATCCAAATTGGGGATCAGGAATTTACCTATACCGCTCCGCCCGATTTTACATCGGATACACCCACGATTGATCCCGGCGATTCATCCGGACCCTACTCTTTCTAGACTCTGTTCTCATTAATCCACAAGGAGAGATCTGCAATGGCACCATTAACTGCCCTGGAAATGCAACAGAAAATTAACATGCGCCCTACGCTGATGATTGGTCTTGGCGGAACAGGGCAAAAAGTGCTGGTTCACCTGAAGGCGCGCTTCCTGCGGAATTACGGAGACGTGCCGCGGGCTGTGCGCTTCCTGTGCTTTGACACAGACACGGCTGCCGAAAAGACGAAGATCGACGACCGGGAGATCGGCCTGGTGACCGATACAGAACTGATCAACCTGGGTGGGATCGAGACGCAAAACATCATCAAGAACCTCGATCGCTACCCGGCCATTTCCTCGTGGATTATTGAGGACAAGGAACGAATCCCGACCCGGGCCGTGGTGCAGGGCGCCATGCAAGTCCGCCCGATCGGCCGGCTCTCGCTCTTCTGGCGGGTGGAGACCATGTTCAGCAAGATGATGGAAGCCATCCGGGGGTTAACCCGCGTGGACGAAGTCAGCACCGAGGAACGCGGCCTGAATATCTTCATCGTGTCTTCGGTTTGCGGCGGTACGGGCTCCGGTTCCATCCTGGATGTGGCCTACCTGGCGCGCCAGGCGATTGACCGTTCGGGGATTTCCTCCTCATTATGCTACGTCAATGCCGTGCTGGGGCTGCCCTCGGTCTTCCCGAATGTAGCCAAGATCGGCATTGAATCCAATGCCTACGCCACCCTGAGTGAAATTGACTATTTCATGGAAACCGGTGAGTGGAATATCGACTACGGTAACCCGCGGGTCAGCACGGTTGAATTCCAGAATCAACGGCCATTCAATATCTGCTACTTGATTGATGCCCGCAATGAAAACGGCAAGGGCCTGGCCGGGTTGGAAGAGATCGCCCCGATGATTGCTGAGGGCGTGTACTTGCAGATCAGCTCGCAGGTTGGCAAGGCGGCCAACTCCGTTTTCGACAATGTGCGCGTGTTGGGGTTGGATGTGGAAGATATGGAAACCGGCAAGCGCAAACCAACCGCGTATTCCAGCTTTGGCACGGCTTCCCTCGTCTTCCCGGCGGAGAAGATCATCGAAATTTGCGCCCAGCGCCTGGGACGGGATTTGATCAACAGCTATTTGCTGGGCAAGCCGCTGGACCTGGCGAAATCCTCCGATGCCAACAAGGTAGATGGAACGATCAACAGCTTCCTGCAGACCAGCCAGTTGGAGGCGGAGACTCTGCTGCAGCAGCTGGCCCGCGACAGTAAGGGTAACCTGATCCGGATAGCACTGGAACCGCGTGCACTGGATAAGTACAAAGAGAATGAACTGCTTTCTGCAATGCAGGCATTCCTGATGCAGAACGATAACCGGCTGGAAAATGAAATCCGCCGCTCACTGGATGACAATAAACGGATTGTCAACGAGACCCTGGCCGCTAGACTTTTGGAAGAAGTGGACCGCCTGGTGAATGACCCGGCCTATGGTCTGCAATATGCGGTCGCCTTCCTGGAACGGTTGGACGCCCGACTGGCAGCCTATCGGGGCGAGATGGAAAAATCCCGCTCGGAATTGGAAAGCCGCCGCGACCGAGCCCAGGGCAATCTGCGCTCCTCCATGGACGGTGTCAACCAGGCTATGCGCTCCGGCCCGTTTGGACATGCCAACAAGGTGCGCGATGCGCGCAACCGCCACATCCAGGTTTACGGCGAGTTCCTCGGCGCCCGCTTTGAAGCTCTCAAGCGTGAAGTCGCCATCTCGGTCCTTGCCAGCCTGAGCACAGTCATCCAGACCCGCCGGGCTGCCCTGCAAGCCACCATTGATCGCCTGCAGTTCATCCAGAACCAGTTCGATACATTTGTCACCCGCAACACGGGCAACAAGAACAAACCCGATTTCATCCTGGCAACTGAAATCACGGATGATGCCGATATTGAGAAGTATTACACCACCCACTTTACTCGCCTGGGTTCGGCCCCGGCCGGCGGTTTGATTGAAACCCAGGGGCCGATCAATGCCTGGCTGGAACTCGATCAGATCGCTATCTCCAACCGCATCCTGGTTTACACTCGATCAGTATTTGCAGATATCCGCGAAATCTCGATTGAAGATATCATCTTGGAAAAGACAAGCATCGTCGAAAAGGACAAGCGCCTGCAGGATCTGATCAGCCGCTCGGTTCCGT
Organism: uncultured Anaerolineaceae bacterium; assembly: GCA_964405455.1. Classification (GTDB taxonomy): domain Bacteria; phylum Chloroflexota; class Anaerolineae; order Anaerolineales; family Anaerolineaceae; genus CALESS01. The sequence goes on along the minus strand of CAYOOA010000013.1, from coordinate 18,685 downwards.
TCTGGATGTTCCGCAAGGAAGGTGTTCTGGGTCAGGAGTGGGACAGCGAACTGATCATCGTTATCGGCGTGCCGGACCGCGAACATTCTGTCTATACCAATTTTACTTCCAAGGAAGGTCAGACGACATTGACCTCCACCTTTGACAAACATACCATCACAGTCCTGCAATCCAAGCACGGCGTGCCGTTGTTTGCCCTGACGCAATACCGCGACTTCAAGCAGGCCCACGACCATGTGCTGCGGACAAACATGAAGCCGCTGTACGTCATCCCGGAAGTCCGGCCAGGCGGCGAAAAGGCCAAGCAGTTCTTTGCCCTGGGTGTGGCCTACGGTTACATTTTCAAATCCGGCGTTTATTACCACGTGATTAACCCGGATATCGGCCGGCCGCCAGTTCGGCTTGACCAGGGTATGGAAGCCTCCCTCAATTCCTTCCGCAGCAATGAGGAAATGATCACCCACGTCTCACGCCTGGTGGAGGAACAGATCAGCCGTGAAGGTGTGGATTCCGCCATTGCCTTGCTGGAGGGTTTCATCTCAGAACCTTATGTCTATGAATTGAAGGGCGGCACCAACAAGACCAACATCGACCGCTCGATGATGACCAAGGACCTCTCGGTTGGACGCCCGGGGAGCGCCAATTTTGAGCTGGTGATGGGTATGCGCGATGTGATCCGGAATTACATCAAGAAGGTGCTGCGCGGTTAATCCTGCAGTAAATGGGCAGGCATGGATTTTCTTCCATGCCTGCCCGAAAATTGAAGCCAATTGATCCCGGTAGTCCAACCCTTACTGGAGGGGACGGAAGATGATTAATGTTCAGCAAACGATGGTTGTGGGGGTGGGGCCGATCGGCCGGCAATTCATTGAAAAACTTAAAATCCGGATCAACCGGGATTTTGGTGAAGAAGGGCTGCCCGCCATCAAATTGATGGCGATTGATGTACTCCGCCCGCAGGAGGATTTCACCAGCGGCGCGGCCGGGGAAGCTGTTGAAACCAACCTGGGTCCGACTGAACATATTGAAATCCCGATGGAGGATCTGGCACCTTCCCCCGATCGATATCACGAAATGTTCCCCTGGCTGCCGGATGAGTTGACCGCCACCGATGAGGATTGGCGGATCACCCGGGCAGCGGTGCGCCTGGCTTTACACCTGAATAACCGTTCACTTGTGGATTTTTTGAGCCATCATTTTAATTTACTGGGAACGGTGGATGTTTCCACCACCATGGCGGATAAGGGGTTTGATGTACTGAGCGACCGCAATGAAGCCACGTTGATCATGGTGGGCGGTCTGGGGGATGTAACTGGCAGTGCCCTGTTGCTGGATGTAACTTATATGATGCAGTACATTTATCGGAGGGCAGGCCTGCAAATCGCCAGCACCGGGCTGCTTTTCATGCCGCCCACCGTGCCGTCCGATCCGAATGCAGACGCCCTGGCATACGCCACCCTCAAAGAGATCAACAGCGCCATGGAAAACCAGGCTTTCAATACGCACATCCGCGGCCTGCAGGATCGGTTTGATAACTCACCCTTTAATCACGGCTGTTATTTACTGGAAATGAACACCGAGAAGCAGACCCGCCTGCGCAACATCTCCGAAGCGGTTGATCTTTCTGCAGAATGGTTGTTCCGCGTCCTGCTGTCTCCCCTCAAGGGCTATATTGATCAATTTATCGCCGACCAGGGGCTGATCCGCCACATCCAGAACCAACCGGCGGTTTTCTCCGGTCTGGGAATGGCCTCCTTCCTGCTTCCAGTGGAAGATTTGATTGATTGGTGTGCCAATAAGTTGGGGGCAGACCTGCTCCAGGGACAGATCCTTCGTACGGAGATGTTTGATAAAGTCTCTGATCGCCTGGTCACATTCTACAACCGCAACCAGTTGAAGCCGGATGACCTGCGAACCAAGCGTTTGGGAATCGGAAAATCCGGCAAGGAATTGGACCGCGAGGAAGGCATCGATGAACAGATTGGCAGTTTGCGGCATGTGCCATATGATCAAATGCTGCCCCGTTTCCGCTCGGTGGTGCAAACCATTCGCACCAAGCTTCCAGTCCTGACGATCCAGGTACAACAAAATAGCAAGCGGACGTTGCAGGAATACCGGGAAAGCCTGCGGAACGAAATTAATGATATCATGCGGACCTTCCCCGCAGGCGGGCTTTCCCTGGCGACGCAATTCACCGACCGCTTGAAAATTGAGTTCAACCGCTTTGCTGCATCCTTGAATCGGCGCGAGGTGGCAGTGCGGGCTAAGAATGCCACCCAGGAGAAACGCCTGGAAAATTACGGCCGCACTTTGGAGAACGCTGTCAAGGGCATTCCCGGCTGGGGACCGCTGACCATCAGCATTATTGGTATGCTGGTTTTGATGGTAATGATGTTTGTCTGGCTGGCACCCCGTCCGGGTGAAACCGCGCTGAATTATATATATATCTTGATCGTTCTGCTGGTGGTTGGGCTGGGCATCTTCTACACATATTCCAAGACCACCAGTGCCCTGGAAATGGCGCGGGGAAATTATATGGATGAATTACGCGGCCGTTGGAAAAATGAAATCGAGCTGATCTTAATCCATGAAGCCCGCACCCTGTACCCTGACCTGGTGCAGGAAACCACCACGCTGAACAATGAGCTGCGCGCTTTTTCCAATGATATGCACGGCCTGGCGCGGGAAATGATCGGCAACCTGGATACGGAAAGCATGATTGACCTGGGCTTCCCGCTGCAAAAATCCGTCCTGACGGATGAGATTATCGAGGGCGTCTATCAGCGACACCTGGGTACCGGTGGTGCCGGCGCACAATTGACCATGCTGATGGAGGAAATGGGCACTCCCGACGGCTGGCGTAAACGGGATCCGAATTTCATCCTGCAAAAGATCCTGGAGTTCGGTCGGCGGCGCTTCCAGCCGCTCACCAACTTGACCGCTGAGGAATTATTCTGGGAACAATTTACCGAAACAGGCAAAGCCGATATCCGGGTGCGCATGCTGCGCGATCTGGCTTATCCTTTATGGTTGTATGATACCTGGCCGCTGGGGCAGGAAGCACCGCCCCAGGCGGACACGTACCTGGCGCTGCATAATCCAGATAACAGCCGCCTGGTCTCCCGTTTTCGCGGGATCGAGCCGGAAATCAAGGTGCAGGCGATCAATGAACTGCATGGTGTATTCGTGATCACAGTCCGGCGCGGCTTACCCCTGTTTGCCCTGAATCGGATGGAGCAATTCCGCAGCCACTACCTGGAATGGGTGATGAGTGGATTGCCGCCCATCCACCTGGATGATGATGCCGCCCTGGTACGGGACCTGATGGACACCACCTCAAAGGATGAAACTTACGACGCGGCGACAGCTTTCGCCATTGGCGAAGCACTTGGTTTGGTCAAGACTGATTCGGATGGATATTACACAGTGCGGATCAACCGCCAGACCAAGAAATTGACCAAATCTCCTGTTTCCGCGCAGATCATGCTGGGGCTGGACACGCCGTTGCTGAAAACGATGACGGAGGAAATCAAGCACCAGGTGAATGATCTCACCGCCTCCAAGATGGCAGACCAATTGGATGCCTACCTGGAAGAACCTGCCACGCACATACCGGATTGGCAGCGCCGCCGGGTGGACGAGTTCGTCGCAACCATCCTGCGCAGTTAGTCGAAACCAAAACGGCTCCGGAAAACCGGAGCCGTTCATGTGATCAAATGGGATAGTTGGCTCGGATTGCACCGGGCCAACTGATTTTATTGGTAGTTTTCATAAATTGCCAACACTTTATCGGCATAACTGTATCCGATATCAATTGGTCCGTAGGCTTTCAATGCTTCGCGAAGAGATCCATGCCGGTTGGCCAGGCCGGCCAGCATGCGTGTGCCAAACTGGATATTGAAAGCCGGGTCAAACAATTCCTCCGAAGTGGGGCGGTTGGCAAAGCAGGGACCGTTCTTGCACATAAATTCGGCAGCCAGGCCATCACTGGGCATCACCTGCATCAAGCCCACTGCGCCGGAGCGTGAGTAAGCCTCTGAATTCCCTCCGCTTTCCTGCAACATGACCGCCGCGATGAAATTGGCATCCAGGCCGCTATCCACAGCGGCCTGGGCGATCAGTCCGCACCATTGCTGGATTGAGGCGGGGTACTTCGGTGAAAGCGGGCAACCATCCACGGGTGTTTCGTTACTCGCAACTTCACTGGCGGCTTTGGCATCCTCGACAATCTTGATATAGACCGAGGGTTGCTCTTCACTTACCGGAATGTAATCCACCACCGCTGCCTGAGTGGGTGAATAAAAATCCAGACTGTTTTCCATGGATGCCGGGAGAATTGCAGTAGTTGCCGCCTGCGGAGAAGAAGACATCCCGAAAACCGCGGTCTGCGGAGCGGCAATCAGGTGGGTCAAGAGCAGGATGATGGCAGACCCCAGCACCACCGAGGTGACAATGGCCGAATGCAACCTGTTCATAATTTGTTCTCCAATATCAATAAATCGTACATATGTTCTATTATAGTACAAATATTCTAAAATACAAGAGAACCCACCTTAAAATTCAGGAAGCAAGGGTAAGTCGAACCCTTGCTTCCTGGTATTCGGGTGATTCGAGTGAACCTGTCTTACCGCTCCATGCTGACCACCTGGTGCTCCCAGCGGTGCCAGCCTTTTTCCATCTCCTGCATGATTTTTCGGCCCTGGCCGGGGCATTCCAAACCCATTAGTTCCAGGTCGGCGTCCACCATGATGCGCACCAATTGCCTGAAGTGGACCTTGGGCTGCCAGCCCAGCTTTTCACGGGCCTTGGAGGGATCTGCCAGCAGATAATCCACCTCGGTGGGGCGGAAGTAGCGCGGATCAATTTCGACGTATTGTTTCCAGTCCATATCCATGTACCCAAACGCTTCGTCAAGGAATTCGCGGATGGAATGGGTTTCGCCCGTGCCGATCACGTAATCATCCGGATGGTCCTGCTGGAGCATCAGGTGCATGGCTTCCACATATTCCGGGGCATAGCCCCAATCCCGCTTGGCATCCAGGTTGCCCAGGAAGAGCTTACTCTGCTTGCCGGCGCGGATGGCAGCCAGGGCGCGGGTGATCTTGCGGGTGACAAAGGTCTCACCCCGCCGTGGGGATTCGTGGTTGAAGAGAATGCCGTTGCAGGCAAAAATATTGTAACCATCGCGGTAGTTGCGGGCAATCCAGTAGGCATACACCTTGGCAGCAGCGTACGGGCTGCGCGGCTCGAAGGCAGTTGTCTCGCATTGCGGGGGCTTGGCTGAGCCGAACATCTCGGAGGAGGACGCCTGGTAGAAGCGTGTCTTGATGCCGCTCTTGCGAATGGCCTCCAGGATGCGGGTGGTGCCCAGGCCGGTGATATCACCCGTGTATTCAGGCATATCAAATGAAACGCGGACGTGACTCTGCGCGGCCAGGTGATAGACCTCGTCCGGGCGAACATTGTAGATCAGGTCCAGGATGGTTTCTGATGTAGCAACATCGCCGTAATGTAGAAAGAAGCGGGGTGCTTCTCCATTGGCGTGAGGATCGTGATAAATGTGGTCAACCCGGCGGGTGTTGAACGTGGATGCCCGCCGGATGATGCCGTGGACTTCGTAGCCTTCCGCCAGCAATAATTCAGCCAGGTAGGAACCATCCTGGCCGGTGATACCGGTGATCAGGGCTTTTTTCATATTCAAATCTCCTGTGAAGCAGGTGTCTGGCAAGTATAAACCATGTTTTGAGGGACTGTCAAACAACCTTTCGTCGGGTTCCATCGATTGATGCCGTTGTCGACCTCAATCCTGATGCAATACAGGATGAATTTATTATGAGACGAGCAGAATCGAGTCTAATTCTCTGGTAGAATTGAATGCGCAGCCTGGGGAGCTGCGAGGAGCTTGCTTTGAATAGACGTCGATCCCCTTCATTATTAATTTTCGGAGCGCTGGCAGTACTGGCGCTGGGGGTGATTATTACCGGTTTGCAATTGGTCAGGTACAGTCGAATCCGGACCAATTTTCCGCCGGGTTTGCTGGTGGCGGGGGTGCCGGTCGGCGGATTGGATCCACAAGCAGCCGCGGAACGCCTGACCCAGGCCTACGGTGTGCCGGTGGAACTGCATTACGGAGATGCAGTCATTCAGGTTAAACCATCCCTGGTCGGGTTTGATTTGGACCTGGAAACCATGCTGGCTGCAGCAGACCTGCAGCGTATCAACCAACCCTTCTGGTCGGCGTTCTGGGACTATCTTTGGAATCGCTTGCCGAAACCGGCGGCCGTTCCACTGCAGGCTAAATTAGCGACCGATCGTTTGCGCACTTTCCTGGTGGAAGACGTGGCCGGCCGGTATGATCAACCCCCCACGCCGGCCATGCCCGTACCCGGGACGGTCAATTTCAGCCCCGGGTCAGAAGGAACCGTTTTGGATGTTGACCGGGGTATCACCCTGATAGAAGATGCACTGCGCTCGCCAAGTGCCCGTTCAGTAAACTTGACCATCAACCGCGCTTCACCGGCCCGCCCGGCATTTGCGAACCTGGAAGTGCTGCTCAAGAATATTATCGACAACAACCAGTTTGATGGGATCACCGAACTGTATTTGCTGGACCTGCAAACCTACCAGGAGATTCACTTCGCCTACCAGCAGGGCCAGGACCTGGTACCGGATATCGCTTTTACCGCAGCCAGTACGATGAAGATTCCGATTATGATTTCGGTATTGGCCAAGACCCCCGATCCAACCCCACCGGAAATTATTACCGCCATAGAGCAGATGATTGAGCTTTCGGAGAATGATCCAGCCGACCGCCTGATGGAAACCGTGCTGGATAAGAACCTTGGGCCGTTGATGGTCACGGATACCATCCAGGCTTTGGGATTAAAAAACACGTTCCTGGCGGGATATTTCTATTACGGTGCTCCGCTGCTGCAGCGATTCCAGACCCCGGCCAATCAGCGAACGGATGTTAATACCGGTCCGGATCCCTATAACCAGACGACACCCGCAGAAATGGCTATGCTGCTGGAGGATATTTACCAGTGTGCTTCACTGGGTGGGGGAACCCTGATGGCGGTTTTTCCGGGGGATATCACCCAGAATGAATGCAAGCAGATGGTGGAATATCTTTCGGCTAATGAAATCCCGGTGTTGATCAAGGCCGGCCTGCCGGAAGGCACCCAGATTGCACACAAACACGGCTGGATCACCGAATCAGACGGTTACCTGCATACCATGGGTAATTCCGGCATTGTCTATACCCCGGGAGGAAATTACATCCTCTCCATTTTTGTACATCACCCGGTCCAATTACTCTGGGATCCGGCCAACTATATGTTTGTCCAACTATCCCAAGCGGTCTACAACTACTTCAACTTCAACGCCCAGGAATAGCGACCGGCTTTTCTTCAAATAATGCACGTTTGAGCAGTTCAAATAAATCCTCGGGTGAAACGCCCAGGATGCGGCAAATTTCAGATTGCAACTCCAACACCGCCGGGAAACCGGCGGTGAATCTTTCCTGGTAGGTGGGGTAACGCTGATTGAGAGCTGTCATTCGTTCGGAGAGGCTGACCAGGCGGGTGGACTCAACCAACTTATCGGCGTAATAGACCAGCTTTTCCTCCCATGTGCGCGGTTGACGTACGGGTTCCTCCCCAGGCAGGTAGAAGAGATGGCGGCGGGCAATATCCGCCAGGACAGGTTGACCCACTTCGTCCAACAGCAGCCCGGCCAGGTCGCCGTGATGATCGGTCGGGGCGCCTGGGCGGGTTGCGGAAAGTTTGGCAAGGTCGTGCAGTAAACCGCCGCGGTGGGCCAGGATGGGATTGACCTCCTCTCCGCAACCGGACAGCCATTCAGCAACCTGGTAGGCCAGGGCAGCCACCATTTGCACATGGACCAGGATGGTCTGGCTGGTGCCCTGTTCCAGCAGCCAGCGATTGGATTCCGGGGGCGTGGGCAGGTTCACATCCGCCAGGCGGGAGGGCAGGGCAGCCATGGCTTGGATTTCGATGGAATGGAGCGGTTGCAAGCCTGGCCCGGCCTGGTGGACCGGGTTGTACCAGGCAGCCAGCCAACCGGCCTGGAGAGCGCCGGCAGCATCCACCGGCCAGGAGTCCCCGATCATCAACATTTGTTCCGGCGCGGTCTGCAGGGCAGCGCAAATCCCGCCAAAGAACGCCGGATCCGGTTTGCGGCTGCCCACTTCCTGGAACGTGAAGACCTGGTCCATCAACCCACCCAGGCCGACTCGTCCGAGGGCGGCTTCGATCTGGGCTGCGCTGGACATGGCCGCGTTGGAAGCAACCACCAGTTGATAGGATCCTTTCAAGGTGCGCAGGGCTTGTTCAGCACCAGGCACGGCTTCAACAACCGGCCAATCGACCATTGCGCCGGGATAGGGCAACTCCTTCATCAGCGTATTCCCCCAGTCGAACACCAGGGTAGTGATCTTGGAGAGGCGGTTAATCGGTTGCAAGAGAGACCTGTTTTCTGCCAAAGATGGCCGGGATGAGCGGCAGAGCCAGGAGATTCAAGATTGCCAGGATGATGAAAGTGGGCTGGAAGTTGAAGTTGTTGACCAGCACCCCGGTAACACCCAATCCTATACCTGTACCGATATTGGCAACGGCCATCAAAATGGAGAACATGGAGGCCGCTATCCGCCGGTCGGATCGCTGCATGGCAGTGGCAAAGTAGACCGTCTCGTAATAACCGTAGGCCAGGCCGAAAATCGGGACGATCAACCAGGCTACGGCAGGCCCGCTGATGACCGCCAAGGCCCCGATGGCCACCAGGGCCAGCATTGCGGCGGTCAGGGTGGAACGCTGAACGCCGATTCGATCGATTAATTTGCCGCCGGTGATCCCGCCGATGACCACGCCAATGCCCCAGACGCTGACGTAAAAGCCGGCGAACAGCTCGGTCACCCCGAAGGTCTCATGCAGGAAGGTAGTCATAATTTCATTGGCGCCGTTGATGGTGAAGGAGTACAAAGCTCCGAGCAGGGCCAGGGCAATAATCGGCCAGGCGGTGAAAGCCCTGAAAGCCTTCCACTCAAAACGGGCTTCGGCCGGGCGGGGCTGCTCTCGAATCATTAAGGCCAGTGGCAGAGGGATGAGGGTTAAGGCGGCCATCGCCCAGAAGACAGCCTGCCAGGAGAATTGTTGAACCAGGAAGCCAAGCACCGAGGAAACGATCACCACGCCCAGCGCGCGCCCACCGACCATGATGCCCTGCACGGTGCCGGATTCCGCTTCGGATGTGGTATCAAGTGCCAGGCCGTCGGTGCAGGTGTCATATAATGCCTGCCCGGACATTAACAGGAAGGCGAGAATTGCGAAAAGACCGTACTGCTGGTATGGATCCACGGCGGGAACCAGGACCAGGCAGGCAGCCTGGATGATCAGTCCGATCAGAATATACGGTTTTCGATTTCCCATCTTGAAAAGGTTCACCCGATCGGAGAGCATGCCGAAAAATATCTTGATCACGAATGGGGTCAGGCCAATCGTGCCGATCAGGCCAACTTGAGCCATATCCAGGCCGTAACTGCGCAGGTAGATGGGATTGAGGGCGGTGAAATAGCTCAGAATGGTGCCTTCAGCAAAGTAAATCAGGGCGTATAATGAGTAGCGCAATGCTTTTGACATACCGTTTTTCCTTTCGTTTGGCCTTCCCTTGTCAGATTTTCAACTTTCAAGTATAGTGATTTTTTATAAAATTATCCCTGGCAGGAGCATTTCAAAACCTGAAAACTATGGAACAACAACCAAGCAATCACACATCCTGGCTCGATCGGCCGCTATCCTCACTTGCTCCAAAAATCAGCCTGGCCACGGTTCTCTCGATCCTGATCTTGCTCGTGGCTGTAATTAGTCGATTTTATCACGTTGACCTGCGCGTGATGAGCCATGATGAGGTGAATCATGTGATACCATCCCTGGATTTTTACCAGGGGCGCGGCTATGACTATGATCCGGTTACCCACGGGCCTTTGCAGTTCCACCTGATTGCCCTGTCCTATTTCCTGTTGGGTGATAATGACTTCAGTTCGCGCGTGCCGTATGCACTGATCGGCGTGGCAGCGATTGGCATGGTCCTGTTTGGCTTCAGGCGCTACCTGGGTAAGGCCGGCGCACTGATTGGCGGCTTTCTATTCCTGATCTCGCCCTATATGCTGTATTACAGCCGCTATACGCGCAATGAAATCATTGGCGTGTTGATCGTATTATTGACCATTTATGCTGTGCTGAGGTACCTGGAAAAAGGTGACCGCTTCTCGCTGTTCATGTATGTCGTGGTCATGGCGCTGGATTTCACAGACAAGGCTACATCCTATATCTTCACTGCACAATTGCTGCTCTTCCTGTTGGTGCTGTTGGTGGATGCCGTTCAACATGTCCGTTGGAACAAAGACGGCCAGCAGGCTCAATTCCGCTTCTTGATGTTCCTGACGATTTTGATGCTGCTGGTCACACTTGCCTTCGCCGTCTGGAATTCTGCCATTAACAAAGTTAGCCCGGAAGAAGCAACCGCCGTGGAGACGGCAACGGTTTCCGAACCGATGACATTGCAAAAGGCTGGTGAATTGGTTGGCCTGGGCCTGGCGGTATTATGCGGCCTGGGAGCAATTGGAACCCTGGTAAGCGGCATCGGCTGGCGCCAGGTACGCATGCAACGTCCATTTGACCTGATCATGGTAACCGGCGTCCTGATTCTGCCCCTGCTTTCGCCCATTCCAGTCAAGCTGCTGGGCTGGAATCCACTGGATTATTCCAGCCTGGGTATGCAGCGGACTGGTGCTTTCATCGTCCTGCTAACCATTCTCTCCGTGGCGATTGGCCTATGGTGGAAGCCGCGCTTATATCCGGTTTTTCTGGCCATTTTCTACGCCATCTTTACCGTTTTTTACACCACGTTCTTTACCAACGGGATCGGCTTCTTTAAGGGTATGGTGGGCGCACTGGGCTACTGGATGGCCCAGCAAGCCGTGAACCGCGGCAGCCAGCCCTGGTATTACTACATCCTGCTGCATTTGCCCATCTACGAATACCTGGAAGTCCTTGGGGCTGGCGTGGCCTTATATTTCGGCCTGCGTTACCGGAAATTCCTCACCCGTGGTGGATTGGAACCGTTTTCACAACCCCCAATTGATGAAAACAGCCAACCCGAAGAGCAAATCCCACTTCCGTTTGAGGAAGCACCCTCCGTTGGGAAGGAAGTGGAAAAGGCCGTCCAGTTGCCGCCAGAGGCATTGAATACTCATTTGCGGGTCCTGGCCTCTGCGGTGGAGTTGGAAACAACAGACATTCCAGAAGCAGCAACTACTGCTCCCATCCGCAAGAGCCTGGCCCAGGTGCTGGGCTTTACGGCAGAAGATTGGGCTGTTACAGCGCCATCTGATCCTGCTGAGCGCGTGGTGCAGCCGGTGCCTGTCCTGGCATTTTTCCTGTTTTGGGCAGTCACCAGCACGGTGGCCTTCAGTCTGGCCGGTGAAAAGATGCCCTGGCTGACCACCCACATCGCCGTGGGTTTTCTGCTGGCAGCAGCCTGGGGATTGGGCTACCTCGTGAACCTGGTTCCATGGAAAAAGGTGTTGACTACGCGGGGAATAACAGCCCTGCTGCTGATGCCAGTATTGGTAGCCAGCTTTGCGGCGCTGGTTGGCAGCCTTCTAGGCCCCAACCTGCCGTTCCAGGGTACGGAACTGGTGCAATTGCAGGCGACCAGCAACTTCATCCTGGGCCTGGTTGGTTTCGCACTTTCCGGGTGGGGGGTGCTGAGGCTGCTTTCGGATTGGAGCAAGGCGGTGATTGCCCGCTTGTTAACGGTGGTGATTTTCGCATTTCTGGCTGTTCTCACTGCTCGCACGGCTTTCACTGCTTCATACATTAACTATGATAATGCGAAGGAATTCGTCGTGTATGCCCACTCTGCCAGCGGCCCCAAGGAGATCCTGGCCCAGGTCGAGGAAATCTCCCGCCGCACCACCAAGGGCAAGGATATCATGGTGGCTTATGTGGGGGAAGCATTGTATCCCTCCTGGTGGTACTATCGTGATTATCCGAACAAGCGCTGGTTTGGGGATAATCCCACCCGCGAGCTGGCCAATTATCCGTTGATCATTGTGGACGAGGCCAATTATTCCCGCATGGATAATATTGTCCGGGATAATTATGTTTCGTTTGAATACCTGCGCATGGTCTGGCCGATGCAGGATTACTGGAATCTGACCTGGGAGCGAATCTGGAACGCCATCTCCAACCCGCAAATGCGCCAGGCTTTGTTTGAGATCTGGCTGAACCGGGATTATACCTTGTATGGTCAGTTGACAAACAATCAAAACCTGACCTTAACCACCTGGAGCCCGGCCGCCAAGATGCGTTTCTATATCCGTAAGGATATCGTAGCCCAGATTTGGAATTACGGCTCCAGCCCGGTCATCGCACAGACAACCCAGACTGACCCATATGCCGGTCTGATTCAGAATTTACAGCCCCAGGTGATGATGGGCGGGACAGGAACGGCGGCAGGATTATTCCAGGCACCGCGTGCCATTGCTATTGCCCCAGATGGTACGCTTTACGTTGCTGATTCTCGCAACCATCGTATTCAACATCTGACAACCAGCGGAGAAGTGCTGCAAGCCTGGGGCACGTATGCGGATGCAACCAAGGGGGATGCGCCCGGCGGAACCTTCAATGAGCCGTGGGGAGTGGCTGTGGATTCGCAGGGCAACGTGTACGTAGCCGATACCTGGAACTACCGCATCCAGAAATTTACGGCAGACGGCCAATTTATCAAGATGTGGGGCTCCTTCGGCCAGGCGGAATCCACGGAAGGAATGTACGGACCCCGTGCGCTGGCCTTCGATGCAAATGATCATCTTTACGTCACCGATACCGGCAACAAGCGGATTTTGATCTTCAACACGGAGGGCCAATACCTGAGCCAGTTTGGCACGGTTGGAATGGATTCCGGTCAATTCGATGAGCCGGTTGGAATCGGTATTGGTCCGAATGGAGAAGTGGTGGTGGCGGATACCTGGAATCAGCGCATCCAGGTCTTCACCCCGGATGCAAGCGGTTTGATTTTCACCCCCACCCGGGCCTGGGAAGTGTACGGCTGGTTCAGCAACTCGCTGGAGAACAAGCCCTACCTGGCCGTGGATAAGCAGGGGAATGTCTTTGTCACCGACCCGGAAGGCATCCGCGTGCTGATGTTTGATATGACCGGCAAGTTTATCACCGGCTGGGGTGATTACGCCTCGGACGCCGAGGGCTTTTCCTTGCCGGTGGGTGTGGCAGTGGATGCCCAGGGCGGAATCTGGGTGACGGATGCCGGGGCGAACCGCCTGGTGTATTACAAGATACCGTAAAAATCATTTCACCTGCTCAATCAAATCGCACCGGCGGCTGCCGGTGCGATTTTTATAGTGAATCAGATGGAGTGTATAAGGTGGAGATTATTTGTTAAAGGTGGTAATCTTTCCTCCGTCCAGGGTCAGGTAACTGCCCAGGGCAGTGACCGTCAGGCAGGAGTGGGCCGGATAGATGCACACCAGGTCACCCACATGCAGGCGAGCCAGGTCCGCCGGTTGCAGGCGCACCATGCCGTGCTCCTGAGACATGCCGACCAGGCTGGCCCCCTCCAGGGGCTCAGACCAACCTTCGGAAGTGGGCAGGCCAATCATCCCATAGCAGCGTTCGCCGTTCCATTCGAAGAAATCCTTGCTCAAGTGAACAGCCCCACCGTAAAGGACTGCAATCCCGCGTTCCGGGTGGAGGGCGACCACCGGGCAGGCCGCAACCACCGCGACATCCGCCCAGGAACACACCCCCCGGGCAGCCTGCATGGCATCAAAGAAAACAAAGTTTCCCGGCCGGATTTCATCCACACCGCTGAAATCCTCGCCCAGGGTGCAGCCGGGCGTATCACCGGTGGAGAGGGCCAGGCCGTCCATCCCGGAGGATGCAAGCTGGTCACGAACGGATTGCAGGCGTTCCACCCCCTGGCGGAAGATGCGATGGATCTCTTGCGGTTCCGTGATGCCGTAAGTGTGGCCGGAGTGGGTCAACAGGCCGCACAGCCGCAGGTGGGGGACAGGCTGGATCGCCCGGGCGACTGCCAGGATAGCATCCAGCGCATCCCAGGCCAGGCCGGTGCGGTGATTGCCGACATCCACCTTGATCCAGAGATCCGCAGGGTTGCTCATGCCAGCCGCCAGGGCATTGACACTCTCGATTGATTCAACCAGGATGCCCAGGCGGATGCTCCCGGCCAGCTCGTTCAGCTCCTGGAGTTGGCGCAGATTTACTGAGAAGGCCAGGGTGATATCGGTCCAGCCGTGGGCGGCAAAATATCGGGCCATCTCCACCGAACTGACTGTGATTGCATGCACGCCTTCCTCGCGGAACCATTCACCGATCTGGGCGGATTGGTGGGTTTTGAAATGCGGACGAAAGCGCACGCCGGCCAGCCGGGCTTTGGCGGCCATACGGCGGATATTGCGGCGGGTGATTTGTTCATTGAGAACCAGGGTTGGGGCTGTGATGCTGGCAAAGACGTCCGAGGGTTTCATTTTGTTCTCCAATTCCTAGGATAAGTGGATTATACACCGGCCAGGTGCGCCTCTTGCGTGAGTCTATTGACAAAATTGAATAAACGTTCTATGATGATTACGGAGATTGTATGGATTTACTCAGCCAGTTGAGCCTTCTTTCGCGGGAAACCGACCTGGAACCGGACGTGGAAACCACTCCACCGCCGGCAGAGCGACGCACCCCGGCCCCGGCGGTGGTCAGTCAAGCCCCGGCCGGCTGCCCCAAGGATTTAAACGTCTACCAGGCGCATCTCCCCAACGGCAAGCGGATTGCCCTGTTGAAAACCCTGCTGACCAGTGCCTGCGAGCGCAATTGCACCTATTGTCCGTTCCGGGCCGGGCGGGATTTCCGCCGCGAAACGATGAAGCCGGATGAAATGGCCAAAGCTTTCATGACTTTGCAGCAGGGTGGGGCAGTGGAGGGGCTTTTCCTCTCCTCAGGCGTGGCCGGAGGCGGAGTATCCACCCAGGACCGCCTGATTGATACGGCCGAAATCCTGCGGACGCGCTACGGGTTTCGTGGTTATTTACACTTAAAGGTCATGCCTGGGGCGGATCGAGCCCAGGTGGAACGGGCCATGCAGTTGGCTGATCGGGTTTCAGTCAACCTGGAAGCCCCCACGGCGGAATCGCTCTCAGCCCTGGCTCCACAAAAAGTGCTGCTGGACGAGTTGCTCCGCCCGTTGCGCTGGGTGGAGGAAATCCGCCGTAATTTGCCTGGCCGTCAGGGATGGAACGGCCGCTGGCCGAGCAGTACTACCCAGTTTGTCGTCGGGGCAGTGGGGGAAACCGACCGGGAATTACTGCGGGCCAGCGACTACCTGATCCATCGGATCGGCCTGACCCGGGTGTATTACAGCGGCTTCAAACCGGTCATTGGCACCCCACTGGAAAACCACCCCGCCGAAAATCCCTGGCGCCAGAACCGGCTATACCAGGCCTCTTTCCTGCTGCGGGATTACGGTTTCACCCTGGCAGATTTACCCCTGGTGGATGGCTTTCTGCCCCTTGACACCGACCCCAAGCTGGCCTGGGCGCAGCTAAATCTCCGGGAGCGCCCGGTGGAACTGATTCGGGCAGACCTTCCGGAATTGCTACGGGTGCCCGGCATCGGCCCGCAAACTGCCCGGGCAATCCTCACCCTGCGCCGGAAGGGCGAGCTGCGCAGCTCAGCGGACTTGCGCCGCCTGGGTTTATCCCTGCGGCGGGCGGCGCCGTATATCCTGTTGAACGGCCGGATTGTTCCCACCCAGATGAGGTTGTTTTAGCCATGGAAGGTCAGCCGCTTCATTTTTATGATGAACCCATCGAGGTCATTTATAATCAAGCACCTGTTCTTGAGAAAGATCCGGACTGCCCGGACGGCTTTTCCTGGAACGGCCAGGAATTCCGGGTGGTGGAACTGCTGGCGGAGTGGCGCGATAACCGCCGGCGCGGGCGGATGGCGCGCAACATGAGTTTGGAACATGCCGGACGGGCCATGGTCAAGGGTTCGTGGGGAGTGGGGCGCTTCTTCTTTCGGGTGAAGGTGGATACCGGCCAGGTTTTCGAGATTTACTACGACCGCGCCCCGCAGTCCGCTTCCGACCGCAAGGGACACTGGTTCCTGTACCTGGAACGCGAGAGAGTCTGAAAGGTACCGCGGTGGTTATGGAAAAAATTTCCAATGCCAAGAAATACATTGTCCGCTTCCTTTTTTTAGCCCTGCTGATCGGCCTGCAATTCGCGTATTTTCCGCTTAATCAATTGCAGAGCGGGGGAATTGCCCCGGCTTTACCCATGGATGCCTGGATCCCTCTCCGACCGGCCTGGGTTTTTCCATACCTGCTGGCCATCCCGCTCTGGGTGATTGGTTTGCTCTCAATTACCCTCTGGATGGAAGATAAGCCATACCGGTCGGCCATGCTTTCTGCATTTGTCGCGATCCTGGTAGGTGTAGGTTTTTTCACTTTTTTCCCCACATACGTCAACCGACCAGAAATTAACGGCTCGGGTGTTGGGACAACGTTGCTGCGCTGGGTGTATGCCCATGATCAGCCGTACAATGCTCTCCCCAGCAGTCACGTGTATCTCACCTTGTTATTGACCCTGGTTATCAGCCGTTGGAAGCCGCGCCTGGCCGGTTTATGGTGGGGGGTCGGGTTGATAATTTGTGCTGCCACCCTGTTCACCAAGCAGCATTATTTGCTGGATGTGATCTGTGGAGCCGGGCTGGCGTTTCTGGCCTACTGGTTGGGGATTACAGTCGAAAAGTGGGTGGAGAAGCAGAGTGTGCATCAAAAGCACGCATAAATATGCAGAATTTGTTGTAGACTTATGGCATGCAATGGATGCGAACCCTCCTGCCGATCCTGCTTTTCTTCAGCCTGATCCAACCCAATTTTCCGCAACCGGGGACGGTTGGTTCCCTTCCACAGCCGGAGCCTTTTTCCGATCGCTACCCGGTGGAAATCCGGGTTGATTCGGCCGCAGACCTGAAACTTCTACAATCCCATCTTTACGATATTGATACCGTCCGGCCACTGGCGGGGGAAAATTTACCCCAGACTGTACGAGTGACCGCTTACGTTAATCCAACCGAGGCAGCCTGGTTGAGCGGCATCGGATTAACGGCTATTCCCATCAACAATCAAAGCAGGCAGGCTGCTGCCCTCTATGGCCCCGGGGTGAAGGCAGCGGGAGCCTGGCCGACCTATACTGATTTTGTGACGCGCTGGCAAGCCCTGGCAGATGCCCATCCGGAATTCATCCGCCTGGTCTCAATCGGGACTTCCGTCCAGGGGCGGGCAATTTACTGCCTGAAGATCACAGATCACCCGGATGTGGAGGAGGACGAACCCGAGGTGAAGTTCTCAGCCGCCATCCACGGGGACGAGACTGTAGGGGTTGAACTGGTTACCCGCCTGGCGGAGTTGCTTGCGGCTGGTTATGGAACAGACACCCGACTGACCGCTCTTGTTGACGAACTGGAAACCTGGTTATGCCCCCTCCACAACCCGGATGGTTACATGGCATCCAGCCGCTACAATGCCAACGGGGTGAACCTGAACCGGGACTTTCCCGACCCGATCAGCGACCCGGTGGATACACCCGCCGGGCGCCAGCCGGAAAACCAGGCCTTCATGCAGTTGGGATATGCCCACCGCTTTGTGTTGGGCGCCAATTATCACGGCGGTGCCCTGGTGGTCAATTATCCCTGGGACAATGAACCGCCAGCGCCGCCCAAGTATGCCCCGGATAACGAACTCTTCCATGCGTTGAGTGTCGGTTACACAGCCTTGAATCAGCAGATCTTAAACGGTGGGTTTAAGGATGGGGTGACGGTGGGTTGGGAGTGGTATTCCATCTCCGGCGGAATGCAGGACTGGGCTTACAACTGGCGGAATGAACTGCATGTCACCATAGAAGTGAGTGAGATCAAGAAGCCTATTTTCGATGAAGCAGCCCTGGGGCCATACTGGGACAATAACCGGGAAGCCATGCTGACCTGGATGGAACAAGCCCTCACCGGGGCGCGGGGATTGATCACAGATGCCTGGAGCGGTACGCCGCTGGATGCACAGATCAATACGGCCGGGATTTCCAAACCAGTGGCATCTGACCCGGAGGTTGGCGACTACCACCGCCTGCTGCTGCCGGGAGAGGTGAGCCTGACGGCCAGTGCAGATTGTCATCTGCCTGAGACAGCCGCGCTTACCATACCGACCACCGGTGCCATTGTACAGGATTTTGCACTTCAACCCACTGGTTTACAGGGCACGGTGAAGAATGATGGGTACCTGCCGCTGCCGGCCTGGCTGCAGGTGGCAGAAACCGGGCAAGTGGTGAACACCGATCCGTTGAGTGGAACTTATCAGCTGGCGCTCTGCCCGGGTTCTTATACCTTAATGGTGGGGGCTTTGGGATATAACTCTCAAACACTCAACTTGACGATATCGGATCTGCAAACGATGGATATTGTTCTGACCGGCGGGGCAGTTTCGGTTGTATTCCTGCCCTTGATTGCCCGGTAAAACAACCGAAAGATTAAAATCAAACGCCCCGGATTTCTCCGGGGCGGGTTGGTTTGCGGGGTGG
>CAYOOA010000012.1:46854-51838 GCA_964405455.1 uncultured Anaerolineaceae bacterium | reverse complement strand
GATCGTTTACGGGCGTTGCCCTTGGTTTGACGATGATTGCTCATGAAGCTTCTCCTGTGTCGCGATTCAATCCGGGGTGAAGCGGCCGATGGTTTTTTTAACAAATATCAATCTGCTTTATTCCGGCTGCTTCGCCCTTACAAAACAATTGATTGATTTAACTTTTCACCAGCCAGGTGCCGGCGATGACGTCTGCCAGCGAGCGGTGGTTCTTACTGAAAGCGATGATGGCAATGAGGGCCAGGGCGACAATCACAAAAGCACCCGGCACGGCCAGGGTGCCGGCGCAGGCGGCCACAAAGAGCAGCGTGCGGAAGAAGACCCGCCCGGCGTTCCACTGGTTATCGTTGAACGAGACCACGCGGGCCTTGATGATCGCCTCGCCGAGAGTGCGTTTGCCCAACACGTAGCACAGGGTGTAATAGGCGAACATGCCGCCGGCAAAAACCAGGGCCGTGGCGGTGGAACCAGAGACATTGCCGCTGCCGATGATCATCGTCAACAGGCCCATGGCCAGGAACCAGAAAATGGCGTCAACGATCGTGGCAAGCAGGCGGAGCAGGCTGCCAACCGACTGGCCGTAGGTGGGGGCGCGGGAGGTCGGGGGGGATGCAGGCCGGACAGCCGGCGCCACAGGCACCGCGGGCGTGGAGCGGGACGGCGGGGTGGAAACTGCGGGGGTGGAGCGCGCCGGCGGGGTCGGGGCAGGAGCCCGTCCGGCAGGCGTGCCGGTGGAGGTCAGACCGGGGACGAGGATGTTCAAGTCCGTGGCAATTTTCCTCATCTCGGCGATGTTCTCCTCCACCGTCTTGTTGGTGGGGTCAAGGTCGCGGGCCCTGAGCATATCGGCAGCGATGCGGGTGAGGGCGGATGTGAAGCGGGATTTACGGGCAGCGCGTTCCTGATCATCGCGATTGGAGCAATTATGGCAGACCAGGAATTTGAGGTCGTTATAAGTGAAGGTGACCCACTCCATGACCGGCGTGCCGCAATCCATGCAGTAAAGTTGGCCGCGGCGGGCGGCGCCCTGGGTATCGTTGGAAGCCAGGGCGGAAGCGGTCTGCATGAAGCGCGGGTCCTTGTGGTCAATCCGCCGGCTGATGTTCTGAATGACGGTGGGCACGGCGGTCATCTCGTCGATGGCGGCCTTGAAATCCTGGTTGCAGCGCATGTTGATGCAGTAGGCGATGGGCTTATTGACCATGCGCAGCTGGGCGGCGCTGAGCGGGCGGGCGGCCAGGTCGTTGAGGATGCGCAGGGCTGCATCCCAGTTGCGCTGGCGGGAAAGGTCGTGGGCCTGCTCCAGCGGGGTGAGCAACTCGGCAGGCAGGTCAAAGTAGCCGGGGGCGCACCAGTCGTTGCCGGACTTGGCATTTTCCTCCAACTGCTTGATGTTTTCCTCCACCCGCTGGCGACCGGAATCCGAGTAGACCAGGGGACGGATGCGGCTGACCAGTGTCATGGCGCCCTTCCAGTCCTCGGTGCGGTTGCCGTAGGCAATGAGGCACTCCAGGCCGCCCAGGGCGACATCGTCGTGGCAGGCCTCGCGGGCGGCGGAATCCACCGGCAGGAGTTGATCCACGGCGCTTAACACCGGGGTGGAGAGGTTGATCATGCGCTCCACGGCCTTGTTGGCGTGAATGGGATCCTGTTCGGTTTCTTTTTTGGCGTTGGCGACGAAGGTTTTCAGGCGGTCGCGCAGGCTATCCACCGCTTCGTGCAGGGAGTCCAGGATGGCGGATTGATCAAAGGTGGATTCGTTCATCAGGCGGACGTGGCGGCGGGTCGTGGCGTAATCGCCTTTATCGGCAGCCGTCCCGGCCAGGCGGGCATTGATCAGCAGCAGTGTGCGGGCGATGGAATTGCGCAGCTCACTGACTGCTTCCGGGCGCAGGCGCAAGTCGCCGATGGCGCGCACACGGTCCTCCAGGCGGCGCCAGAAGGCCTCGGTAGTGAGCAGGCTGCTCCAGCGACGGAAGGATTGGCGCCAGTATTGATCGAGGTTCTTTTGCTCCTCGTCCGTCAGGGGACGTTCAGCGCCGGCCTGCTCCAGGTCCAGGGCGAGGATGTGGTAAAGCACAGCCAGGTTGTGACCGGCAGCCGAATCAGAGAGCGGGCGGTCGTTCCAGGAATTCACGGCCTGATCCAGGTTGCCGCTGCGCAGAGCGGCCAGGGCTTCATCGGACTGATTCTCACCGGGGGTGAGCGGCCAGAACCAGAAGAACTCGTCCATCAGGCGGGTGAAGGGATCCTGCAGGCGCTGCATGGCCGCGGTGACGGCGAAGGTATCCGGGGCGGAGGGCAGCGGCAAGGCGCGGCCCGGGCCGGGGGGCAGCGGAGCGCCGGTCTTGGCGATGATTTCCAGCATCTTCAGGCGCTTGCCGGCTTCCGCCAGGCTGCACTCGGCGGGCAGTTCCAGCAGGCGGAAGGCGTTTTGCTGGTAAAGATTAGGCTGGGCGGAATCCGTGAGCAGGCGGGTGAGGCCGTTGGACGTGGATGTGGTGGAATAGGCGCACATACAGAGATCGCTCCTCCAATAAGGATGGATAAGAAAACTAAGTCATAATACCGCGCCGCCAGAGGCGGACGTTGTACTCAAACTGGCTGCGCAGGGCCGGCCAGAGGTTGAAGGCCTCTTCCATCAAGTCGGCGGCTTCGCCCAGACCGGCAGCGGAACCGGCCATTTGCAGGGCACGGCGGGCCATCTCCTCCGCGGCGGATTGGTTGGGGCTGGCGGCCGGGCCGAGGGCGGCCTTGGTGGAGGGCTGCTCGTAGGCCGGCACACTGGGGATGGCTGTGGGTTGGCGCCACGATTCCAGGTCGGCCAGCAGTTCGCGGGCGGTGGGGTAGCGCTCCTCCGGGCGGATGGCCAGGCAGCGGGTGATGATTTGCTCCAGGCGCGGATCCACCTGGTAGTTGAGGCGGGTGGGGGCCAGCAGCGGGCGGGAGTAATCGGGCATATCCTCCATGCCACTGCCGGCGGGGTCTGTGTAGGGCAGGCGGTCGCCGGTGAGGAGGTAGAGCGTGCAGCCCAGCGCCCAGACATCCCCGGCGCACGAATCCGCCTGGAAGTTGCGCAGCGCCTCGGGGCTTTTGAAACAGCGCGTACCGCGGGCCGAGGCCAGCAAAGTGAGCGGGTTGACCCGCTTGGCCAGGCCGAAATCGGAGATGCGCACGCGCAGGCCGCCGGGATCGTAGCCGACGAGCATGTTCTGCGGCTTGATATCGCGGTGGATGATGGGCGGCTGCTCGGCGTGGGCCACGGCCAGCCCGCGGCAGGCCTGGCGCAGCACCTCCACGGCGGTCTCAACGGGCATGCGCTTGCTGCCGAAGGAGCGCCAGAATTGATCCAGGCTGCCGCCGGCAACGTATTCCATGGTGAAGTAGCCGAGCATGCCGGCCGGGGTTTCGGCGATGTTGGCATCGAAGACGCGGATGATGTTGGGATGGCCGATCTGCGAGAGCAGGACGGCTTCTTCCAGCATGGTCTCAATTTCCGGCAGGGTGAGACCGGTCGCCTTGAAGACTTTCATCGCCTGGCGGCCGAGGAAACGGTGGCGCACGCGGTACACCTCGGCGAAGGCCCCCTCGCCCAGGTAACGCTCCACCTGGTAGGTGTTGCCAATCCACTGACCATCTGTGAGCAGTGTCATAAAATCATCCTCCGCGATCCTCCCCGCGGGAATTGCTTGATGAAAATTATACATTAAATGATGGTTAAGATTGCAAAGAGAATCTGGGCAAAGTGGGGGAGGTGCCCGGGGCGGGTCTGGGCAGCGATGGTTTGACGCCGCCACAACCACGGACCCGCCCTTACCAGGCGATAAACGCCGTAAGGGTTGGTCGCGCAGCACCCCCCTGGGGGTCTGTGAATCGTACCTACGTCATTCAATCCGCATCCAGACCAACCCTGAAAAAGTTACTACCTAAACACAAAACCGTAGAGGCGACGCATGCGTCGCCTCTACGGTAATTATTACGGGGATTTGCTTTTTATTTCAAGAACCAGAAGAAGCCTTCCAGTTGGATTTTATAGACGCGCGGCGGCTTGGGACCGACCAGGCCCTTATTGCCGTTGATGAAAATGGTTGGCGTGCCGTAGAAGTTGGTGTCTTCGATCTGCTTGAGCATCTTCTGCACGGCCGTTTCGGTTTGCACATCACTGGTGCAGCCGGCGATGATGGCCGGGTTGAGGCCGAGGTCGGTCAGCATCTTGTCCACAAAGCCGGGCTGGTCAATCTGATCCTTGGGGGTGGAGAAGAGGATGTCGTTCATCTGCCAGTACTTGGCGGGGTCCTTCTGGTTGACGCAGTAACCCAGGCGGGCGAAGTTATCATTGGGTTCGTTGATCGGGTAATCCAGGAAGTGGAGGTTGGCCTGGTAGCGATCGGCGATGTCCTTGACGGTGGAATAGACCTTGCGGGTGTAATCGCAGTGGTAGGAGCCGATGAAGATGATGCTCTTTTGCGCGCCGGGATTGAGGGTGGGGAAATCCTGCAGGGTCAGGCCGGTGGTGTTCAGGCCGTCCACGCCCTTGACGGCGTTGACCGAGCACTTGGGCGAGCCGGAGACCTGGGTGGTGGCTCCCGTCGGGTCAAAAATGCAGAAGGCATCTGCCTGTTCGGGACCGTTGCAGTTGCCGAAGGTGTAGAAGTAATACAGGCCGCGACCGAACATGAAGGTGGCGGCCAGCATGAGGACAATAAAAACCCAGGCGATGGCTTCAAAATACTTGTTCAGGAACCGGGCTGCATTTTCGGAGCGGGTGATGACCACGCCCAGGATTTTGGCTTTCATCTTTTGATCAAAGCCGGTGTTGCAGGGCCGGAAGGTCACCCGGCGCAGGACGCAATCCAGGGCTTCTTTAGCCAGGACACGGTTGGAGGCGCTGAAGATGCCCAGGATGGAGAGGACGACGAAAGAGGCGATACAAAACATATCAGAGAACCTTCCTGACTTTTTTCAGATTATTGATAAAGATTTC